>NZ_JBDFPP010000010.1:0-200765 GCF_039672635.1 Pseudomonas sp. P39-UII1
CTCGATGCCCTAGGAGCGGCTCCGCTTCAAGACCTTCCCTCGATGATCAGTCGAGAACTTTCGCCTCTTGGGAGGCGAAAGTCGAGATACAAGGAGCGGCTTCAGCCGCGAAGCAGGCGCCGCGGTGAATGGCACCGGCTTCGCCGGTGTTCGCGGCTGAAGCCGCTCCTACAGGATCCCCGTCAATTCAAAATGCATGGCCAGGGCTGCGCCCTGGTTCGCGGGGCAAGCCCGCTCCCACAAGTCCCTGCTAAACCAATGGTTACCCCTGGATATACACCACCTGCGTGCGCGTGTACTCATACAACCCGTGCTTGCCATCCGCCCCGCCGACCCCGGATTTGCGCGCCCCGGCGTGGAAGCCCTGCATGGCCTCGAAATTCTCGCGGTTGATGTAGGTCTCGCCAAAGTCTATTTCGCGGCAGGCCTTCAGCGCCGCGTTCAGGTCACGGGTGTAGAGCGACGAGGTCAAGCCGTACTCGCTGTCATTGGCCAAGGCGATCGCCTCGTCCAGGTCGTCCACCACTTGAATCGGCAGCACCGGGCCGAAGATTTCCTTGCGCATGATCTCCATGCCCGCCGCACAGCCGGCCAGCACGGTTGGCTGGTAATGGAACCCGGCACCGAGGTCGGCCACCTGCCCGCCGGTCACCAGTTGGGCGCCCTGCCCGACCGCCGTGCGCACCATCTGCGCCACCTTGTCGAGCCCTGCCTGGTTGATCAGCGGCCCCATGTCCAGGTCGGCCTGGCGCGACGGGTCGCCATAACGGGTGGCGGCCATGGCCTGGGCCACCTTGTCGACGAAGGCGTCGGCCACCTTGCGCTCCACGTACACCCGCTCGGCACAGTTGCACACCTGGCCGGTGTTGATCACCCGCGAAGCGACGATTGCCTTCACGGCCAGGTCCAGGTCGGCGTCAGCCAGCACGATTGCCGGCGCCTTGCCGCCCAGCTCAAGGTTGAGCTTGGTGATGTTCGGCGCCGCCGCGGCCATGATCCGCGCGCCGGTGGCGACGCTGCCGGTAAAGCTCACCAGGTCGATGCCTGCGTGGCTGGACAGCCCATGCCCTACGCTCGCTCCCTTGCCGCCGACCACGTTGAACACCCCCGCCGGCAGGTCGGTTTCGGCCACCAGTTGGGCGAACGCGTAGCAGTTGATCGGGGTTTCCTCGCTGGGCTTGATCACGATGGTATTACCGGTAAGCAGCGCCGGCGCCATCTTGCGGGCGATGAGAAAGAACGGGAAATTCCACGGCAGAATGCCCGCCACCACGCCCAGCGGCTTGCGCAGCAGGAAGATATGCTCGCTGGCGCGATCGCTGCTCAGCACCTCACCTTCCAGGCGCCGCGCCCACTCGGCCATGTAATCCAGGTAATCGGCGGTAAAGTTGACCTCGACCAGGGCCAGGGCCGGCACCTTGCCGCCCTCCTGGGTGATGATGCGGGCCAGGCGGTCGGCATTGGCGCGCACCTTGCTGGCGATCTGGCGCAGGTAACCGGCCCGCTCGATGGCGGCCTTCGCGGCCCAGCCCTTTTGCGCCTTGCGCGCTGCGGCGATGGCGCGCTCGACCTGTTCGGCCGGCGACTCCGGCACCCGCCCCAGCAATTGCCCATTGGCCGGGTTATAGACCTCGATCAGTGCTTCGCTGGGGACGAAGGCGTTGTCGATGAAGTTCTGGTAGGTGGTGTCAGTCATGCTCGTTTTCACTCCTGTGGGTGGTTGTCAGCCAGCGGCGAGTGCGCGGCAGGCTTGGCGCTGAACTGCTGCCAGGTATTGCCTTCAGCCTTCAGGTCATGGGCGCGCTTGATCAGGTATTGGTGCACCTGCTCGACCTGCTCGGGTTTGAGGTTGTCGGCAAACGAGGGCATGCCGTCCGGCACTCGGCCGCCATAAAGGATGCCGAGGAACATCTGGTGTTTTTCTGCGGTGAGCTTGCGCAGGTCAGGCAGCACGCCGCCGCTGACGGCATGGATGCCGTGGCATTGCGAGCAGTTGCCGTCGTACAGGGCAGCGCCGGCTGCGACCGTTTGCGCATCGGCGGTCAGCGCGGGTGGTTCCGGCGCATTGGCGGGTGGCGCGGGCTCACGCAACGTGGCGGTGCCGCCGAGCTTGTAGGTCAGCACCTGGGAGAACGGCTGCACGCCAGCGCGCAGCGACAGCGCCCCGGCAAAGGTGGAGAACGCACCGCCCCAGCCTGCCATGAAGGTCACGTACTGCTCGCCATCCACCGAATAGGTGATCGGCGCGGCCATCACCCCACTGGCCGCTGGCGACTCCCAGAGCTTCTTGCCCGAGTCGGCGGCATAGGCGATCACCCGGCCATCGGCGCTGCCTTCGAACACCAGGTTGCCGGCAGTGCTCAGGGTGCCGCCGTTGAAGATGGTGATGTACGGCACTTCCCAGGCCGGCGCCTGCTTGACCGGGTCCCAGGCGATCAGCTTGCCGGACCAGCCCTTGGCCATCTCCAGCAAGCCATCGGCGCCTTCGGGCATCATGCCGGTGCGCAGCCCCAGCTGGTACACGCTCTTGAACGGGTTGCGCTTCGGCGCTTCGGGAATGTGCTCGTAGTACGCCGACATGATGTGCGCCGGGATGTACACAAGGCCCGTCTCGGGGTTGTAGGACATCGGGTGCCAGTCGTGGGCGCCCCAGAATGCCGGGGTCACCAGCTTGCGCTTGCCGTCCTTCCAGTAGGCCGCTGCCTCGTCGTCGAGGATTGGCCGGCCGGTCTTCATGTCGATGCCCTTGGCCCAGTTAACCGGCACGATGTTCTTCGCCGAGAGCAACTCGCCGGTCGCCCGGTCGAGCACGTAGAAAAAGCCGTTCTTGGGTGCTTGCATCAGCACCTTGCGTTGTTTGCCGTCGATGGGCAGCTCGGCGAGGATCATGTGCTGGGTGGCGGTGAAGTCCCAGGCATCGCCCGGCGTGGTCTGGTAGTGCCAGGCGTATTCGCCGGTGTCGGCATTGACCGCCACGATCGATGACAGGAACAGGTTGTCGCCCTTGGCCTGGCTGCGCCATTTCGGGTCCCACATCGAGCCATTGCCCACGCCGATGTACAACAGGTTCAGCTCGGGGTCGTAGGCGAACGAATCCCAGGCCGTGCCACCGCCACCCCACTCCACGTAGGCGTCGCCATGCCAGGTCTTGCTGGCGATTTCCATGGCCTTGTTTTCGGGCGGCAGCTTGGGGTCGCCGGGCACGGTGAAGAACCGCCAGGCCTGCTTGCCGGTTTCGGCATCGTAGGCGGTCACATAGCCGCGTACCCCGAACTCGGCGCCGCCGTTGCCGATCACCACCTTGCCGTTGACCACCCGCGGCGCGCCGGTGATGGTGTAGCTGCGTTTGTCATCATCGCGGGTGTCCACCGACCACACGCGCTTGCCGGTCTTGGCGTCGATGGCCTCCAGGCGGCCATCGAGCACGCCAACGTAGACTTTGCCCTGCCACACCGCCACACCGCGGTTGACCGCGTCGCAACAGGCTTCGCCAGCGCGGTTGCGGTCGGACTGCGGGTCGTACTTCCACAACAGCTTGCCGTTGCGCGCGTCCAGGGCATACACGACCGAGAACGGCCCGGTGGTGTACATCACCCCATCGACCACGATCGGCGTGGCCTCGACGCCACGGTCCAGGTCCAGCTTGTAGCTCCAGGCCAGGCCGAGCTGGTTGACGTTGCCCTGGTTTATCGCCTTCAGCGGGCTGTGGCGCTGCTCGTCATAGGTACGGCCGTGGCTCATCCAGTTGCCGGGCTCCTGGTCGGCATTGATGATGCGCTGGCCATCGACTTCGGCAGCAAAGGCACCTGCGCTGCACGCCAGGCTCAGGGCCAGGCAGCTGAGGATGTGTGGCAGGGGCCGGCGGTGCGGGCCTGTCTGGTTCATGCTCGGTTCTCCGTTCTTGTTATGGCGACACCGCAACGGGCATCGTCAACAGACAGAGCAACGGCTGTGCCACAGGCGCAGCCCACCTTCGAACAGCCCATGCTAGAGCGCCTGAAGCCCTACGTGCGGTAAAGCCCCGGCCGGTAGGCAATGGCGCACGGGCGAAACACCCGCTGCAGGTATGACACAGGTGTGCCAGCCTGGCCTGCGGCCTTTCAATGCCGGCCGGTTCTGTGTAAAACAGGCGGATCATTCCCTTTCAAGGACACCCGGCATGATCTACCGCCCCCTCGGCCACAGCGGCCTGCAAGTCTCCGCGCTCACCCTGGGCAGCATGATGTTCGGTGAGCAGACCAGCACCGAGGATGCACTGCGGATCATCGACAAGGCCTGGGACCAGGGCATCAACTTCATCGACACCGCCGACGTGTACAACGCTGGCCGTTCCGAGGAAATCGTCGGCGAAGCGGTGGCGCGCCACCGGCAGGACTGGATCGTCGCCTCGAAAGTCGGCATGGGCCCGGCCGATGGCCTGCCCAACCGCAGCGGGCTGTCGCGCAAGCACATTTTCAATGGCATTGACGCCACGCTGACGCGCATGGGGCTGGACTACCTGGACATCTACTACCTGCACCGCGAGGACCACAAGGTGCCGCTGGAGGAGACGGTGCGGGCCATCGGCGACCTGCTGCAGCAGGGCAAGATCCGCTACTGGGGCGTATCCAACTACCGCGGCTGGCGCATCGCCGAAATCTGCAACCTGGCCGAGCGCCTGGGGGTGGCCAAGCCGGTGGTCAGCCAGCCGCTGTACAACATCGTCAACCGCCAGGCCGAGCCTGAGCAGTTGACTGCAGCGGCCTACCATGGCCTGGGCGTGGTGCCGTTCAGCCCGCTGGCCCGTGGCGTGCTCAGCGGCAAGTACGCCCCCGGCGCCGAGCCTGAAGCCGGCAGCCGCGCCGCGCGCCAGGACAAGCGCATCCTCGAAGTGGAATGGCGCCAGGAGTCACTGAGCATCGCCCGGCAGATCCAGGCGTATGTCGAGGCCAAGGGCGTGGGCATGGTCGAGTTCGCGATTGCCTGGGTACTCAACAACCAGTTGGTCAGCTCGGCGATCGTCGGGCCGCGCACCGAGGCGCAGTGGGACACCTATGCCGGGGCGCTGGCGGTGCAGATCACCGCCGACGATGAGGCGTTCATCGACTCGCTGGTGACGCCGGGGCATGCGTCGACGCCCGGGTTCAATGATGTGGCGCATTTTGTCAGTGGGCGACTGGCTCGCGGGTAAACCCGCGAAGCGGCCGGCACGGGCAAACCGATTTCCATTGGGGAGCCCACCGCCGGGGTGCCGGTCCCCCCTTTCCCCAATCATCCCGGTATCGTGCGCGCCATTGGTTTTCCACCTTTGGAGCGGTAATGAAACTCTTCCAACCCCTGCAGATCGGCCCACTGACACTGCCCAACCGGGTGTTCATGGCCCCTCTCACCCGCCTGCGCAGCCGGGAACCCGGCGATGTGCCGACGCCGATGATGGCCGAGTACTACGCCCAGCGTGCCAGCGCGGGGCTGATCATCACCGAGGCCACGCAGATTTCCTTCCAGGCCAAGGGCTATTCAGGCTCGCCCGGCATCCACAGCGCCGAGCAGATCGCCGCCTGGCGCCTGGTCAACGAAGGCATCCACGCCGCAGGCGGCCACAGCGCCGTGCAGGTCTGGCACACCGGCCGGGTCTCGCATACATCGCTGCAACCCGGTGGCGCTGCCCCGGTGGCACCGTCTGCCCTGCCCGCTGAAGCGCGTACCACCTTGCGCGATGAGCAAGGCAACCTGGTGCGTGAGCAAACCTCTGCCCCGCGGGCATTGAGCGAAGCTGAAATCGCCGGCATCGTCGCCGACTTCGGCCAGGCGGCAGCGAATGCCCGTGAGGCCAACTTCGACTTCATCGAGCTGCATGCCGCCCACGGCTACCTGCTGCACCAGTTCCTCACCCCCAGCGCCAACCAGCGTGAAGACCGTTATGGCGGCAGTGTCGAAAACCGCGCCCGCATCGTGCTGGAGGCCGTGGACGCGGCGATTGCCAACTGGAGCGCCGACCGCGTGGCGATCCGCATCTTCCCGCTGGGCGGCTTCAATGGCGTGGACAATGGCGAAGACCAGGAAGCGGCAGGCTTGTACCTGATCCAGGAACTGGCAAAGCGCAACCTTGCCTATCTGCACCTGTCCGAGCCGGACTGGGCAGGCGGCAAACCGCTGCGTGACACGTTCCGTGAGGCGATTCGGGCGGCCTACCCCGGCGTGATCGTGGCAGCCGGCGCGTACACCGCCGAGAAGGCTGAGGGCCTGATCCAGCGCGGCCTGATCGACGCCGCCGCGTTCGGCCGCAGCTTCATTGCCAACCCGGATCTGGTGGCGCGGCTGCAAGCCCAAGCCCCTTTGAACGAGCACCGCGCGCAATTCGACTACGCCAACGGGCCGCAGGGGTATACCGATTACCCGTTCCTGCAGCAGGCCTGATCGGGACCGCAGCAACTGAAAAGGGGCCGAACACGGCCCCTTTTTATTTACGCCCCGGTTTACTCCGCGCGTACTTGGGCGGCCTGCATGCCTTTTTGCCCTTTTTCGGCAACAAAGCTGACCTTCTGGCCTTCTTTCAAAGACTTGAAGCCATCGGACTCAATGGCCTTGAAGTGCACGAACAGGTCATCACCACCCCCATCCGGGGTAATGAAGCCGAAGCCTTTCTCATCGTTGAACCATTTAACAGTTCCGGACTGTCTGTTGGACATGCGCTGAATCCTCGGTCGCTGGCAGCTTGCTGCATGAGTTGAAGGTCACGGGAACCTTGTCGCTTTACAAGGCCCGGGCGTTAACAGTTTCAGCCATACATTGAAAAGGCGCCACTGCCATTTTTGTCAGCGCAGCCAACCCTGCCTGCCCAAGGCCTTGTTACCCGAGCGCGCTCAATGCCTGCGCCGCATAGGCGTGCGAGCGCAAACGGGCCAGCGGGTCATGGATCCGGCAATCGATCATCAGTTCATCGGCGCCTGTCTGCTGGATCAGCGAGCGCAGGCCTTCCCTCACCCGCTCCGGCCCACCGGCGATGGTGCATGCCATCACCTGCTCAAGCACTGAACGTTCGTGGGCTGGCAGGCTTTCAACGTACCCTTCCTGCGGTTTGGGCAGCAGGCCGTAACGCCCTACGTGCAGGTCGAGCATCCACTGCCGATGAGAGCTGGCATGGTAATCGGCTTCGGCATCGCTGGCGGCGGCAAACAGGTTCACGCCCACCATCACGTAAGGCTTGGCCAGCTGCGCGGACGGTTGGAAGTTCGCCCGGTAATGGGCCACGGCCTGCAGCAGAAAGCGCGGCGCGAAGTGCGAGGCAAAGGCATACGGCAAGCCCAGCTTGGCGGCAAGGTCGGCGCCGAACAGGCTGGAGCCGAGGATCCACACCGGCACGTCATGGGCGCCTGGCACGCCACGCACCTGGCGCTTGCCATTGTCGGCCAGGTAGTCGCGCAGCTCGGCGATGTCCTGGGCGAAATCCCGTTCGGGCGTGGCGCCGCGCAAGGCACGCACGGTCGGCCCCGAGGTGCCGGGGGCACGGCCCAGGCCAAGGTCGATGCGGCCCGGGTGGAGGGTGTCGAGGGTACCTAACTGCTCGGCCACCACCAATGGCGCGTGGTTGGGCAGCATGATGCCGCCGGCACCCACGCGGATGTGCCGTGTGGCATTGGCGATTTCGTTGATCACCAGCGAGGTGGCGGCAGAGCCGATGCCGGGCATGTCATGGTGCTCGGCGATCCAGTAACGGCTGTAGGCGTGCTGTTCGACATGACGGGCCAGTTGGCGGGACTCTTCGATCGCGTCGGCAAAGGTCTTGCCTTCGCCGATCATCACCAGATCCAGTACGGACAGAGCAGTCATGGGGTCTCCAAAGGGATTATCAGTGACGCCAGTGTCCAGCCTGTAGCGCCAGGAATAAACCCAGGTTCAGGCCCTACATTCGGGCCTGATATTCCCCAATCACTGCTCCCAAGGCACGCCCTGCTCCCAGGTGGCGACCAGCATGTCGATGAAACCGCGCACCCGCGGGGACAGGTGGCGCTTGCTCGGGTACACCACACGAATCGGGTCTGCCGGTGGCCTGTAGGCGTGCAATACCTCCACCAGGGTGCCCGCGCGCAGGTCGTCGCCGGTGATATAGGTAGGTAGGTGAATCAGCCCGAAACCTGCCCGCGCGCCATCCAGCATCGCTTCGGAACTGTCGATGTTGAGCCGCCCGGGTTCCTCGCACAGGTGCAGGCCTTCGGCCGTATGAAAGCGCCAGGGCATGGATTTTTCACCCGCCAGAAAGGCGATCTTGTCATGCCCGTAGAGGTCTGCAGGCACCTGCGGCACACCGTGCTGGCGCAGGTAGTCGGGCGAGGCGCAGGTGACGAACTGCTGCCAGGCCACGGTGCGGGTAAGCAGTTGCGAGTCTTCCTTGGGCGCGCCGATACGCACGGCGACGTCCACGCCCTCCTCCACCAGGTCGACGAAACGGTCGGTAAAACGGATGTCGGCGCGCAGCTCCGGCCACTGTTTGAGGTAGCCATCGAGAATCGGCAACACATGGCGCTGGCCCAACGACAGCGGCGCGGTCAGGCGCAAGGTGCCGGTCGGTTTGCCGCGACGTTGGGCCATGGTGCTTTCGACCTCGTCCAGGTCGTCGAGGATCTGCCGCCAGCGCTCGAACGCCACCAGGCCCTCGTCGGTCAGGCTCAACTTGCGCGTGGTGCGGTTGAGCAGGCGCACCGCCATGCGCGCTTCCAGCCGGGCGATGCTCTTGCCCACGGCCGAGCGCGTCAGCCCCAGGCTTGCCGCTGCAGCGGTGAAACTGCCGGCCTTCGCGGCGCTGACGAAGGCGGCGATGTCGCCGAAGCGGTTGGGTTCCATGGAAGGCTCCTGCGGTACTGAAGACCGGCTTAGATGGGTGCGTTTTGCCGTATTGCAAGGGCAGAGTCACAGCACCCCCTGCAGCCCTTTGATGATCAGCAAGTGCAACGGGTAGAACAGATAGCCCCAACGGCCCACGGCTGGCACGGGCCGATCATCGCACCGCAGCAGCAGGCAGCCGAGGGGGATGGCCAACAAGGCGGCGATCATGGTCAACACAGTGACGGGTGCCGTCAGGTGTTCGAGCAACCAGCTGTTGGTCAGGTTGCCGGCCACCGCCAACAGGCACGGCAGCAGCCAGGCAACACCACCGCGGTTGCGCGCCACAAGCCAGGCAGCAGGCAACAGTACACCCGGCAAGCCGTACATCAGCTGCGCACTGAACAGCGTCGCGATCAACAAGGCGCCCAGGCCGATCAACCGTGCCTGCAATTGTGGGTGCCACACAGCCCAGGCAGCCAGCAGCCCCAACGTCAGCGTCGGGATTACACTGAGCGTTTGCGTGGCAGGGTCCAGCCAGCGATAAGGCCCTTCGGACAGCACTGCGAAGGCCAGCATCCAGCCCAGGTAGCGCAGGTTGCCGCAGGTGAACAGCTGCCCCTGTGGGCTGCGCGCGACATTGACCGCGATAGCCAGGCAGAACAGCGGGAACGCCAGCCGGCCGATGATGAACAGCCCATCGGCTGCCGGCCAGAGAAAACGCAGATGGTCGGCGACCATGGTCACGATGGCTGTCCACTTGACCAGGTCCAACCCCGCCGAACGCACGCCTCAACGCCCCGGCACGGCGGCCTGGCCCAGATATTTGCTGGCCCAGGCGGCCAGCGGCAGCGGCGGTTGCTGGTCGAAGATGCGCCGCCAGATCAACGCCAGGTCGTGGCTGTTGAACATCGAGCCCACCCCGGCGCCCTGCCACGCGGTTGGCGTGTGGGCGACCCAGTGCCCCTGCGCGTCGCGTTGGGCCATGTTGAAGCGGAAGGTGTAATTACCCGGGATGCCCATGCGCAGGTCGGTGACCACCAGCGCACCGTTCACTTCGTCGTAGCGCAGCCAGTCATCGGTAAACCAGCGCAGGCGCTGCAGCAGCGGCGCGTCGGCCAGGGCCTCGGCGAGCGGCAGGTTGCGTGGCAGGCGCTGCATTTCCGGGGGTTCGCGGTCGAACGTGCTGCTGACGCCTTCGTAATAATCGCCCTCGGGGGTTTTCGCCAGCACCCGCCAGACCAGGCTGTTGAAGGCGATCGGCACCGCGCGCACGCTGCTGACGGCAATGCCCTGCTGGTCCAGCGCAGCCTGGAAGCGCTGCTCGGCGGCCATGCGGCTGGCGAGGCCGAAGCCCAGGTAGGCCGTGCTGAATACCAGCGCCAGGCTCAACAGGCGCACGGCTCTGCCGCTGACGCCCTTGAGCGCGGCGTAAAGCACGGCAGCCAGCAGTGGCACGGTGTACACCGGGTCGATGATGAATACCGAGGCCCAGCTTAGCGGGGTGAAGGTCAGCGGCCAGAACAGCTGGGTGCCGTACACCGTGAATGCGTCCAGAATCGGGTGCGTGACCAGCACCAGCCAGAACGCCAGAAACAGCCTGGGCAAGGTGTAGCCCTTGTCGGGCCAGCGCCTGCGGCCTTGCCAGTTGACCAGCCACGCCAGCAGCAGGGCCAACCCGGTGAGGACGAAGATGGAGTGCGAGAACCCCCGGTGGAAGGTCATCTGCGATACCGGGTCGGCGTAGCGGATAACCACGTCGAGGTCTGGCACGGTGCCAAGGAGCGCACCGTAGATGAGCGAGCGACGGCCCTGTATGCGGCCGAGCACCGTGCCCTGCAGGGCGGCGCCGAGTACGGCTTGGGTGATGGAGTCCAAGGGAAGGCTTCCTGAATGGGCAATACGGAAACCTAACCC
Source organism: Pseudomonas sp. P39-UII1 (assembly GCF_039672635.1). Lineage (NCBI taxonomy): Bacteria > Pseudomonadati > Pseudomonadota > Gammaproteobacteria > Pseudomonadales > Pseudomonadaceae > Pseudomonas > Pseudomonas sp. P39-UII1. The sequence continues at coordinate 10,717 of NZ_JBDFPP010000010.1, forward strand.
TCGAACAGCCCGTGGTGCAAACACTGCTGTGTGACAACGCTTGGCAACGTCTGGGGCGCGCACTCTGGCGACGATAGTGGATGGCAGGGGCTTTGCCCTTGATCGCCGGCAAGCCGGCCCCCACCCAGACCGTGTTGAATTCAAGGCCCGCGCTGTAGCTGTGCCGACGATTGCACCTCAGCCTTCCTGCAGGGCCCGAGGCCGCCCGCTGCGCTGCTCGTCCGTGCTTTCCTGGGCCTTTTGCAGCTGGAAGTCGAACTTCAGCTCGGCATAGCGGCCCTGGGCACCGTCACGGAACACCACCTCACCCACCAGCCCATCACGGGTGGCATAGGCGAAGTCATCCCACAGGTATTTGTCCCCGGACAGGTTGATCTGCGTGGTCAGGTGCCGATGCCCCGGCGCCGAGATGAAGAAGTGCACATGCGCCGGGCGCTGGCCGTGGCGGCCGAGCTGGTCCAGGCATTCCTGGGTCGGGCCTTGGGGGTCGCAGCCATAGCCCGACGGCACGATCGAGCGGGCGCGGTAGCGGCCTTCGGCATCGGTGACGATGCGCCGGCGCAGGTTGTACGCGGACTGGCTCTGGTCGAAGAACGAGTAAGTGCCACGCGTATTGGCGTGCCACAAGTCGACCGTGGCGCCGGCCAGCGGCTGGCCTTGGGGGTCGAGCACCTGGCCTTCGAGGAACATGACCGTGGCCACGCCCTCCTCGCTGCCGTCGTCCATGCGCACTTCGCCCTGCGCAATTGGCGCACCGGCGACGTACAGCGGCCCTTCGATGGTGCGCGGGGTGCCGCCGGTGAGGCCGGCCTCGGCGTCTTTGGCATCTTGCAGCAGGTCGAGGAAGTGCTCGATACCAAGCCCCGCCACCAGCAGCCCGGCCTCGCCACGCCCACCTAAACGGTTGAGGTAGTCGACGGCGTGCCAGAACTCGTCTTCGCTGATGTCCAGGTCTTCGATCAGGCGGGCAGTGTCCTGCAACACGCGCTGAATGATGCGCTTGAGGCGCGGGTTGCCGGCGTCGTTGCCAAAACCTGCGGCTTGCTCAAAGAACGCCTGGGCGTCGGCAGTGTGGGAAATCTTCACGGTCATGGGGCTTACCTCGTCTTGTTCTTGTGCAGAAGGCTTGGGTTCAGCGGTCGTCGGCGTGGATCGACGACGGGTGTCGGCACAGGCCATCGACCTCGATGTCCATGTACGGGAACAGCGGCAGCTGCATCAGCGTGTCGTGCAGCGCCTCGACGCTGGGCACGTCGAACACGCTGTAGTTGGCGTAATGCCCAGCGATGCGCCACAGGTGGCGCCAGGTGCCCTCGCGCTGCAGGCGCTGGGCCAGCTCCTTTTCGTCGGCCTTCAGCTGTGTGGCCTTGGCCGGGTCCATGTCGGGCGGCAGTTTCACGGTCATCTTCACGTGGAACAGCATGGGGGTTCTCCTTACTCTGAGGTCGTGGATCGTTGGTCTGGCACGGCCCTTGTAGCCGCGGGCTTGCCCGCGAAGCAGGCCCCGCGGTGGGTGGCACGGGCTGCGCTCATGTTCGCGGGGCAAGCCCGCCCCACAGGTGTTGCGCCAATTGCAATCAGCGGCGGGCGAAGCGCGCCAGCTGCGTTTCGTTCAAGCTCAGGCCAAGGCCTGGGGTGCGCGGCACGTGCAGCTGGAAGTCGCGGTACTGCGGCGGCTCGTTGACGATTTCTTCGGTGAGCAACAGCGGCCCGAACAGCTCGGTGCCCCAGGTCAGCTGGCGCAGGGTGAGGAAGGCATGGGCCGAAGCCAAAGTGCCGATCGTGCCTTCGAGCATGGTCCCGCCGTACAGCGCGATGCCGGCTGCCTCGGCGATCTGCGCCGTGCGTAGCACTGCACGTGGCCCGCCGTTCTTGGCGATTTTCAAGGCGAAGATGCTGGCGGCACCGTCGGCGGCCAGGCTGAAGGCGTCCTCGACGCTTTCGATGGATTCGTCAGCCATGATCGGCGCCGGGCTGCGCTGGTTCAGGCGAACCTGCCCGCCACGGTTGACCCGCGAGATCGGCTGCTCGATCAAGTCGATGCCGTTGTCGCCCAGCACCTGGCACGCGCGAATGGCCTGTGACTCGTCCCAGTACTGGTTGACATCGACGCGCACGCTGGCGCGCTCGCCCAGTTCGCGCTTGATCGCCACCACGTGGTTCAAGTCCTGCTGCAGCGGGTTGGCGCCGATCTTCAGCTTGAACACGCGGTGACGGCGAACCTCCAGCATGTGTTCGGCTTCGGCGATGTCGCGGGCGGTGTCGCCGCTGGCCAGGGTCCAGGCCACTTCCAGGCTGTCGCGCACCCGCCCGCCAAGCAGCTCGCTAACCGCCAGGCCAAGGCGCTTGCCCTGGGCGTCGAGCAAGGCGCTCTCGATGCCGGACTTGGCAAAGGTGTTGCCCTTGGCCAACTTGTCGAGCTTGAGCATGGTGGCGTTGATGTTGTCCGCCGGCAGGCCGATCAGCGCCGGCGCCAGGTGCGCATCGATGTTGGCCTTGATGCCCTCGGGGCTCTCGTAGCCGTAGGCCAGGCCGCCGATGGTGGTGGCCTCGCCGATGCCTTCGACGCCGTCGCTGCAGCGCAGGCGCAGCACCACCAGGGTCTGCTGCTGCATCGTGTGCATGGCCAGCTTGTGCGGGCGGATCGTGGGCAGGTCGACGATCAGCGCCTCCAGCCGGTCAATGGTCGGGCTTGTCATGCAAGAGCTCCAGTTAGGTCAGCGATGAAATGGAGTGTGCTGGGGGGAGCCTCAGCCGAGGTCGCCGCCCCCTACCGGCAGGGTCACACCGGTGATGTAGGAGGCCTCGTCCGAGGCCAGGAAAAGGATCGCGCCGACCTGTTCGTCGATGCTGCCGTAGCGGTGCATCAGGCTGCTGTCGAGGGTCTGCTCGACGATCTGCTGGTACCAGCGTTTGTCCTGCTCGCTCTGCTCGGCCTGGTTGCGCGGCACGCGCCGGGGTGGCGCTTCGGTGCCGCCCGGCGCAGTGGCGTTGACACGGATGCCACGGCCGGCGGTTTCGAAGGCCAGGCAGGCAGTAAGCGCGTTGACGCCGCCCTTGGCTGCGCCGTAGGGCACGCGGTTGACACCGCGGGTGGCGATGGACGAGACGTTGACGATGGCGCCGCTGCCGCGTTCGAGCATGTAGGGCAGCGCCGCGTGGCAGCACCACAGGGTGGGGAACAGCGAGCGGCGTACTTCGGCCTCGATCTGCGCCACTTCGTAGTGTTCGAACGGCTTGGCCCAGAGGGTGCCGCCGACGTTGTTGACCAGGATGTCGAGGCGGCCGAAGGCCTGCACTGCCGTGGCCATGACCTGGGCGCAGTCGGTGGGCTGTTCGAGGTCGGCGATGAGGGTCAGCATGCCCTCCCCGGCCAGTTCGTGGACCAGCTCGGAGCGGTCAACCGCCACCACCTGCGCGCCTTCGGCCTTGAGCCGCCAGCACACGCCACGGCCGATGCCCTGCGCGGCACCGGTGACCAGGGCGACTTTGCCTTGGAATCTTGCATTCATTGGTAGTTCTCCATGCTGACGCTGTGGGAGCGGCCCCCAAGGAAATTCAGGCCGCTGCGGCGAACTTCTCGAAGTAGAAGTTGGCCGGGGTGATGCCCTGTTCGCGGATGTAGTGGCTCACCGCCTCGACCATCGGCGGCGGCCCGCACAGGTACACATCCACATCCCCGCCATTGAGGTGCTGCGGCGCGATGTGCTGGGTCACGTAGCCCTTCTGCGGGTACTGGCTGTCGGGGTTGGCCACGCAGGCGCTGAAGGTGAAGTTGGGGATACGCGCGGCCAGCGCCTGCAGGCGGTCCAGCTCGACCAGGTCGAAATCGTTGGTCACCCCGTAGATCAGGTGCAATGGGTGCTCGCTGCCCTGCTCGGCAATCTTCTCCAGCATCGCCGTGAACGGCGCCAGGCCCGTACCACCGGCCAGCAGCAACAGCGGGCGTTGAATCGGCCGCAGGTAGAAGCTGCCCAAGGGGCCCGCCAGGCTCATGCTGTCGCCGGCCTTGGCCAGGCTGGTGAGGAAGCTGCTCATCAGGCCACCGGGCACGTTGCGGATCAGGAAGCTGACCTCGCCGTCCTTCTGCAACGAGCTGAAGGAATAGGCGCGGCTCTGGTCGCTGCCGGGCACGCTGAGGTTGACGTACTGCCCCGGCAGGAAGGCCAGGCCGCTCAGCGACTCCCCCTTGATCGACAGGGCGATGGTGCTGGCCGACAACTGGCGCACGTCGCTGATGGCGGCCTGGAAGCTGGCCTGCTCGGTCTTGCACACCTGCGAAGACGCCGGGATGCGTACCACGCAGTCGCTTTCGGCGCGCATCTGGCAGGTCAGCACGTAGCCTTCGGCGATTTCATCTTCACTCAGGGCGTCTTCGATGAAGTTGTCGCCCAGGTCGTAGCGGCCAGACTCAGCCTTGCATTTGCAGGTGCCGCAGGCACCGTCGCGGCAGTCCAGCGGGATGTTGATGCCTTGGCGGTAGGCGGCATCGGCCACGGTTTCATGGCCGTTGGCCTCGATGAAGCGGGTGACCCCGTCTTCGAAATTAAGCGCGATCTGGAAGCTCATGTTGCACCTCGCGGGCGAACCTGGCCGCGGCGCGCCTTGGGGCACACCGGGCAGTTCGCGTTACCTCGGATCAGATGTGGTAGATGTCGATGACCTGACGCACGTAGTCGTTCTTCAGCACCACCTTCTTGGCCTTGATCAGCGGCTGTTCGCCGCGCAGGTCGAGGGTGTAGAAGCTGCTGCCGAAGTAGCTGTCGGTGGTCTTGTAGCGAAAGCTCAGGGTGTGCCAGTTGAAGCGCACCTGGCAGTGGCCTTCACCCTGCTCGACGATCTCGATGTTGCTGATGTTGTGCGAGGTGCGGGTGTCGGGCACGGTCGCGCTGGAGCGCTCGGTCTTGATCCGAAACACCCGGTCCTCGAGGCCGCCACGGTTGCCGTACCAGATCAGCGAGATCTCGCTTTGCGGGTCTTCGGTGAGGCGGTCGTCGTCATCCCATGCGGGCATCCAGAAGGTGGCGTCGCTGGCGTACAGCTCCAGCCACTGGTCCCACTGGGCGTCGTCCAGGTAGCGCGCTTCGCGGTAGAGGAAGTCGCGCACGGTGTCATGCAGGTTCATTGCACGGCCTCCACGGGGATCAGTTGCTGCTCGTCCTTGAGGGCCTGGATCATGGTGTCCTGCCAGTACTTGTGCTGCAGCACGAACAGCCCTTCATCTTCGGTGCGCACGCCGGACAGCAGCGGTTGCAGTTCGATTTCCCGGGCTGCCTCATCGGCGCCTTCTACCCAATGTTTCGCGCCGCGGCTCATGTCGTTCCAGCCGGTACCGCCGCCGTAGCCGGTCTGGCAGGAGCGGAACTCTTCCAGGTCATCCGGGGTGGCCATGCCGCTGACGTTGAAGAAGTCTTCGTATTGGCGAATCCGCTTGGCGCGGGCATCGGCGCTCTCGCCTTTGGGCGCGATGCAGTAGATGGTGATTTCGGTCTTGTTCACCGAAATAGGCCGGGCAACGCGGATCTGCGAGCTGAACTGGTCCATCAGGTACACGTTCGGGTACAGGCACAGGTTGCGCGAGTTTTCGATCATCCAGTCGGCGCGCGCCTGGCCAAAGTCGGCGGCCAGCTGTTCACGGCGCTCGTAGGCCGGGCGGTCTTCGGGGTTGGCCCAGCGGGTCCACAGCAGCAGGTGGCCGTGGTCGAAGGAATAGAAACCGCCGCCCTGCTTGGCCCAGGACCCGGCGCTCATGGTCTTGATCTCCTCCCCCGACTCGCGCTGCTTGCGCTGGCCCTGGGTGGCGGCGTAGTTCCAGTGCACGGAGCTTACGTGGTAGCCGTCGGCGCCGTTTTCGGCGGTGAGCTTCCAGTTGCCTTCGTAGATGTACGAACTGGCACCGCGCAGTACCTCAAGGCCTTCGGGGGACTGGTCGACGATCATGTCGATGATCTTGGCCGACTCACCCAGGTGCTCGACCAGCGGCTTGACGTCGGCATTCAGGCTGCCGAACAGGAAACCCCGGTACGACTCGAAGCGCGCCACCTTGGTCAGGTCATGGGAGCCGCCGCAGTTGAAGCTGTCGGGGTAGCCGGCGTTGCTCGGGTCCTTGACCTTGAGCAGCTTGCCGCTGTTGTTGAAGGTCCAGCCGTGGAACGGGCAGGTGTAGCTTGCGCGGTTGCCGCGCTTGTGCCGGCACAGCATGGCACCGCGGTGGCTGCAGGCGTTGAGGAAGGCATTGAGCTCACCGTCCTTGTTGCGCGCGATGAACACCGGCTGGCGCCCCATGGTCAGGGTGAGGAAGTCGTTTTTCTCGGGGATCTGGCTTTCGTGGGCCAGGTAGATCCAGTTGCCCTCGAAGATGTGCTTCATCTCCAGGTCGAACAACCGTGGGTCGGTGAACATCTCGCGCTTGCAGCGGTAGATGCCCTGTTCACGGTCGTCCTCGAGCATGGCATTGAGGTAGTCGAATCCCAGGGACATGGCCAGGGTCTCCATTGTTATTGTTCAGACCCGGTCAGGTTAGGGGCTGGACCACGCCGGCAATATCCGCCTGCTGCACAGCACTATCCAGTTTGTGCAGATATCGACGCCATAGCATTTATCCATTGAACGGCGTGTGCCACCTGAAGTAAGCTCGGGCTCATTCACTGGAGAGCAACATGCCGAAACACACCCGCAACAACGCCAACCACACCGGTCGCACCCTGCGCCCTGTGCTGGCCGTTGCCGGCTGCAAGGCTGCTGCGAGCTTTTATTTTGGGTATTGGTTTAGCCACTAGGCGCCGATACCCACACGGCGCCCACCTTCGAGGGGCCGCCGAACATGAGAATACTCAAACCCCCGGTCGGCTCCCCGACCGGGGGTTTTGCGTTTCAGGCCTTTCAAAATTACTGATTCACCTTGAGGACACTGCCATGAACTACGCCACTTATTACTACGCAAGCACCTACGCCTGGCGATTTAGCCAATCCCGTTCGGGCCAGCCTGCCGCCTCCGACCGGTCCATCCGTGGTGGCAATGCTGCAGCCAATGTGAATTCAACGATCAGTCGAACACCTCGATAGGGGCCGACCGCGCGGGCCAGAGCCCGCCGTCCGCCCAGGGAACCTACGCCATGCACGCTTCGAACCTCGCTCTGCCCCTGACCCAGCCGCACGCTGCCAACACCACCGTCAGCCGCCGCCTGCCCAGCCCGCACCTGCTCAAGCAGCAGATGCCGCTGACCGTCGAACACGCCCAGCAAGTCCAGGCCCAGCGCCAGGCCATCCGCGCCATCCTCGAAGGCCGCGACCCGCGCCTGCTGGTTGTTGTCGGCCCGTGCTCGATCCACGACCCACGTTCGGCCCTGGAATACGCCGACCGCCTGGCCGCCCTCAGCCGCGAAGTGGATGACAAGCTGCTGCTGGTGATGCGCGCCTACGTGGAAAAACCGCGCACCACGGTGGGCTGGAAAGGCCTGGCCTACGACCCACACCTCGATGGCAGCGACGACATGCATGCCGGCATCGCCCTGTCCCGTGGCTTGATGCTGAACATGATCGAACGCGGCCTGCCGATCGCCACCGAGCTGCTGCAGCCGATGGCGGCCGGCTACTTCGACGACCTGCTGGGTTGGGCGGCGATTGGTGCGCGCACCACCGAGTCGCAAGTGCACCGCGAGATGGTCAGCGGCCTGGAGCTGCCGGTCGGTTTCAAGAACGGCACCGACGGCGGCGTGGCCATTGCCTGTGACGCCATGCGCAGCGCCGCCGCCCCGCACCGCCACTTCGGCATGGATGCGCAAGGCTACCCAGCGATCATCGAGACCTTGGGCAACCCGGACACCCACCTGGTGTTGCGCGGCGGCCACAAAGGCCCGAACTACGACGCCACCAGCATTGCCCAGGCCCGCCAAGGGTTGGCCAAGGCCGGCCTGCAGGCACGGATCATGGTCGATTGCAGCCATGCCAACAGCGCTAAAGACCCGGCGCGTCAGCCGGCTGTGTTCGAGGACGTGCTGGCCCAGCGCCTGGGCGGTGATACGTCGATTGTCGGGGTCATGCTCGAAGGCCACCTGTTCGATGGCTGCCAGGCACTGGGCAAAGGCCCGCTGAAGTACGGCGTGTCGATTACCGATGGCTGCCTGGGCTGGGAAGCGACGCAAAGCCTGCTGCGCGAAGCTGCGGCACGGCTGTAGGAAGCGTACAGCAAGCCTTGCGAGACATTTCCCAAGCAAGTGCGCTAGGCTTGCCCTTTTCACCCAAGGAGTAGTACCCCATGGCACGCGCAACCGCCCGCCACATCCTCGTCAGCAGCGAAGACAAATGCAACGAGCTCAAAGCCCAGATCGAAGCCGGTGCCGACTTCGCTGAAATCGCCAAAGCCAATTCCACCTGCCCGTCCAGCCGCCAGGGCGGTGACCTGGGCTCGTTCGGCCCAGGCCAGATGGTCAAGGAATTCGACACTGTGGTGTTCAGCGCCCCGATCAACACCGTGCAAGGCCCGGTGAAGACCCAGTTCGGTTACCACCTGCTGGAAGTGACCAGCCGTCAGGACTAAGTCCTCACTGGCGATGAATATCCTTGTAGGAGCGGGCTTGCCCGCGATAAGGCCCGAGCAGGCAACGCCGTTGTCTGGCCGGGCCTCATCGCGGGCAAGCCCGCTCCTACAGGTTTTTCTGGGCTTGGTACTGGCGTGCATGAGCCTTGCGGCCCTGGCTGCACCCACCCACGCCCTCACCGTCTACGGCGAAACGCCCCGCTACGCTGAAAGCTTCCGCCACTTCGACTACGTCAACCCCGACGCCCCCAAGGGCGGTACCCTGCGCCGCTCGGCCATGGAGATCGGCCAGTTCGACCATATTCTGCCCTACATCGACAAAGGCACCGGCGTCAGCGAGGTCGACGGTTGGCTGTATGCGCCACTGGCGGTGCGCTCGTTCGATGAACCCTACACCGTCTATGGCCTGATCGCCCGGCGCATGGAGCGCGGCCCGCAAGACGCCTGGCTACGCTTCGAGATCGACCCCAGGGCCACCTTCGCCGACGGCAAGCCGGTACGCGCCGAAGATGTACGGTTCAGTTTCGAGAAACTGATGAGCCAGGGCAGCCTCAAGTACCGCACCCAGTTCGCCGACGTCACCGGTGTTACCGTTGAAGGCCCGCACCGCATACGCTTCGACTTCAAGCAGCCCCACGGCCGCGCCTTGGCGCTGGACCTCGCCAGCCTGCCGGTGCTGCCCGAACACGATTGGCAACACCGCGACTTCGCCAACGGCGCCGGCTTCGACACGCCGGTCGGCAGTGGCCCGTACCGCATCGGGCGCATCGACAACGGCCGCAGCATCACCTTCGAGCGCGACCCGCGCTGGTGGGCCAAGGACCTGCCGGTAAACCGCGGCCGCTTCAACTTCGAGCGTATCCGCGTCGAGTTCTTCGGTGACACCGAAGTGGCGCGCCAGGTGCTAAAGGGCGGTGGCTACGACTACAACCGCGAGTTTTCCGCAACCGCCTACACCCTCGGCTACAACGGCGCACAACTGGACGACGGCCGCTTGCAGCGCGCCCACCTGGGCCCGGCCAAGCCACAGACCGCCCAGGGGTTCGTGTTCAACCTCGACCAGCCGCAGTTCAAGGACCGCCGCGTGCGCCAGGCACTGGCCATGCTCTGGGACTTCGAATGGAGCAACCGGCAGATGATGCGCAACCTGTACATCCGCCAGCAGAGCGTGTTCGCCAACACCCCGCTGGCCGCGCGCGCGCTGCCCGATGCCAGCGAGCTGCAACTGCTGGAACCGCTGCGCGGCACGGTGCCGGACGAAGTCTTTAGCCAGGTGTTCACGGCACCGGTAACCGATGGTTCGGGGATCATCCGCACGCAACAGTTGCAGGCGCTGGCGTTGCTGGAACAAGCGGGCTGGCACCCGGAAAATGATCGGCTGGTGAACGCGGCCGGTGAGCCTCTGGCTTTCACCTTCCTCAATGGGCAGTCCGGCCTCGAGCGCCTGCTGCTGCCATGGAAACGCAACCTGGCACAGATCGGCATCACCCTGAACATCCGCAACGTCGACTCGGCGCAGTACGTCAACCGCGTCATGGCCCGCGATTACGACATGATCGTCACCGGCTATGCGACCACCCTGTCGCCGGGCGCCGAGCTGTACAACTACTTCGGCTCTGCGGCGGCCAACGACCCAGGTTCCAACAACCTGATGGTGCTCAAAGACCCCGCCGTCGACAGCCTGATCGACGGGCTGGTGCGCGCCGACACCCAGGCCGACATGCTGCGCCACGCCCACGCGCTGGACCGGGTGCTGCAGTGGAACTACTACTGGATCCCCAACTATTACCCGCCGGGCAGCTCGACCGTGTGGTGGAACCGCTTCGGCCTGCCCAAGGTGCAGCCCGCCTATGACGAAGGCTTGGACAGCTGGTGGGAAGTCAGCCCCAGCGCGCTGACCAACGCGCAGATGGCCGAGCGCCAAAAGGCCACGCCATGACCACCTATATCCTGCGGCGCCTGCTGCTGATCATCCCCACGCTGCTGGCGATCCTGCTGGTCAACTTCGCCATTGTTCAGGCCGCGCCCGGTGGCCCCGTGGAGCAGGCCGTGGCCAGGCTGCAAGGCATCGGCGGCGGTGCACCAGGGGCGCGCACTGAAGTGATGCACGGTGAATCCCGCGCCACCCGTGGCCTGGACCCGAAACTGATCGAAGAGATCAAGCGCCAGTACGGCTTCGACAAGTCGGCCCCCGAGCGCCTGTGGCTGATGCTCGGCCAGTACGCGCGGCTGGACTTCGGCCAGAGCTTCTTCCGCGGTGCCAAGGTCACCGACCTGATCCTCGACAAGCTGCCGGTGACGTTGTCGCTGGGCTTCTGGGCCACGCTGATCACCTACCTGGTGTCGATCCCGCTGGGCATCCGCAAGGCCGTGCGCCACGGCAGCCGCTTCGACGCCTGGAGCAGCGCGCTGATCGTGATCGGCTACGCCCTGCCCTCGTTCCTGTTCGCCCTGCTGCTGATCGTGCTGTTCGCTGGCGGTACCTCGCTGAACTGGTTCCCCGTACGCGGCCTGGTATCTGACGACTTCGACCAGCTCAGCCTGCTGGGCAAGGTCGCCGATTACTTCTGGCACCTGGTATTGCCGGTCGGTGCGCTGGTGATCGGTGGGTTCGCCACGCTGACGCTGCTGACCAAAAATGCCTTCCTTGAGGAAATCTCCCGCCAGTATGTGGTCACCGCCCGGGCCAAAGGCCTGAGCGAGCGCCGGGTGCTTTACGGGCATGTGTTGCGCAACGCCATGCTGCTGGTGCTGGCGGGGTTGCCGCAGGCGTTGATCACGGTGTTTTTTGCAGGCTCGTTACTGATCGAGGTGATTTTCTCGCTCGATGGCCTGGGGCGCATGAGTTACGAGGCGGCGGTGTCGCGTGATTACCCGGTGGTATTCGGCACGTTGTTCATCTTCACCCTGGCGGGCCTGCTGATCCGCCTGATCGGCGACCTGTCGTACACCCTGCTCGACCCCCGCATCGACTTCGACGCGAGGAGCCGCTGATGCTCTCCCCGGTATCGCGTCGCCGCCTGCAGCGTTTTCGCCGCAACCGCCTGGGTTGGGTGTCGTTGTGGCTGTTCGCCGGCCTGTTGCTGCTGAGCCTCGGGGCGGAGCTGGTGGCCAATGACAAGCCTTTGCTGCTTGGCTACAAGGGCGAGCTGTACGTGCCAGCGCTCAAGCGCTACAGCGAACAGCAGTTCGGTGGCCAGCTGCCGTTCCAGCCGGATTACCGCAGCGCCTATGTACGCCAGCTGATCGAAGGCCAGGGTGGCTGGATGCTGTTTGCGCCCATCCCGTTCAGCGCCGACACCCCCAACTATGACCTGCAGGTGCCCACCCCCAGCCCGCCGAGCAGCAGCAACTGGCTGGGCACCGACGACCAGGGCCGCGACGTGCTCGCGCGGGTGTTGTACGGCACCCGGGTGTCGCTGCTGTTCGCCTTCGCCCTGACCGTGGTCAGCGTGCTGATTGGCGTGGTCGCCGGCGCCTTGCAGGGCTACCACGGCGGGTGGGTCGACCTGCTTGGGCAGCGTGTTCTGGAGGTATGGTCGGGGTTGCCGGTGCTGTATCTGCTGATCATTCTGAGTGGCTTCGTCGAGCCGGACTTCTGGTGGTTGCTGGGCATCATGGCGCTGTTTTCGTGGTTGACGCTGGTCGATGTGGTACGCGCCGAGTTCCTTCGCGGGCGCAACCTGGAATACGTCAAGGCTGCCCGCGCCCTGGGGCTGCGGGACAGCCAGGTGATGTTCCGGCACATCCTGCCCAACGCACTGAACGCCACGCTGACCTATGTGCCGTTCATGCTGACCGGGGCCATCACCACGTTGACCGCATTGGACTTTCTGGGCTTTGGCATGCCGGCCGGGAGCGCTTCGCTGGGTGAGCTGGTGACGCAGGGCAAGCAGCACCTGGAGGCGCCGTGGCTGGGCTTTACTGCATTCTTTGCACTGGCGGTGATTCTGTCGTTGCTGGTGTTTATCGGGGATGCCTTGCGGGAGGCGTTTGATCCGCGGCGGTAGTGCGCAGCGGCCTTATCGCGGGCATTTCGTTGCAAGGAGGATTGGCATGACACTCAGCGGTAAAACTGCACTGGTCACCGGTTCCACCAGTGGCATCGGGCTGGGCATCGCCCAGGTCCTGGCGCGCGCCGGAGCCAACATTCTGCTCAACGGGTTTGGCGACCCCGCAGCGGCACTGGCCGAGGTTGCGCAGCATGGCGGCAAGGCTGCGCACCACCCGGCCGACCTTGCCGATGTGGCCCAGATCGAAGCACTGTTCGCCTTCGCCGAGCGCGAGTTCGGCGGCGTCGATATTCTGGTCAACAACGCGGGTATTCAGCACGTCGCGCCGGTTGAGCAATTCCCGGTGGAAAGCTGGGACAAGATCATCGCCCTGAACCTGTCAGCGGTGTTCCACGGCACGCGCCTGGCGCTGCCGGGCATGCGTGAGCGCGAATGGGGGCGGATCATCAACATCGCCTCGGTGCATGGGCTGGTCGGTTCCACCGGCAAGGCGGCGTACGTGGCTGCCAAGCACGGCGTGGTCGGCCTGACCAAGGTGGTGGGGCTTGAAACGGCCACCGGCAACGTCACCTGCAACGCTATCTGCCCGGGCTGGGTGCTGACCCCGCTGGTGCAGAAGCAGATCGACGAGCGTGCCGCCAAGGGTATTGACCCGCAGCAAGCGCAGGCGGATCTGCTGGCCGAGAAACAGCCTTCATTGGCCTTCGTCACGCCTGAGCACCTGGGTGAACTGGTACTATTCCTGTGCAGCGAGGCCGCAAGCCAGGTCCGCGGCGCCGCCTGGAACGTCGATGGTGGCTGGTTGGCCCAGTGATGGCCGGCCTGGGCCTGGCGTTGGCCTGGCACCCGTTCAATTGCAAGGAGGCCGTATGCGCCCAACCCCACTGCCCGTGATTTTGGCCCTGACCCTGGCAGCCGCCGCCCCGGCGATGGCCGCCAGCCTCAAAGACGTCGCACCCTACCCCGATGCAGAAAAAGGCTTCACCCGGCAGGTGATCCACCTGCCGGCACAAGCCGATGAATACGCCTACAAGCTGGAAATTCTGGCTGGCAAGACGCTGGAGGTCGACTGCAACCGCCAGCGCCTGGCCGGCAGCCTGGAAGAGCGTACCCTCGAAGGCTGGGGCTACACCTACTACCGCCTGGACAAGGTCGGCGGCCCTGCCAGCACCCTGATGGCCTGCCCGGACGGCAAGAAGAAAAAGGACTTCGTACCGGTAGTCGGTGAAGGTTTCATGCTGCGCTACAACAGCAAGCTACCGGTCGTGGTGTATGTGCCGGAAGGTGTCGAGGTGCGTTACCGTGTGTGGTCGGCGTCGAAGGATGTGAAGAAGGCCAAGGTGGAATAAGTAACCCGCGCCTTGCCCCTAAGGTGCTCGTGCAGTTGCGTGACCGCACGCAGCTGCGCGATCAGGCATAATGGCGCCCTTTTTTTACCCCGAAGCACAGGTGTCCCATGAAAGCTCAAGCCCGCCACATCCTGGTCAAGACCGCTGACGAAGCCGAAAAGCTCAAGCAGCGCATCGCCAACGGCGAGGCCTTCGACGTGTTGGCCAAGAAGTTTTCCACCTGCCCTTCGGGCAAGCGCGGCGGCGACCTGGGCGAGGTGCGCCCCGGGCAGATGGTGGGCGCGATCGACCAGGTGATCTTCAAGAAGCCACTGCGCGTGGTGCACGGGCCGATCAAGAGCAAGTTCGGTTACCACCTGGTGCAGACGTTCTATCGCGACTGATAGCTACGGGCCACCTAACATTTCTGCCAGTTGTCCACTGGCGGGCATTTACTTACAAAGCAGGCAGGGCCGGTGTTGCACCCATCGGGGGGCGCCAGGTAGTGGTCCCTCTCACATGGACACGGAGACCTGCCGATGCGTTTTCCTCACTTGCTGGCCGCTGCCGCGTTACCCCTGCTTGCCTTGCCTGCCGCGATTCACGCTGCGAACCTGACCGTCGCGGCCGGCGACACCTTGGGTGCCGTGGTGCAGACACCGGCCATCGATGACTTCACCATGACAGGCGGCACGGTTCAGTCACTGAACCAGGGTGAAAGCTACGACACCTTCAGCATGTCCGACGGGCGCATCATCGGTGCCTTCGAAGATGGCGACCGGGCCATTTTCAGTGGCGGGCGCATCGGCCGGGTAGACCTCAAACTCGCCAACAACTTCTTCGAAATGTCCCAGGACACGGCCGTAGCGACCCTCATCGATGGCAACCTGGTGAGCGGTTTCGGCAACGACACCATCATCCTGCGCGGTGGCACCATCGGCGGCAACATCAGCACCAGTGGCGGTGTGGACACGATCACCATCAGTGGCGGCGCCCTGCGCGGCAACGTACTGGCCAGTGCCGGCGACGACGTTTTCAACTGGTCGGGCGGCAGCATCGGTGGCCGGGTCGACATGGGCCTGGGCAATGACCAGGCCACTATCAGCAACCTCGACGGCAACACCCTGGTCAACCCGCTGGACGGCGGCGACGGCAATGACAGCGTGCGCTTCAGTAACAGCCAGGTGGCGGGCGGCGCGCTGTATCCCAACTGGGAGTCGATCAGCCTGACCGACAACAGCAGCCTTACACTCGACGACACGATGACGCTGGGTGATGCCAATAGCGCAACGGGCACGTTGAGCCTTGATGGCAGCAGCGCATTGCGTTCCCGCCAGGGCACGGTTGCGGCGTTCACCGAAGGGCAACGCGCAACGCTAACCAACGCCGGCACAATTGACTTGAGCGGCGGCAACGATGCCCAGGGGCGCCTCACGATCAAGGGTGATTACCAAGGCAACGACGGCGTATTGCGTGTGAACAGCGTACTGGCCGGTGACGACGCTGCCTCCGACCGGCTGGTGGTCAGCCAAGGGGCCATCAGCGGCAGCACCCGCCTGCTGGTCAACAACCTGGGCGGCGCGGGTGCGGCCACGCCGCAAAACGGTATCCAGGTGGTCGAAGCCCGCGACGGCGCCACCAGCAGCGCCACCGCGTTTACGCAGACGCAGACATTGTCGGCAGGCGCCTACGATTACCGGCTGTTCAAGGGCGGTGTCACCGCAGGTTCGGAAAACAGCTGGTTCCTGCGTTCCACGCTGGTGGCGGCACCGCCAGTCGCCCCCGTGACGCCAGAGCCGGGCGTACCGGTTGACCCTGGCACCCCGGTAGACCCCGTGGAGCCGGCGGCCACGCCGCCGGTGGCAGCCCCCGCCCCTGGCCAGGCCGAACTGCCTGCGCCGGTAGCCGGCGTCAGCACGCCGCTGTACCGCCCCGAAGTGCCGGTTTACGCGGCTGCCCCACGCGGCGCCGCCCTTATCGCCCGCCAGGCCCTTGGCACGTTCCACCAACGCCAGGGCGATCAGCAACTGCTCGACGGCCAGGGTGGCCTGCCCGCAGCCTGGGGCCAAGCCTATGGCGGCACCTTGCGCCAGCAATGGAGTGGCACGGTCAGCCCGAGCCTGGACGGCGACCTGTACGGTTTCAAGGTAGGTCAGGACCTGTATGCCCGCGTCAGTGACAGCGGTTACCGCCAGCAGGTGGGCATTTACGTCAGCCACAGCCGCCTGGAGGCTGATGTAAAAGGCTTCGCCCTGGCCGTCGAGGACCGCAGTGTCGGTGACCTCACGCTCGATGGGGACAGCGTGGGTGCCTACTGGACGCTGGTCGGCCCGCAGCGCGGGTACCTCGATGCCGTGCTGCAGTACACCGACCTGGACGGCCGCGCCCGCTCCCAGCGTGGCGACAAGCTGAACATCAACGGCCACGCCTGGACGGCTTCATTGGAGTCCGGTTACCCGATCAGCGTATCCGAACGCTGGACCGTCGAACCGCAGGCCCAGCTCATCGCCCAGAAGGTGTCACTCGACAGCGCCAACGACAGCATTTCGCATGTTACCTACGACGCCCAGGTGGAGCTGACCGGCCGCCTCGGCGTGCGCCTGGAGGGCAGCTTCACCGGTAGCAGCGCCCGCCTGCTGCAGCCCTACGCGCAGGTCAACCTGTGGCATGGCGACGGTGGCCGCGACACCCTGACGTTTGATGGCGTGGACTCGATCAAGACCGATTACCGCTGCACCTCGCTGCAGCTTGAAACCGGTCTGGTCGCCCAGGTGAACGCAGCGCTGAGCCTGCACGGCGGTGTGCAGTACGCCAGCAACCTGGACAGCCGCCAGCAGGAAGCCAGCGGCGTGAACCTGGGCGTGCGCTGGCAGTTCTAGCGGCGCGCTGCCAGCAACCCTAGGCCAGCGCAGCCCAGCAGGGATGCGCTGGCCCGGTTGAACATCCGCCGCGGCCCGGGCTGGCTGAACCAGCGCTGCAGGTAGGCACCCAGGCCCGCGTAGATGGCGATCGCCGCCCACTCCAGCAACAGGAACAGCACACCCAGGTAGAGGAACTGCTCACTCACTGGCGTAGGGCTGCCGACTGAAACGAACTGGGGCAGAAAGGCGGTGAAGATCAAGATCGCCTTCGGGTTGCCCGCTGCCACCCAGAACTCCTGCCGCGCCAGGCGCCAGCCGCCACGTGGTTGCTCACCAGCCACCAGCGCTTCGCCCACCGGGGCACGCCACAGTTGCCAGGCGATGTAGAACAGGTAGGCCGCGCCCGCCACCTTGATCGCCAGGAACAGGTATTCGCTGGTGTGCAAGACCACGGCCAGGCCCATGGCGGCCAGGGCGATCATGCCGCTGAAGGCGACGATACGCCCACCACCCGCCACGCAGGCGGTACGCAGGCCATAACGGCTGGCGTTGTGCAGCGACAGCAGGTTGTTCGGCCCCGGCGCCATGTTCAGGGCGAAGCAGGCGGGGATGAATAGCAGCAGGCTCGAAAGGTCCATGTTCTTCTCCTTGTCATCAGCCAGTCATTTCGGCGCTTACCGGCCATCCGGTCAAGGTACAGCCAGAGAATAAAACTGTATGGCCCCCCCCATGCGCTATGCGGGCTCGCCTGTTGGCTTACGCTGTGCCGCCCTCCAAATGGATGAAGCTGACCAAGGCCTGGGGAGGCTCCGCCCGGGAGCCTCCTCCGTTTTGCCCCGGTATGGTTGGCGCTGCTAAGCTTGCGGCCCTACCGAGGAAGCCGCCATGTCTCGCACTCGCGCTTTAGCCCAAGCCTCCCTCTGGCGCGACCCCGCCCTGCCCTGGGTGGAAAGCCGCCGCGCCTGCCATAGCCGCGCCTGCTACAAGGCGCACAGCCACCCGACCTTTTCCATGGGCGCTGTGGACGCAGGCCATAGCCACTTCACCGGTGCTGCCGAAGGCCAGCAACGCCTGACGCCAGGCACCGTGGTGCTGGTGCCCGCGCAGCGGGTGCATGCGTGCAACCCCGCGCCCGGCGAGGCCTGGAGCTACCAGATGCTGCATGTGGATGCGCACTGGCTGGCCGCCATGCGCCTGGAATCCGGGCTTGATGCGGCCGAGCCTGGGGCACCGGCCCGAATCAGCCGGGCACCGGCGTTGTATCACGCGTTTTGCGCGCTGAATGATCTGCTGTTTTCTGCCGCGAGCATCGGCGAGAAGGAAGCCACGCTGATCGCCTTCATGGGGGACCAGGATTTTTCCACCCACCCGCCGTTGGCGCCTGCTCCAGCGCCTGAACTGGCCCTGCCAGCCTTGAAAGGCCTGATCGAGCATATCGAAGCGCAAGATCCTGCACAGTTGAGCCTTGAAGCACTGGCCCGCCAGGCAGGCCTTGGCCGTTACCAGTTGATCCGGGCGTTCCGCACCGCAACCGGGCTGACGCCGCATGCCTACCTGATCAATGCCCGGGTTAACCATGGCCGGCATTTGCTCCGCCAAGGGCTTGCCCTGGCCGAGGTGGCTTACCGGTTGGGCTTCGCCGACCAGAGCCATTTCCAGCGGGTGTTCAAGGCGCACGTGGGAGTGACGCCTGGCGAATACCGGCAGGTGTCGGCCCACCTGCAATAATCTTCAATACCCGCGCCTGGCCTGCCTCCACACTGCGGCTTTCTCACCTGAGCAAGCCCAGCCCATGGAGCAGTTCCTGATCGTCGCCCTCGCCCACTTCCTCGCCCTGCTGTCACCCGGGCCGGACTTTTTCCTCGTTGCCCGCACCTCGATCAATGCCGGTTGGCGCGTGGCCAGCGGTGCCTGCCTGGGCATCGCCCTGGCCAATGGCCTGTTCATCGGCGTGGCCTTCGCCGGCCTGGCCATCCTGCGCGAAGGCAGTGCGCTGTTCATCGCCCTGCAGCTGGCCGGTGCGGCCTACCTGCTGTACATCGGCGCGCTGTTCCTGCGCCATGCCGGGCAGTCCGACTTGGCTGTCGTCGACGCGCGCGGGGCTGTTCGGGGTTGGTGGCGGGGGCTGAGCATGGGCTTTGTGTCTGGCATCCTCAACCCCAAGAACGCGCTGTTCTATGCCAGCCTGGCGAGCATGGTCGCCAGCAGTGGTGCCGGCTGGAAGTGGGCCTATGGTGCCTGGATGTTCAGCATCGTGCTGCTCTGGGACCTGCTGGTGGCCGTGGCCATCGGCAATCAACGCCTGCTACGCCGCTTCACCCATGCACTGCCCGGGCTGGAGCGGGCATCGGGGGTCATGTTGATGCTGCTGGCGGCGGCGTTGCTGGTTCACCTGGTGCAGGGCTGAGCAGGGCCAAGGTGGCCATGTCCATCAGGCTGAAATGGCCACTGGCCCAGCCACCGGTGTCCAGGTGCCAGACGTTGCCCAACCGTTTGGCCTGCAACACCGGTGTGTGCCCGACCAGCAGGGCTCGCACGCCTTCTACGGCTTGGGTATCACTGGCCTTCAGGCGTTGACGCGACCACTGGCAGACCTCGCGGACTTTTGCGTCATCGTCGAACAGCAGGCTCTCGCGCAATGCGGCCCAGTCAGCGAAGGGGCTATCAGCGTGCAGCAGGCCGATCAAACCGGCCGGGGTCTGTACCTCCATGGCAATCGGCAGTTGCAGGAACTGCTCGACAAACACCGCTTGCTGGTCACTGGGCAAGTCGATGAACCAGCCACCGCCCGCCGCCCGGTACATCTCCAGGTCAAGCCGCCCGCCATACAGGTGGGTGATGGCCAGCGACTCGTGGTTGCCCTGCACCGCGTGGAACCACGGCTTGGCCAACCAGGCCAGTGCTTCTTCGCTGTGCGGGCCGCGGTCAACCAGGTCGCCGACGCTGAACAGCCGGTCCACCTGCGGGTCGAAGCCCACTGCGGCCAGGCACTGCTCAAGGCGCCGAAAATGCCCGTGAATATCGCCAACGGCCAGGTCACGCCCGTGGCTGTTGGCGGCTACCCGCCGAAACCGGCTCATTACAATGTTCCTCTGCTGCCGCACCCTGGCAGGCGTAAAATGGACGAATACGTAGCCCGCCCCGGAGGTGCATCATGCGTACCGTTCTTGTCTGTGCCGCGCTGATGGCGCTATCAACCAACAGCATGGCACAAGCCACCCCACCTGCGCAGGTCGAGGTGCATTTCGATCACCCGGAAAAATTCCGCGATGCCAGCCTGGACAGCGCAGGCTACGAGCGCGGCGCCGACGCTTACGTGATCAAGACCCTTGCTCAATTCCTGCAGAAGCTTGGCCAGCGCTACCTGCAACCGGGCCAGCAACTGGTCATCGACATCCGTGACATCGACCTGGCCGGCCGTTTCGAGCCGTGGCACAGCCGTGCCTACGATGTGCGCTTCATGCGCGACATCACCTGGCCGACCATCGACCTCAGCTACACCCTGAGCCAGCCCGGCCAACCGAGCCAGCAGGCTGAAGAACGGGTCAGTGACAAGATGTACCTCAGCCGCCCGGGCCGGGTGACCAGCAGCAGCGACCGGCTGTTTGCGGAAAAAGCCATGTTGAACGACTGGTTCCGCCAGCGTTTCGCGCCCCAGCCAGCCTCCTGAAAATCCCTTCACTGGCACAGGCGATCCTGCCGAGAGTATGCTCGGCCCTTCGATCTGTATCAGGGAAGGGACTCACCCATGAAACTCTGCGCCGTCCAGCTGGCATCACGCAAAGGCGATTTGCCAGGCAACCTTGACCGGCACTTGCGCTGCATCGAGCAGGCCGCAGCGCTGGGCGCCGACTTGGTGGTGTTTCCCGAACTGTCGCTGACCGGCTACGAGCCCACCCTGGCCCGGCAGGTGGCATTGCCGATCAACTCTGCCCGGCTCGAGCCGTTGCAGGCACTCTGTGACCGCCTGAATATCTGCATCGCCGTGGGCCTGCCGCTGCCTACCCCAGCGGGCATACAGATCGGCATGCCGATCCTGCGCCCCCGCCAGCCGCCGCTGGCGTACGCCAAACAGCGCCTGCATGCCGACGAGCTGGCGTTTTTCGCGGCCGGTGACCAGCCACTGGTGTTCGCGGCCGGGCAGCTGCAGGTGGCGCCTGCCATCTGTTACGAATCGATGTTCATGGCGCATGCCGCAGACGCGCGCGCACGTGGCGCGCAGCTGTACCTGGTGAGCGTGGCGAAGACTGCCAAGGGTATCCGCGAAGGCTACGAGCACTACCCGCAAGTGGCGCGTAACTTGAGTATTCCGGTGTTGATGGCCAACTGCGTCGGCCCTGCCGACAACTTCGTGGGTGCCGGTGGCTCGGCCGCCTGGGGCAGCCAGGGCCAATTGCTGGCGGCGCTGGGCGAACGTGACGAAGGCATGATCGTGCTGGATACCCTGGCTTCCTGCGCCATTGGCGTACCGCTGGACGCGCCAGCGGCATGAAATACCTGCTTTTGACCCTGGCCAGTTTTGCCAGCACCTACTACCTGGTAGGGCTGTTGATCCAGGGCCAGTTGGCCGACATTGCCGAGGGGTTGCGCCACCGCCCGGATGCACCGCCGCCCGCGCAGTACTTGCGGGAAGTGCGGCCGCATGCACGTCGGGCACATCGCCAGTACACGTTGATGGCGGGCTCCGCGGTAGCGCTGGTGATCTGCCTGATGGTCTATGCGCTCAGCTGATGCCGCCGGGCTGCGGGCTGTATCGGCTACAAGTCCAACGCCAGGCTCTGTCGCCCTTCCAGCGCCAACAGGAATTGCTTGGCCGGCAAGCCACCGGCAAAACCGGTCAGGCTTCCGGACGCGCCAATCACGCGGTGGCACGGCGCGATGATCGAGATCGGGTTACGCCCGTTGGCCGCGCCCACCGCCCTTACCGCACTGGGGCTGCCGATCTGCCGGGCGATGTCGCTGTAGCTGCGCGTCTCGCCAAATGGAATGGTCAGCAGCGCCGCCCACACCTGGCGCTGGAACTCGGTACCGGCAAAGTCCAGCGCCAGCTCGAAACGTCGGCGCTTGCCGGCAAAATACTCACCCAACTGGCGCGCGGCCTCGCGCAGTATCGGCTGCTGATCATCACGGTGCAGCGCGCCCAGGCGCACGCGGTTTTCCCGCTCTTCTTGCCACAGCACGGCGGCCAGGCAATCGCCGCGGGCCACCAGGGTCAGGGTACCAACCGGGGAATGCATGAAGGTGAAGGCGCTGGACATGCAAGATACTCACTGCGTGGCAAGGTCGGCGCACTGTAGCGCCCTGCCCCGGCCTGCGCACTCGCTTTCTTGCGCCGGTAATGTTCAGGCCGCGATGCGCCGCGCTTCGGCCAGGCCGATTCGGGGGATCAACGCCGGCGGGATGCGCGACACGGCAGACAGGTTGTACACCTGAAAATGTTCGTTGACTACGTGCTCAGCCATCAGCGCCAGCGATGGCAGGATGCGGCTGTCCCAGTGCTGGTCGAGCCCGCAAGGTGAACATTCGCCCTCGCCGTTCTCGTAAAAACGGCCCAGCGACTGGTCGAGGTCCACACCAACCATCAGCACCTGCTCGAAACCCAGGTGGTACGCCAGCTGCAGGGCGACATAGGCCACCGTGCGAGCATCGTAGTAGCCACTGGACAGGTCCTTGCTGAAGGCGATCGAGCGCGCCCGCTTGCTCCACAGCGCGCGACTGCAGACATGGCTTGCACCATGCCCGCGCAAGCCATCGAGTACTCCCGGGTTGTCGGCCTTGTGCAGCGGGTAGCACTCGGTGCCTGCCGGAATATCCGCGCCGGCGAACTGCTCGGGCCACAGGGCCAGGCGCTCGCTGTCACGCAAGGCCGTGGCAAACAGCTCAGGCTGTTGATCACGAAAGCTCTTGTCGGTGCAGACGTAGAAAAACGGCTTTATCCCGCAGGCGGCGGTGAGCGCGACTGAACCATTCATGGCAATGACGGGAAGGTGGGCGAATTCACGCAAGGGGAACTGCCTGGCCGAGGCCCCTGAGGCGAGAATCACCACAGGGCCCTTTTGGGTATTGCGACACGCCTCGAAACTGGAGAACGCCCCGCGTTCAGCATTGAGCTGCGACGGAAGTGTGTTCATCTGTTGAATCATCGGTTTGGACTATCTAGAACAGAGTACCCACTGATGCGTACGTTGCAGTCGGTTTTACCAAAACCTTACACAATCCGACCAACGGGTCGCTGATCGTGCGCCCTGCTCATTTATCCATGAGTTTCCTTGCTGGTTATCCCTTGCGGTACTAATACTTAAGTCTCTGCCTGGGGAGGCACGATCAATGCAACCACGATTCGTTATCGTTCCTGCTGTGCCCATCGAAAGGGAGTCCTTGCGCATCAGTGGCAGGTACTGCGCAGCTACGGTATGCGGGGGCTTCGACATCTATGACAACCATGCGAAGGAGCGGCTCAAACCCAGCTACCCGAGCAAGGTGGACGCGGAGGTGCAATGCCGGCAAATGAACCTGAAGGTTGAAATGCGCTAGAAAAGCCGCGGCCCGCTCATGCCGGCGGGTCGGGCTATGGGGCAGTCAATCCAGGCACTCCCTCGCCGCCTGGCGCAGCTTGTTGCCCGACAGGAAGCTGCCTTTGTAAAACGTCGCCCGGCTGCCTGCGCGGCTCTCCACCACTTCGAGGACTTCATCCGATGCCACTGCGCTGGGCGCGGTCAGCCGATAACCGTGGCTGATGGACTTCTGCGTAGTCAGCGGCGCCAGTGCTTGCCACTTTGGCAAGACACACGCGGCATAGACATCGGGGGATTTGTTGGTCAGCTTGCTGGCGGTGGGCTTACCAGGGTTTGCGCAGCCGGCAAGGCCGACGACCAATACGGAGCAGAAAAGAATGCGAAGTGTAGGCATTTGCAATTGACCCAAGTGGACAGGGTGCATTTTAGCCATGCTTTTGCCAATGCACTAATCCACCAAGGTAGAACTTGCGGCGCATTCCATATGCGCGGCGGTAACTCTGTACCGGGTTCTACGCGATCCTTGTAGGAGCTGGCTTGCCTGCGATCGGCTGCGCAGCAGTCGTAAAATCGGTATCTGCGCAGTGCCAGACAGAATGCGGATACAGGATTTACGACTGCTGCGCAGCCGATCGCAGGCAAGCCAGCTCCTACACCAGCCGATCGCCGGCAAGCCAGCTCCTACAACAGCCGATCACAGGTCAACTCCTACACTACGATCAGGCTTTGGAGCACATGAGTGCCGCGTCCAGTAACCGCCCGTGGTCATACCAGGCATCACGTTGGTAGGCGGTGAATTGATGGTGCGTGCCGGCGTTACGCAGCTCTATCAAGCCGTTGGCAGTAGTGGGATCAGTACTGTCAACGAACAGCTTCAGCGCGTCACCGGTACCGACTTCATACGTCGTTGCACTGCCATGCAACTCTTCCTTGACGCACCCTAGATAATCCGGCGGGCTCTTGTCGGTAATGCCAGACGTATAATCGTGGCCATCACGAACATCAGGGTTTTGTGCACACCCCGCAATGAAACTTGTAGCCAAAGCCGACATCAGTATTGCACCTGCGAATGATATTGGGCTCTTCACGCGACACACTCCTGCAGCCCCCTGCAAGTACGTTGCAAAATTGGCGAAGCAGAAAAGCCCCTGTTTTAGTTGTAGGCGTGACTATATTAAACCGCGCCAGCAAAGCGCCAATATTCTTGTTCGCTATATGAACGACTGTGCTCAATCCTGCTCAGTCAGTTCACACACCCCATTCACGCCCCCTTTCCCCGTGTACGACACCCCCAGCGACTCGTCGGGGTTGATCGTAATGGAAATGGTCACCCCGCTGCCCTTGGCCTCGTAGTAGGCATCACTGAATTTTTTCAGCTTTGCTTCCTTGCCATTGATATACACCGGCCCGCCCTCGTCCGCATGCACTTCAATGTTGCCCGGGCAGTTAGCGTTCACCAACGGCATATCGGCATTGGCCAGGCTGGCCATGGCAAGCAGAACAGCACCCAACAGTAAGCGCTCCATACAAAACTCCTGATCAACGGTCGCAGTTCAACAAAGTGTAGAACGCCGCTGAGGCATGACAGCTCAGTAAACGACCCAGTGCGCGACAATGCCTTTGACCAGATGCCAGGATTTCCACAAGGAGAAATGCTCGAACAGCCGGTTGGCGCTTCCCATCGCGCCTGCAATAGAGAGGTAGACAAACCACCGCCTGAACAACCGATACAGCTTTCTTCTGGTAAATCGCAACAACCCACACATCCTGAATCGTGTAATTGCCCCATAACGAAAAAACCCGACGTTATGTCGGGCTTCTGCATCACGCCTCAACACGCGCAGGCATGACGGGGTGAGGCAATGATCGGCCAGGCTGCCGTTTAGCGTCAAGCGGCCGTTGATTGCTTTGTTGAACAGCAAAAATCATCAGGGTCAGCTAGAGTTTTGATGTGTTCAAGCACCGTGAGATGACGATCATGCTAAAACAAGAAGCAGACGACGTGATTGAGCGTATCAGGGACGATCTTAAACGGCACGGGGTGCTGATCGGCTATGACCCCGAGTTCACCACGCCGGAATTCGGCTGCGACCTGGACCACCATGTTGCTCAGGTCAGAGATGCTCCGGAAAACCGAGTCGTGCGCATCGTGATACATGACGAAGGCCTGTGGACCCAGCTCAAGCAGGGGTCTGTGTATCGCTGCGTCGTCAGCGAATGTAAAGGCAAGCTATTCGGCATGCCGGTTATCATTGAACCTCGAACCGATGCGTCCTACACCATTCAATACAAGCTCTAGGTTTTGCCCGAATGGTGTAGGAGCTGGCTTGCTGCGATCGGCTGGTGTAGGAGCTGGCTTGCCGGCGATCGGCTGCGCAGCAGTCGTAAAATCGGTATCTGCGCAGTGCCAGACAGAATGCGGATACAGCATTTACGACTGCTGCGCAGCCGATCGCAGGCAAGCCAGCTCCTACAGAGACCGCAATACGCGATCTTCCGTAGAAAGCCCCGCCCACCCCGAACGGTACCTCAACACCTGACGGTCCACAGCTGATCAATCCGCGTGGTGTATGACTGGCTCATCATGTCCCTACGCATTCCCCAGTCTGGGGACACCGGCACGCTGCCCGCTCTCATGGTCCCCCTGCCCCAACGCTCGTTGATGTCGTCCATCACCTGCATCAGCCGGTCACACGCTACCGACTGCTTGAGCGCGAAAAGGTCTTCGGAAAACTCGCCAGGTTGGCGCAGGTCCATCAGCAGCACCTCAGCTTTGCTGTAACGGAAACCCGGCCGGAAAACCCGCGCTACTGCATCGGTGGCCAGCCGGGTCATCAGCAGCGTGTCGCAGGTCGGGTAAGGCAGTTCCACCAGTGCACCTTGGGCATGATGCGCCTCGTCCGGGTTGAACATCCCGGTGCGGATGCTCACGCGCATGCGTTTGCACACCGACCCCTGGGCGCGGAGTTTCTCTGCCGCTCGACCCACGTAGGTGGCCACCGCTTGCTTGATTGGCGCAAGCTCGGCAAGCCGCTTGCCAAACATGCGGCTGCAGCAGATTTCCTGCTTCGGGGGTACAGCTTCGTCAAGCTCCAGGCACGGTGTGCCACGCAACTCCCGGGCGGTCTT
Source organism: Pseudomonas sp. P39-UII1 (assembly GCF_039672635.1). NCBI lineage: Bacteria > Pseudomonadati > Pseudomonadota > Gammaproteobacteria > Pseudomonadales > Pseudomonadaceae > Pseudomonas > Pseudomonas sp. P39-UII1. The sequence goes on from NZ_JBDFPP010000010.1 coordinate 37,102, forward strand.
CTCCACGACCACGCTGAACTTCTGGCGGAGCGTCGCCGGGTTCGCTCTGGCCAGGTCCATGGCCGTGCGAATGTCCATCGCCTCAAGGTGCGCTGTCATTCGCCGGCCGATCCCCCACACCTCCTTCACGTCGGTATTGCGCAGCACCCAGTCGCGCTTGAAGGGGTCGCAGATATCGACCACCCCACCGGTCTGCTCCAGCAAGCGCTTGGCGGTGTGATTGGCCAGCTTGGCCAGCGTCTTGGTGGCCGCGATCCCCACGCCCACGGGGATCCCCGTGCACTGAAAGATCCGCGCACGCACCTGCCTGCCAAACTGGGTCAGGTTGCCCTGAATGCCGCGCAGGTCAGCGAAGCACTCATCGATGCTGTACACCTCGGTCGCCGGCACCATCGACTCGATCAGCGTCATGACACGCTCGCTCATGTCGCCGTACAACGCGTAATTACTGCTGAAGGCCATGACCCCATGCTTGCGCAGCCTGTCCTTTGCCTGGAAGTACGGCTCGCCCATTTTCACGAACGGTTTGGCGTCGTACGACCTGGCAATCACGCAGCCGTCGTTGTTGCTCAACACGACGATGGGCGTCCTGGCCAAATCGGGCCGGAACACACGCTCACAACTCGCATAGAACGAGTTGCAGTCGATCAGCGCGAACACCTGGTCACTGGGCATGGTCGCGCACGCTGTACCGCACCACACCCCAGACAACCAGCTCGTCGCCTTCCATGATGTAACGCGGTGGGTAGGCGGGGTTCTCGGACTTGAGCATCACCACCCCGGCGCGGCGGTGCAGCCGCTTGCAGACAGGCTCGCTATTGACTGCTGCTATGACGATATCGTCGTGCTCTGCTTCACGCCCGCGGTCTACGATGACGATGTCACCAGAATAGATGCCCGCCCCTTGCATGCTGTCGCCCTCGACTTTCACCAGATACACATGCGGCGCGCGGAGGTCGAATAGCTCATCGAGGGAAATATGACCTTCCAGGTGGTCTGCCGCAGGTGATGGAAAACCTGCCGGGACATGGAATGAGTACAGCGGTAGCGGTTCGGTACCGCCGGTTGGCGTACCCAGGAACGTGATGGTCATGATGGAAGGTCCGATGCAGGCTGTATGCATATACAGTTAATCCGGCATCGTTCGCCCGGTCAATCCTGGGCAGCGAAATTTCTGACAAGCGAGAGGTGCATATGTGTGGGCGGTACTCGATCTACGAGTCGATGGATCACTACCTTCGGCAGCTGTCACTGGACCTGGTGGTGATCAATGGCTATGACCACGCGTCAATCGACCGCTACAACGTAGCGCCCTCGACGCGTGTCGAGATTATTCGCCAGGTGGAGGGCGGGCTGAGCGTGGACCGGGTCAAGTGGGGGTGGTCGCCGTTCTGGGCGAAGGGCAAGCGCCCAGACCCGATCAATGCACGGGGCGAGACTGTGGTGACCGGGAAATTCTTCAAAGGGCTATGGCCAGGCGGCCGCGCCTTGGCGCCGGCGAACGGCTGGTTCGAATGGATACCCGACCCTGCAGACCCGAAACGCAAGCAGCCCTACTACATCACCAGCGCCGACGGCGGGCCGCTGTATTTCGCAGCGCTTGCCGAAGTGCACCAGGGCCTGGAGCCAGATGAACGCGATGGGTTCGTGATCATCACGGCGGCTGCCGACCAGGGCTTGGTAGACATCCACGACAGGAAGCCGCTGGTGCTCACAGCGGAAACGGCAAGGGAGTGGCTTGACTCGGCCACATCACCAGCGCGAGCAGTCGCGATCATGCAGGGCGGTTGCAGGCCGGCTGAGGATTTTCGCTGGTATCCCGTCGACAAGGCTGTGGGCAATGTACGAAATCAGGGGGCAGCGTTGCTGGAGCCGATCAGTGAACCCGCTCGGCAGGGTGACCTGGAGTTTTGAGCGGGTGCGGCTACGCAACGCAATTCACTGCTGCATAAGGCGGCGAGACGAACAGCTACGTGCGCGCTTGACTAACCAAGTGTTACAATCCGTCCCTTCAAATCAGCGCTCAAGGCGCTGGCCATCCGTGAACGCCGGCAGTACGACACCCGCCACACCTCTGCAACCCTGAGCCTGATGGTTGGGATGAACCCTGCGTTCATCGCAGACCCGCTCGGTCACAGCGTCGAGATGTTGCCCTCTACCTACGCGAAATGGATCAGCTCCTCCTCGGACTGGAGGGAGCTGGAGAAGCTGCCGCCCCGAGTCGAATTGGCCCAGAACTGGCCCAACACAGACAAGAGGGCCTAAATACACCTCTGGAACCCCCGCAGGACAAGCACTTTGATTTCTACCGCTAACATCACCATGCAGTTCGGCGCCAAGCCGCTGTTCGAAAACGTCTCGGTCAAATTCAACAACGGCAACCGCTACGGCCTGATCGGCGCCAACGGTTGCGGCAAGTCGACCTTCATGAAGATCCTCGGCGGCGACCTGGACCCGTCCGGTGGCCAGGTCATGCTCGAGCCGAACACCCGCCTGGGCAAGCTGCGCCAGGACCAGTTCGCCTACGAGGAATTCACCGTGATCGACACGGTGATCATGGGCCACGGCCAGCTGTGGAAGGTCAAGGCCGAGCGTGACCGCATCTACTCGCTGCCGGAAATGACCGAAGAAGACGGCATGGCCGTCGCCGAGCTGGAAACCGAGTTCGCCGAGATGGACGGCTACACCGCCGAATCGCGCGCCGGTGAACTGCTGCTGGGCCTGGGTATTCCGCTGGAGCAGCACTTCGGCCCGATGAGCGAAGTGGCGCCGGGCTGGAAGCTGCGTGTGCTGCTGGCCCAGGCGCTGTTCTCGGACCCGGACGTGCTGCTGCTCGACGAACCGACCAACCACCTGGACATCAACACCATCCGCTGGCTGGAAACGATTCTGACGGCGCGTAACAGCACCATGATCATCATTTCCCACGACCGTCACTTCCTCAACAGCGTGTGCACGCACATGGCTGACCTGGATTACGGTGAGCTGCGCCTGTTCCCGGGCAACTACGACGAGTACATGACCGCGGCCACCCAGTCGCGCGAGCAGCTGCTGTCGGACAACGCCAAGAAGAAAGCCCAGATCGCCGAGCTGCAGACCTTCGTCAGCCGCTTCTCGGCCAACGCCTCCAAGGCCAAGCAGGCAACGTCGCGGGCCAAGCAGATCGACAAGATCCAGCTGGCCGAGGTCAAGCCTTCCAGCCGTGTCAGCCCGTTCATCCGCTTCGAGCAGACCAAAAAGCTGCACCGTCAGGCCGTAGTGGTCGAGAAAATGGCCAAGGCCTTCGACGACAAGGTGCTGTTCAAGAACTTCGACATCACGGTCGAAGCCGGCGAGCGCGTGGCGATCATCGGCCCCAACGGCATCGGCAAGACCACCCTGCTGCGCACGCTGGTCGGCGAGTTGACGCCAGATGCCGGCTCCGTGAAGTGGACCGACAGCGCCGAAGTGGGTTACTACGCCCAGGACCACGCGCACGACTTCGAAGACGACGTGTCGCTGTTCGACTGGATGGGCCAGTGGACCTCCGGTGAACAGGTCATCCGCGGCACCCTGGGGCGCATGTTGTTCTCCAACGACGAGATTCTGAAGTCGGTGAAGGTGATTTCCGGTGGTGAACAGGGCCGCATGCTGTTCGGCAAGCTGATCCTGCAGAAGCCGAACGTGCTGGTGATGGACGAACCGACCAACCACCTGGACATGGAATCGATCGAGGCGCTGAACCTGGCGCTGGAAAACTACCCGGGCACGTTGCTGTTCGTCAGCCACGACCGTGAGTTCGTGTCGTCGCTGGCCACCCGCATCATCGAGCTGTCGCCGGACGGTGTGGTGGACTTCAGCGGTACTTATGACGACTACCTGCGTAGCCAGGGTGTAGTGGTCTGAGGTAAGTGAGGTGGCCTGGTCATCTTCGGGTGGCCGGGCGGACCTCATCGCGGGCAGCCGCGAGGATTAATTCGTTAGCCTGCTTTCATTTCCTTCGCGCAACGGCCATGATGAAGCCACGCCCAACCGCCCGCCCGCGAACGAGCCCATGACCGCGCAACAGCCCGCCCCCGCCAGCAGTACCTTCAGCATCACCCTGCAGATCCTGTCGATCGTCTTCTACACCTTTATCGCATTCCTCTGCATCGGCCTGCCGATCGCGGTGTTGCCCAGCTATGTGCACGATCAGCTGGGCTTTGGTGCGGTGGTTGCCGGGGTGACCATTGGCCTGCAGTACCTGGCCACCCTGCTCAGCCGGCCGTTTGCCGGGCGCGTGGCAGACACCCTGGGCGGCAAGCAGGCGATCCGTTACGGCCTGATGGGCATTGCTGCCTGCGGGGTGTTGACGTTCGCTTCGGCCTGGACCTTGAGCCTGCCACTGCTGAGCCTGGCACTGTTGCTGGGCGGGCGTTTGCTGCTGGGGCTTGCCCAGGGCCTGATCGGTGTTGCGACGCTAAGCTGGGGCATCAGCCAGGTTGGGCCTGAGCATACGGCGCGGGTCATTTCCTGGAACGGCATCGCTTCGTACGGCGCCATCGCCATCGGCGCGCCGGTGGGGGTGCTGGCGGTCGATGGCCTGGATTTCAGCGTGCTCGGACCCGCCTTGCTGGTGCTTGCCGTGCTGGGGTTGCTGGTGCTGCGCAAGCGCCCGGACGTGCTGGTGGTGCGGGGTGAGCGGCTGCCGTTCTGGTCGGCGTTCGGCCGGGTTGCACCTTGCGGCCTGGGGCTGACGCTGGCATCGATCGGTTACGGCACCCTGACCACGTTCGTCACCCTTTATTACCTGGAGCGCGGCTGGGCAGGTGCGGCCTGGTGCCTGAGTGCCTTCGGCCTGTGTTTCATCGTTTCGCGGCTGTTGTTCGTCAACGCCGTTAACCGCTTTGGCGGCTACAACGTGGCAGTCGCCTGCATGGCCACCGAAGTGCTCGGCTTGAGCCTGCTATGGCTGGCGCCCTCGCCGCTCTGGGCCTTGGTCGGTGCCGGCTTGACCGGTTTTGGCCTGTCGCTGGTGTACCCGGCGCTGGGTGTCGAGGCGATCAGGCAGGTGCCCAGCAGCAGCCGCGGTGCCGGGCTGGGCGCCTACGCGGTGTTCTTCGACATGGCACTGGCAGTGGCCGGGCCGGTGATGGGCGCCGTGGCGGTGCACCTGGGGTATGCCTCGATCTTCTGCGTAGCCGCCTTGCTGGCCCTGGCCGGGGTGGGCCTAACGTTGTTGCTGGCGCGGCGCAGCCGTCGCGGCTGAGCGCTCGCCGTGCTCCGGGGCGCCAAGGGCCTGGCTGAAGAAGGCAGCCGTGTCGCGCTGCAGGGAGTGATGGATATGGCGGCGGTCGACGCCCGCTGCGTCCTTGCACAGCGCCGTCATGCGGGCCCACTGCTCCTTGTCGCAACGGGCCATGAACACGAAATGCCCGGCGCCTGCCAGCAGGCGGTAGTCCGGCGTTACCGGCAGTTTGCGCGCTAGCGCCTCGGCATTGCGGTCCACGGCCAGCAGCTGGTCGTTGTCGCCGCTGTAGATCAGTGCCGGCACCCTGACACTGGCCAAGGCGTGGCGCCCGAACATCAGGCTCAGCGGGGCCATCAGCATCACCGCCCCCACGCGGGCATCGGCCTTGGGCGCCAGCTCACTGCGGTCGGCGATCAGCACGCCGTGGGTCTTGCAGGCATCGGCGTCGGTGGGGCGCTCCAGGCAATACTGGCGCAGGCGGTCGAGGTCGGGCTGGGCGCCGGAGAGAATCAGCGCCGTTTCGCCGCCGGCCGAATAACCGATCACGCCCACTTTGCCATCGTTCAGGTAAGGCCCGAGCAAGGCATCGTCACGGGCGGCGGTAATCGCAGCGCTGACCTGCAAAGGCCGGCCATACAGGTTGCTCAGGGTGCCCAGGCGGCTAGGGTCGCGGGCGTTGTCGCCAGGGTGCACCACCGCCACCACCACAAACCCTTGCCGCGCCAGGCCGGTCGCCAGGTAATGCAGCGCCAGCGGGCTGCCGGTATTGCCGTGGGACAGCACCAGCAGCGGGAACTGCCCGAGGGCGACCGGGGCTTCATCGGCGACTTCGACGGGGTAACCGTCAATGCGGGTGCTGTGAGCGGTGCCTTGTGCCGGGTAGAACGCCAGCGCCTGCATCGGGCGCGCATCGACGGGGTCGGTCAGGGTCATGTGGTGCAGCCCGGCGACCCAGGGCGCAGCCTCGGCAGGCGCCAACAGGCCAGCGAACAGCAGCAGTGCCAGCAAGCAACGGGAAAGGTTCATCGGCCGGCGCTTCCACGCGGAGCGAGGGGATAGCGTCAGAATAGGTCGGGGCTGGGGTGGGGCAGATGAAAACTGAATGAAAAAAACCGGCTGCCGCACGGCGACAGCCGGTTTTTTCGTACCTGCCGATCAGGCGGCGGCAAACAGCTCGTTGGCAATCTGCGCCTGGGCGGCATCGATGGCATGGCTGCGGTGTTCCGGGCCGTAGGCCAGGCCGTGGGCGCGAACGATCTCCAGGTCGGTAATGCCGATGAAGCCGAAGAACACCTTGAGGAAGTCTTCATGGCCAGCACCGGTCGGTTGGCCTGCGTGCAAGCCGCCAGCGGTCGACACCAGCACCACTTTCTTGTTGCCGCACAGGCCTTCAGGGCCGGCCTCGGTGTAGCGGAAGGTCTTGCCGGCAACGGCAACGCGGTCGATCCAGGCTTTGAGCTGGGTGGGTACGGTGAAGTTGTACATCGGCGCACCGATCACCACGGCGTCGGCGGCGAGGAATTCTTCCAGGGTTTCGGCGCTGAGCTTGGCTTCGAAGGCCTGGGCTGCGTCGCGTACGTCTTCCGGCGTGCCAGCAGCGACCAGGGTAGCGGCCGAGAAGTGGGCGATGGCGTCGGCGGCCAGGTCGCGGTAAACCACTTCGATACCCGGCTCGGCGGCTTGCCAGGCTTGGACCACTTCACGGCTCAGCTGGCGGGAGGCGGAATTGTCACCCAGGATGCTCGAATCGATGTGCAACAGTTTCATGGGACTCTCCTGTGTATGAAGACCGCAGCGTTGGGCGATCACGATGGGGAGAATCCTACCGGGGCGTCGAATGGCTGATAAGTCGGCAAAAATGCGTTAGTTTGTCCCACAGATAGAACAGTGAGACAGCCATGCAAGACCTCAACGACCTCTTCTACTTCGCCCGGGTGGTAGAAGCCGGGGGCTTCGCCGCCGCCGGGCGCCAGCTGGGCATCCCCAAGTCGCGCCTGTCGCGGCGCATCGCCGAGCTGGAAGAACGCCTGGGTACGCGGCTGCTGCAACGCACCACGCGCCAGCTGAAGCTGACCGCGGTGGGCGAACGCTACCTGCACCATTGTCAGGCCATGCTGCTGGAGGCCGAGGCCGCGGATGAGGCAGTGGCGAGCATGAGCAGCGAACCGCGTGGGCGCTTGCGGGTGTCCTGCCCGGTGGCGCTGGCCCATGCGTTTCTGCCGGATGTGATCAGCCGTTTCCTGGCGCAATACCCTCAGGTGCAGCTGGACATGGTGCTGCTCAACCGCCGCGTCGACCTGATTTCCGAAGGCATCGACGTTGCTCTGCGCGTGCGCGACCTGGGCGACGAGGACCCGGCGCTGGTCACCCGCCGCCTGCGCCAGGCGCAGATGCAGCTGGTGGCCGCGCCGGGCTTTGCCGACCACATACGCGAGCCGTCGGAACTGGCGACGCTGCCCGTACTGGGCGCCGCCGAAGCTGACCGGCTGGTGCACTTGCGCCTGCTGGGGCCCAATGGCCGTCAGCAGGAAATGGCCCTGGAGCCGCGCCTGGCCATCGATGATTTCGTCGTGCGCAACGCCGCCGTGAAAGCCGGGCTGGGCTTTACGGCACTGCCGAGCATGTTCTGCGAAGAGGAACTGCAACGCGGCGAACTGGTGCGGCTGCTGCCGGACTGGTCATTACCGGGCGGTTATCTGCAGGCGGTTTACCCGCATCGGCGTGGCCTGCTGCCGGCGGTGCGGGTGTGGATCGACCACCTGGCAGCGTCGTTCGAGGCGTGTGGAGAGCGTTATGTCTAAGCAGAAGATGACCGAAGAGCAGGTGGCGGCGTTCTGCCTGGGCCTGCCTGGCGCGCGGGAAGATTACAAATGGGGCGGCATCCGGGTGTTCTCGGTGGCCGGCAACAAGATGTTCGCGGTGCTCGACCTGGCGGGTGCGGGGTTGTCGTTCAAGGTGGCCGATGAGCTGTTTCTGGGCTACTGCGACCGCCCTGGCGTGCGCCCGGCGCCGTACCTGGCGCGGGCGCGGTGGGTCAGCATGGTACCGCCCTACCCCATGGCCCGTGAAGAATTGTGCGATCTGCTGCAGCGCTCGCACCAGCTGGTGGTGCGACGGCTACCGAAACGGTTGCAGGCAGGCCTGCTGCTGTAAGCCGCAGGCCTCAACCCAACGCGAGAAATCGCCCGCCCAGAAGCAGGTGATCGACCCAGAACAGCTGATGCAGCAGCACAATCGCCCAGAACATCAGCTGGTACGACAGCTTGCGGGTCTTGTGCCGAAACAGCTGCTGCGCCACCAGGGCCCCAGGCCAGCCGCCCAGCAGCTCACTGGCGTGCAGCACCTTCTCTGGCGTGCGCCAGGCCTGGGTACGGGCTTGGTGCTTGTCCTGCCAGTAAAGCAAGGCGGTGATCAGGCTCACTGCCGGATACACGGCCAGCGGCAGCCACGATTGCCCGCTCCAGGCCATCTGCGCAGCGCCCACCAGCGGTAGCAGGCACAGCAGCCCCAGCACCAGCAGCTTCAGGCGCACATTGCGTACACCCTCCTCCTTGCCCGCGGCGGGCCGCTGTGCGGTGTGCGTGCGTGCCATGTCAGCCGTGCGCCGTCGACCAGTCGACCCAGCCGAACTGCCAGGTGGCGAGGATCAGCAGGCCAAAGACGATGCGGTACCAGGCGAAGGCAGCGTAGCTGTGGTTGGCGATGAACTTGAGCAGCGCGCGCACCGCAATCATGGCGAAAATGAACGACGTCACGAAACCGAGGGCGAACACCGGCAGGTCGCTCGGCTCGAACAGATGGCGGTACTTGTACCCCGAGTACACCGCTGCACCGACCATGGTCGGCATCGCCAGGAAGAATGAAAACTCCGTCGCCGCCTTGCGCGACAGGCCGAACAGCAGGCCGCCGATGATGGTCGAGCCGGAGCGCGAGGTTCCTGGGATCATCGCCAGGCACTGGACGAAACCGATCTTCAGGGCATGCGACCAACGCATGTCGTCGACGTGGTCCACCTCTACACGGTGGCTGCGACGCTCGGCCCAGAGCATGATCACCCCGCCGATCACCAACGCGGTCGCAACGGTGATCGGGTTGAACAGGTATTCATGGATCATGTCGGCGAACAGCACGCCCAGCACCACGGCCGGCATGAACGCCAGCAGCAGGTTGCCGGTGAACCGCCGCGCCGCAGGTTGGCTGGTGAGGCCGAACACCACATCGAGGATCTTGCGCCGAAACTCCCACACCACCGCCAGGATCGCCGCCAGCTGGATGATGATGTTGAAGGCCATGGCGCGTTCGCCGCCGAAACCGATCAGGTCGGCGACGATGATCTGGTGGCCAGTACTGGAAATCGGCAAGAACTCTGTCAGCCCCTCGACCACACCCAAGATGATTGCCTGAAAGGCAGTCCAAAAATCCATCATTCCCCCGGTTGGAGCGCTGCTGCTTGCAGGCCCCTTATTCTTGATTTGCTTTTGATTGCCGCACGCGGCGCGGCATTTTTACAGCGACTGGTGGGACCAACGCCAGTAGAAAAGTTCACAAGCCCTAAAGGTTTCATCTTGCACGGCCGAAATCCTAACAGAGCGGCTTTGCAATGGCTTGTGCGGTATTTGGCAGATCAGGCAATAAATGGCACTTAGCCATAAGTCGGCTAGGGAGCACCGCCAAAGCATGCTTGGATGCACCTTGATAACAAGAACAATGCGGAGTGCTATTCATGAAGACCTTGAGGTCGATGTCGATCAGCCGCCGTTTATGGCTGATCCTGCTGGTGGCTGTGGCGATGCTGGTGGTGCTGGGCTTGCTGATGCTGCGCCAGATCCATGGCGATCTGTACCAGGCAAAGGCCGAGAAAACCCGCCATGTGGTACAGACCGCGGCCGGAGTGCTGGCCTATTACCAGGGCCTTGAGGCCGCCGGCACGCTCAGCCGCGAGGCCGCCCAGCAACAGGCCCTGCAGGTGGTGCGAGCGCTGCGTTATGACCAGAACGACTACTTCTGGATCAACGACCTGGGGCCGAAGATGATCATGCACCCGGCCAACCCCAAGCTCGACGGCCAGGACCTTTCGGCCATTCGCGACCCCGACGGTTTTGCCGTGTTCAACGAGATGGCCGCCCTTGCCCGCAGCCAGGGCGCCGGCCCGGTCAACTACCGCTGGCCCAAACCCGGTGCCAGCGACCCCGTGGCCAAGACCTCGTACATTCAACTGTTCAAGCCCTGGGGCTGGGTGATCGGCTCTGGTGTGTACATCGACGACGTACAGGCCGAGTTCGCCCGCCAGTTGCGCGATGCCTCGCTGGTCGGCTTTGGTATCGCCCTGCTGATGGCGCTGGTGGTCATGCTGATCGCCCGCAGCATTGCCCAGCCCTTGCAGGACGCCGTGCAGGCCATGGGCAACATCGCCAGCGGCGAAAGCGACCTGACCCGGCGCCTGGATACGCACGGGCGCGACGAAATCACTCACCTCGGTGAGCATTTCAACCGTTTCAACGGCAAGCTGCAGGGTGTGGTCGGCCAGTTGCAGGGCGCAGCGCATTCGCTGGCGCAATCGGCCGGGCGTGTCGGTGACAATGCCGGCGCGGCGCAACAGCGCAGCGCGCAGCAGTCGATGCAGATGGACCAGGTGGCCACTGCCGTCAACGAAGTCACCTATGCGGTGCAGGACGTGGCCAAGACAGCCGAGCAGGCCGCCGGCGAAATGCGCGCAGCGCAGCAGCAGGTGGAGCATGGCCAGCAGGCTATCCACGCCAGCCTGCAACAGATCGACCGGCTTTCGGCGACCATCGACCAGGCCGTGCAGGTGATCCGCGAACTGGCCGGGCACAGCACCAAGATTGGCGGGGTGCTCGATGTCATCCGTTCCATCGCCGAGCAGACCAACCTGCTGGCACTCAATGCCGCCATCGAAGCGGCCCGCGCGGGTGAACAGGGCCGTGGCTTCGCGGTGGTGGCCGATGAAGTGCGCCTGCTGGCCCAGCGCACTGCGCAATCTACCGCCGAAATTCACACCATGATCGAGCACCTGCAAGGGCAGTCGGACGCAGCGGTCAGGGCCATCGATACCAGCAGCGAGGCGTCGCGCCAAACCGTCGCACAGGCCCGTGAGGCCGGTTCCAGCCTGGATGCCATCAGCCAGGCCCTGCACAACCTCACCGTGCTCAACGCCACCATCGCCAGCGCCACCCTGCAACAGTCGCATGTGGTCGAGGAGATCAACCGTAATGTGCTGGACACGGCCGGGTTGTCACAGCAAACCGCCGATGCGGCGCGCCAGTCGAGCGACGCCGGGGTGGCGCTGGGCCGTTTGAGTGAGGAGCTGGAGCTGTTGCTGAGGCAGTTCAAGGTTTGAAAGCGCGCGTCTTGTAAGGCCTGGCCGCTTCGGCGGCCACAGCAGCCCTTTCGCGACACAAGGCCGCGCCTACAGGCTACAATCGCGGCCCTTCCCCTTTCCAAGGATCGCCGATGTCCGGCCTCGAACTCATCGCCGCCGTGCTTGGCGTCACCGCCGTCTGGCTCACCGTCAAACAGAACGCCTGGTGCTGGCCAATCGGTCTGGTGATGGTGCTTATTTATGGCTGGCTGTTCTTCGAGGTAAAGCTGTACTCGGGCATGCTGCTGCAACTGGCCTACGCGGTACTGCAACTTTACGGCTGGTGGCAGTGGAAACGCCCCGGCCGAGCGCAGGACGCGCGCGTCGTGTCACGCCTGTCTAACCAGGCGGTGTTCACCGGGCTGGCTGCAGGCGTTGTGATCAGCGTCGCCCTCGGCGCGGCCATGGCCCACTGGACCGATGCTGCCCTGCCCTGGCTCGACGCCACGCTGACCGGCTTCAGCCTGGTCGCGCAACTGTGGATGGCGCAAAAGCGGGTGCAATGCTGGCCGCTGTGGATGGTGGTGGATGTGGTCTATGTCGGCCAGTACCTGCACCAGCAGCTTTACTTCACGGCGGGCTTCTTCGTCGTGCTTACCCTGATTGCCGTGCGTGGCTGGCGGGAATGGCGCCGTGACCCGGCCCTGCAGGCAAGCAAGGTGCAGGCATGAAAGTCGTGGTGCTATGCGGCCCCGAATCCAGCGGCAAAAGCTGGCTCAGTGGCGAGATTCAGGCACACTTCGGCGGCGTGGTGGTCGGCGAATACGTGCGGCATTTCATTGACCAGCAATGCCGTGACACCTGCTACGCCGACATCACCCCCATCGCCCTTGGGCAGTTGGCCTGGGAAGACCAGGCACGGGGGCAAGCGCCGCAACTGCTGATCCTCGACACCCACCTGCTCAGCAACATGCTGTGGAGCCGCGCGCTGTTCCAGGATTGCCCACCCTGGCTGGAAGAGGCCCTGCTGTCACGCCCGTACGACCTGCACTTGCTGCTTAGCCCACAGGGCGTAAGCTGGGTGGCCGACCCCCAGCGCTGCCAGCCTGACCTGGCTGACCGTCAAAGGTTCTTCGATGACAGCCTGCATTGGCTGCAAGGCCATGGGCAGAAGCTGCAGATCATTGACGGCGACTGGCCACGGCGCAGCGCGGCAGCATTGCGCGCCGTACAGCACCTGCTGGAGGGAAAAACACCGGAATGTGCCACCGAGTGTTAAACCGCTGACACACCCCATAGCGACTGGAGCCCCGTATTTGCGGGCTTCTTCGGCAATCGAGGGGCGAGTGTCAAGCGGATGAGACATTGCCGGGAAATGCTCCTCGGGCAACGTGCATAACGGGCAAAACCTCACGTGCAGCGAAATCTGTCTCAGCGCTGATACAACAATTTCCCACCGCCCCCAGGTAGTTGGCGCAACCTGCTGATATCAAAGCAGTTCTAAAAAGCGGCACGCCTCGTGCTCTCCTCCTCGCAACGCTGCACCACGCCAGCGCTCGTAGAAGGAATCGCCGTCGTGAGGAAACTGGACAAAGGCATCGCTCGCCTGGTGCTCGTGGGTTGTGTAGTGGGCTCAGGCTTGAGCCTGCCGGTCCAGGCCGACAACGGCATCATCGTGATCACCCGCGATGTGCAACCGCGCATGGCCACCCGTGCACCCCTGGCACCCGACCCCTACCCCACCACCGCCAACGCCAACCCGTCCGCCTACGTGCTCAAGCAGAGCACCGAACTGAGTGATGGCGACTTCGCCAACATCACCAGCGGCACCGGGATCTCCTCGCTGATCACCCAACAGACCGACAACCTGGGCGGCAACATCAGCAACCAGAACCAACTGCCAAACATGGCAGCCGGGCGTGGCACTGGCTCGGGCAACGGTATCTCCAACATGGTCAACTCCAGCGTTCAGCGCGGCCTTGCGCCTCTGCAGATCCTGACCGGAGGCAAATGAGATGAGGCAGACGCTGTTAATCCTCGCCACGTTGTGCAGTGCATCGGCCCTCGCCCAATCCCCCGTTCCCGTGATCAACAGCGCCAACATCGACAGTTCCGGCGCCCAGTACCAAGGCAACTTCAGCGTCAACCAGGCCGCGGGCGACCTGCAGCAACAGGCCAATGCCCGGGCGATCGCCACCGGCCGCGAAGCGGCTGCGAGCACGCAGATCCGCCAACGCCAGCAGTCCATCGTCGACCCCAACATGGGCGCCAGTGCCAGCATCCAGGGCGACGCCTTCAGCCATGGCAGTGGCGCACTGGGCGTGAACCAGAGCGCCGGCGCCAGCACACAGCAGGCCAACGCCCTGCGCATCAGCCTCAGTACACAACCACAAAGCATCGATGACAGCGTCCTGTTGCAGCAGAACGTGGCGCTGATCAACAGCTCAGATCCAGCTGACACCTCCCCCGGCTATCGCCAGGTCACCACCGGTGACCAGGCATTCACCGGTAGCCGCGGGGTAATCCAGCTGAATCAGAGCGCCGGGGTGGGCAACCAGACGGCAAACACCCTGAGCGTACGGGTCGCCAATTGACCCAAAAAGGTAAGAACAACACTTAACCTAAAGAAGACGGAGAAACACCATGAAACCCTCGATGGCAATCAAGCCTCTGGTTTTCGCAATTGCTGCGGTCATGGCTGTTGCTGCACAAGCGGATCAGAACGATAGACGCGGTGGCCACGGCCACAATAACAACAACAATCACCAGCAGATGGACAGGGCGGTTTATACCAACGCCAATGCCACAGCTACTGATTCCCAACGGAGCACGGGTAACTCCATCCGCAACGAAGGCACCATCAACGAAGCCGAAATGAGCAGCTCCGGCGCGGGTGCCAGTGGCAACGTCGGCGTCAACGTGGCGGCCGGTAACGGCAACCAGCAGGACAACGCCGCGGCCATCGCCAACACCTCGTCCGATAACGCCGACATCGACAACAGCTTCGTCTTCGGCACCGCCACCGCCAGCGCCGAGGTGGTTCAGCGCAGCAACAACAACGTCGTCAACAACTGGTCGACGCAAAGTTCTGCGGTCATGAGCGGCTCGGCTGACGGCAGCAGCGGCAACATTGGTATCAACATTGCTGGCGGCGACCTGAACCAGCAGAAAAATACCATGGCAATCGCCAACAATGCCGCAGGTATCGGTAACTCGAGCGCCACCGCTTCGGCCGACCAGAACGGCCCTGGCCTGGAAGTGAACAACCGTGCCGACCGCACCTACACCCTCGACACCCTGACCTTCACCACTTCTTCGAGTGGCTCGGCCTCGCGTAGCGGTGCGTACGATGCAAGCGTCGACAAGAGCTCCAGCTCGAGCTACAGCGCGTCCGGCTCCAACAGCAACAGCGCCAGCGGTTCGAAGAGCAGCAGCGCCAGCGGGTCTAGCAGCATGACCGCCAGCGGCTCCAACAGCAGCAGCGCCAGTGGCACCAACAGCATGACCGCCAGTGGCTCCAACAGCTGGGATGCCAGTGGTTCGGCCAGCCGCGACCACAGCTCTTCGTCTAGCGCTTCGCTGAATGCTTCGCTCGATGCCAGTGCCAACGGCAGTGCATCGTCGTCGCAAACCTTCGGCAACTTCACCCGGTCGCGCAGCTCCGACTTCGACGCATCGCTCAGCGCTTCGCTGGATGCATCGATCGACCGCTCGCACGAGTCGGCCAGCAACTCGTCGTTTGACAAGTCCTTCGACTCGTCCTTCGACAAGGCGTACGACTCTTCGTATGACCGCACCCGCGACTCGTCCTATGACAAGGCTCGCGATACGTCGTACGAGAAGGCAAACGCCTCGGCATGGGAAAAAGCGAGCGCTTCGGCCTACGAGAAAGCTGGCGAGAAAGCATCCGAATCGTCGGACAGCATCTCGAAGAGCTTCAGCGAGTCTAGCGAGTTTGCCCTGAGCAACACCGTGTCGTTCCAAGTGCTGACCCCGACCGGCTGGGCCAACCCTGTAACCAACACCGCAACCCTGAGTGGCTCGGTGAATGGCGGCAGCGGCAACCTGGGCGTCAACGTGGCAGCCGGTGTAGGCAACCAGCAAAGCAACTCGCTGGCCATCTCCAACACCTCGATGTAACCACTGCGGCCTGGAGGCCCCCTTCGGGGGGCCTCTTTCTAACAAGAAAAAACAGGGGGCGTCGAACATGCGCATTATCGCCTTGGCGTTTTTGCTGTGCATGGCCAGTGTGAGCGAAGCAGCCCAGATGCCGTTGTCCGTCCTGCCCGGTGGCGCGGTGATCTACAAGCCCATCCAGAGCATCCGCGAGCGCAAGTTCGCCGACCTGGTACAGCAGAAAACCGACTTCAGTTGCGGCGCAGCGTCGCTGGCAACCATCCTGCGCCAAGCCTACTGGCTTGACGTCGACGAACATCAGATCATCGAAGGCATGCTGGAACACGCCGACCCGGACCTGGTCCGCACGCAGGGCTTTTCGATGCTCGACATGAAGCGCTACGTGGAAAGCCTTGGCATGCGCGCACGCGGCTACAAGGTGGCCCCTGACACGCTGCACAGCATCCGCATCCCCGTGGTGGTGCTGATGGACATCCGCGGCTACAAGCACTTCGTGGTCATGCAAAAGGTCGACAAAGGCTGGGTGTACATCGGTGACCCGGTGCTCGGCCACAAACGCTTCAAGCTCGATGACTTCGTCAAAGGCTGGAACGGCATCATCTTTGCCGTCATCGGCCAAGGGTACGACAAGGCCAACGCCCTGCTCGACCCGCCACTGCCGCTGAGCGCCAAGAACCGCGTCAGCAACTTCACCCCGGTGCAGGACGCCGAGTTGATGGACTTCGGCTTCATCCAAAGCGACTTCTTCTAACGACTGTGGGCAAGACGCTCCGGGAGCATCCCATGAAGACTTCTATCTGGCTGGCCGCCCTTTGCATGGCTGCCAGCCTGCCGACCCAGGCACAAACGTTCAAACCGATCGAACTCAAGGACCAGGAGCTGGCCAACCTGCGCGGGCGCTACGTGATGCCCGGGCGCATCGTCAGCTTCGGCATCGTCATGACCAGCACCTGGCAGAACGCCAATGGTGAGGTGATCGGGGCAACGTCGGCCATGCAGGTTCAGCAAACCACCATCAAGCCGCAATTCTATGTGTCGATGATCAATGAAAAAGGCAGTGGCGGCGCGCAACCGAGCAGCGCCGGGACGGGGACCGTCACGGGGGGCAGCGGCCTCAACACCACCGAAGGGGTAACCCAGGTGGTGCGGGCTGCCGGCGATTACAACACCGCCCATAACAATGTCGACATCAATGTAACCAAGGCCAACCAGGCGCCGGCGACGCAACCCCAGGGCCAGGCCCTGGCGGCTGGCTCCACGCTGGTCGGCGCCAATGGCGCAGGCTCGCTTAGCGTTTCGTCCAGCGGCACGGGGGTGCAGCTAAGTATCGTCGCCAGCGACAACCAGGGCAGCACCCTGCAGCGCCTGGGGCAAGGTGGGCTGATGCAGAACACCACCCTGCTGGGCGCCAGCAACCGCGTCAGCAACCTGACGTCGCTCAATGTGGTGCTGCGTGACAACGCGCCCACGGCCGGATCGGTGGGCACCAACCTTGACCAGCTCAAAGGCCTTCGCAATCTCGGATACTGATCTACGCTCAGTCTCATCGTATGTAGTCAGAAGGGACGGCTAATCCATGCACCGTTTGTTGACGTTCAGAGCTATCGTTTGTTTGACAACCCTGGCCCCGGCCACTCTGCTACAGGCGGCAACCGACCCACAGGTCGAGCAACTCAAACAGGAACTCATCGCGCTGAAACAGCGCTACGAAGCCCAACAGAACGCCTTGATGGTGCTGGAACAACGGCTCAAGCAGGTGGAAGAGGCACCGCCAGCCCCCGCACCGAAACGCCTGACCAAATCGCCCGCCGAAGGAGTCAAGGGTGCGCAAACCGTGGCCTCCGGCGCGCCAGGCACCACCGGCAGCTCGTATGGGCAATCGCTGCAGGACAATTCGGAGCCGGCGCAGAGCGTGTCCAACCTGTACGACGAAGCCAGCGGCTTCTTCGGCGGCGGCAAGTTCAGTGTCGAAACCGGCCTGACCTACACCCATTACGATACGCGCGCCTTGACCCTCAACGGGTTCCTCGCGCTCGACTCGATCTTCCTCGGCAATATCAACATCGACCGTATCAAGGCCGACAACTGGACGCTTGACCTGACCGCCCGCTATAACGTCGACCAGCGCTGGCAGTTCGACATTAACGTACCCATTGTCTACCGCGAATCGACCTACTCCTCCGGCGGTGCCGGCGGCGCTGCGGGGGTAAGTTCGGACGGTACGGTCACCCGCGACCCGACCATCGGCGACGTCAACTTCGGCGTAGCCTACAAGTTCATCGACGAGTCGGAGAACTGGCCAGACGCCGTCGCCACCCTGCGCGTCAAGGCGCCAACCGGCAAGGACCCGTATGGCATCAAGCTGATCCAGGTGGCCGGCAACGACAACCTCGCCGTGCCTGAAGACCTCCCGACCGGTAACGGTGTCTGGGCGATCACGCCGGGCATCTCGCTGGTCAAGACATTCGACCCGGCAGTGCTGTTCGGCAGCCTGTCCTACACCTACAACATGGAAGACTCGTTCAGCGACATCAGCCCTACGGTCAATACCAAGGTGCCAGGCGACGTGAAGCTGGGTGACTCCTGGCAGATTGGTGGCGGTATCGCATTCGCCCTGAACGAAAAAATGAGCATGTCGTTCTCGGTCACCGACCAGTTCTCGCGCAAGAGCAAGATCAAACCCGACGGCGGCGACTGGCAATCGATCACCAACAGCGACTACAACGCGGCCAACTTCAACATCGGCATGACCTTCGCGGCCTCCAACAACCTGACCATTGTGCCAAACCTGTCCATCGGGTTGACCGACGACGCGCCAGACTTTTCCTTCAGCCTGAAATTCCCCTACTACTTCTGACCGCTCGATGCCCGGGCCCGCGCGGGCCCGGCTTTTGGTAACCAACCTTGTAGCCCACCGCTTTCCTGACCCCAGCCTGTTATCATCGCGCACAGATTAGTGACGTTTTAACGGCAATTAAGGAAAGTTTTCGTGAAAAACCTGCTCGGCCCCTCGCACACCCGGCTTGTCGCCCTGGCAGCCCTGGTGCTGGTGGTTCCACTGGCTGCGCGCGCCCTGCTGGGCTGGTCCAACCCGCTCGGCTATGTGTCGGACCTCGCGCTTGGCAGCCTGCTGGTACTGCTTCTGCACCGCCGGCCGCTGTGGCTGGCCCTGCCCGTGCTGGTGGCATGGGCCGCGTTGTGGGTGGCATCGGCCGAGTTGGTGAGTGCGGTCGGGCGGCTGCCCAACAGTGCCGACCTGGGCTACCTGTTCGACCCCCAATTCATGGAGAACTCCACCGGCGGTGGCCTGGCCCACGCCTGGCTGCCCTGGGCCCTGGGTGCAGGCTTGCTGGCCTGGGCGCTGGCTGCCTGGCGCAGCCGTGGCCAGCGTGGCGCCGCATTCGGGCTGAAAGCCCTGTCCATCCCGTTGGCGCTGTTCGGCCTGCACTGGGGTAGCCAGCACCTGGCGCCGTCCGATGCCGACCAGTGGCGGCAATACAACCTTGCGCACCAGCTACTGTCCGCCGGCGTCGCCGACCTGCAGCAGCAGGCACTCGGCTGGGCCGGGCAGACGCAACCCGTTACACCGCTGCCAAGCGCCGGGCTGACCCAGCCCGACCTGCATGGCCAGCGGCTGCTCGCTGGCCCCGGCAATGCGCGCAACCTGCTGGTGATCACCGTCGAAGGCATCCCCGGCGCCTATGTACGGCCCAACCGCCAGGCCCTGCACAGCCGCTTTGACGAAGACCTGATGCCCAACCTCAGCCGCTGGGCCGAGCGCGGCATGAACACCCCGGACTACGTGCTGCATACCCACCAGACCATCCGCGGTTTGTACGCCATGCTCTGCGGCGACTACGACAAGCTGGCCAACGGCACGCCCAAGGGCATGGAGCTGCTCACCCAGCACCAGCGCAACCAAGCCTGCCTGCCTGCCCAACTGCGCCAGGCCGGCTTCACCACGCATTACCTGCAGGGTGCGGGCCTGCGCTTCATGGCCAAGGACCGGATCATGCCGCACATCGGCTTCGACTCGGTGCATGGCCTTGAATGGTTCAGCAACGACAACTACCTGGAGTTCCCCTGGGGCAAGGATGACCGGGCATTCTTCGAAGGCGCGCTGGACTATGTTGGCCAGCTCAGGCAGCAGGAGCGCCCATGGATGCTCACCCTGCTGACCGTGGGCACCCACCAGCCTTATTCGGCGCCTGCAGACTACCTGGACCGCTACGACACGCCCAAGCAGGCAGCAGTGGCGTACCTGGACGACGCCATCGGCGCGTTCCTCGACAACCTGGAGCGCCAGGGCGTGCTCAAGGACACCCTGGTGGTGGTGACTTCGGACGAGTCCCACGGTATCGATGGCGTACGCCTGGCCTCCTCCTGGGGGTTCAACCTGACCCTGGCACCGGAGCAGGCGCAATTGCCGCACATAAAACGCGGCACCTACGGCCACGTCGACCTGGCCAACACCCTGCTCGACTACTTTGCCTTGCCGATGCCCGTGGCACTGGCCGGGCGCTCGATGTTCCGCGATTACGACAGCGGCCGGGAAATGATCTCCTACACCAACGGCATGTTGCGTTACCACAACGGCCAGGGCGTGTTCACCGAGTGCGACTTCCAGCAGCGCTGCCGCCGCTATGCCAGCGAAGGGTTCATCGCTGACCAGGCCAAGTACCTGGGCGCCGGCGACAGCACCCTCGGCCCACAGCTCGGCGCCCTCGCCGGTGTGCTCGACCAGTCCCTGCTGCAGACCCCGCTCAACCTGCGCTACCAGTTCGGTGGCCCCTCGGCCATCCAGTTGCAGGCGCAGATCCGCGACGACTGGGCCGACAACCTGATTGGCGCTCAGTATCTGGAAATGCCCGAGGGCTCTCGGACGCGTGTACGGGTGAAGGTGCGGGTACTCGACCCGCAGCATGCCGCCTACATTCAACTCAAGGCCAAGGAGCTGGAGCAGGATGTGCCGCTGGGGCTGCCGGAAGAGATTCGCGTGACCGCCGATGAGCCGCTGGACATGGAATTCGGCTTCGACAACCCGACCGTGCGCAAAGCGTTCTCTTTCCATTTGCTGGGGTATGGCGGTGGTGAGGTCGAGGTCAGCGATTTCAGCGTGATCACGGCACTGCCGGACGAAGAAGAGTCGGTCGAGGAGCTGTCGGACGGGCACATAGCCCAGTCGAGCTGACCGCTCGCAGCACTGGCCCCTCACGGGGCCGCGGTTTCAGCGAATCTGGTGCTTGTGCAGCAACCGATAGAACGTTGGCCGCGATACCCCAAGCACCTTCGCGGCAATGCTCATGTTGTTGCTGTGCCGGTCCAGCACATCGCACAGCGCCTGGCGTTCCGCCCGGTGCTTGTAGTCTTCCAGCGTACCCAAGGGCTGCTCCTCCTGCTCCAGCACGTGCAGGCCGAGGTCCTGGGCCTCGATCTGCCGCCCCTCGGCCAGCACCAGCCCGCGGCGCACCCGGTTGGCCAGCTCGCGCACATTGCCCGGCCAGTGGTGCCGGCCCATGGCAGCCAGGGCGTGATCACTGAAGGTGCGTGGCCTGCGGCCTGTTTCCAGGCTGTAAAAGTGGGAGAAATGGTTAGCCAGCATCGACAGGTCGCCATGGCGGTCGCGCAGTGGCGCTGTCACCACCTGAAGCACGTTGAGCCGGTAATACAGGTCCTCGCGAAATCGCCCTTGCTCGATGGCCCGCTCCAGGTCCACGTGCGTGGCCGCCAGCACCCGCACATCCACCGGTATCGGCTGGCTGCCGCCCACCCGCTCGATGTGTTTTTCTTGCAGAAAACGCAGCAAATTAGCCTGTAACTCCAGCGGCAAGTCGCCAATTTCATCGAGAAACAGCGTACCCCCGTGAGCGGCTTCGATGCGCCCCACCTTGCGCTGGTGCGCACCCGTGAACGCGCCCTTTTCATGCCCGAACAGCTCGGACTGGATCAGGTGCTCCGGGATTGCCCCGCAATTGATGGCGATGAACGGCATTTCGCAGCGCTGCGACTGACGATGCAGGGTACGTGCAACCAGCTCCTTGCCGGTGCCGCTCTCGCCGCGGATCAACACCGGCGATTCGGTCGGTGCCAGTTTGCCCAGCAGTTTGCGCAACTCCAGAATCGGTCGGCTGTCCCCCAGCAATTCGTCTTCCACACCATCGACAGGCACCGCCCCCTTGCCGCGCAAGCGTGCCATGCCGAAAGCACGGCCCAGCGTCACCAGCACCCGGGAGACGTCGAACGGCAGGGTGTGGAAATCGAAGAACCACTCGCAGACGAAGTCACCGACATTCTGCATGCGCAGTTGCTCGGCATTGAGCACGGCGATCCATTCGGTATTGCTGCGCTTGATCATGTCTTTTACCGCGTCGGGGTGACGCAGGTGCGACTCCTGCAGGCGCAGCAGGCCGATATCGCAGCGGTGCTCCAGCGCCAGGTCCAGGCTACAGCTGTGGACGTCCCAGCCGGCACTCTCAAGGCCCGGTAGCAAGCGGTGGCAATCGTCGCAGGGGTCGACGATGAGCAAGCGACGAAGGGAGGCGGTTTCGTGCATGACCGTTCCTTGGCGCCAAATTGTGGTTTTTTACGTGAAAACAGTAAGTTGCGGCGCCTGCTTAACAGTAGCAACGAACCTGACGGCGCCCACTACCGTCTGTCTGCCGAATTCTTTGGCCACTACGCCAGTCGGGAATTTTTCAATTTAATCAGCGTCACAGGCGGCGCAGGATATTAAAAAAATGTTTCACAGTGAAAAAATTACAGTGACTGTGTGACTTCACCCCCAACAGGGAGCATCAGTACAAATAACCCCGCACTGCAGATCGCGATTACCTGAAGCGCCATTGCAGTAACGCGGACATGAATTTCGATGTTTGGGACCATAGAGAGACCGAACCATGAATGCCCAGCTCCGTGTAAACGAAGCACTGCTGATCGCCGACCACGCCTTCGAACCTTTCCAGTGCGTTGCCTGGGACGCACCCAACGGTACGGGTGAGCTGAGCCTGGCAGTGGTCGACCGGACCAACACCCGTATCGGCAGCAAACAAGTGTCCTCGCGCATTTACTCCGACCCTGCGCAGTGGGCTAGCCTGATCGAGGAAGTGCGCGCCGAACTGTGCCAGAAAGGCTATGACCTGCAACCCTGGTCGATGCCCAAGTAATTCCAGTACGTCGCCTGCAAGTGCGTGCCTCGCACGCACTTGTGCAACTTTGCCATTACCCTTCCGGCAACTTTTGCCATTGCGACATAGTGTCGCGCCCTCGCCTTCAGTCTTTTATCCTGAATTGTTCAAGATGCTGATATTCGGCCTGTAACTGTATGGCCAACTGCCGCGCGCGCCCCAGCCGAACTGGCGCCAATTCCATGTCCACCAACAACGTGGCACACGGCATGGGGTGCAAGGTATTCCAGCGCTGCAGGCGGCCATCGGTGAATACCAGGCAACGCTGCACCTCCTGAGGGTGGGCCTGCTGCCGTGCCAGCAACCAGTGTCGGGCTTGCTCCAACGCTGCAATCAAGGGCGTGCCGCCACCCGCGCCCAGGGCTTGCAGCCACGGCTGAAGTGCTGCCGAGGCTTTCAGGCCATGGCGCTGCCACTGCGGGCCGGCACCGCTGGCGGTCAGCAACGCCAGGCGGGCACGCTGGCGATATGCCTGGTCGAAGACCTCGGCCAACAGTCCCTTGCTCTGTGCCAGTGCCTGATAGCGGCGAGTGGACGCCGAAGCATCGACGATGACCAGCCACAGTTCAGCGGCCTGGGCCTGACGCTGCTGCCAGCAAAGGTCCTGGCGCTGCCGCGGCCGCCCTTTGAGCAAAGTGGCAAGCCAGGCCACGCGGCCAGCCGACGCTGCACGTACGCGCCCGCGGCTGCTACCGGCCAGTTTGCCGACACGCGGCAGGGCATCCGCCACCTTGCCCGCAGGGCGGATGCTCAGGGCTTTTTTGCCCAGTTCGGCACCTCGCGCCTGGCGCCGCTGGCCACCGGTTGCGCGGGCAGCGCCCCCCAATCGCCCTGCCCGCCCTGGCTGGGCGCATCGCGGCCGCCCACCTCAGGCGGCGCTGAAGGCGCAGCGGCTTCTGGCGCCGCACGCCGGCGATGACGCAGGGCGAACTCTGCCACGGCATCGACATCGCCCTCCTCGATCGCTTCACCACCGCGCCAGGCGCAATGCGCGCGGGCGGCGCGCAACCAGACCAGGTCGGCACGCAGGCCATCGACCCCGGCGGCATAGCAACGCTCGGTGATCCAGGCCAGGGCCTGGTCGTCCAGGGCGATGGCCGCCAAGCCCTGGCGCGCCGCCTGGCAGCGCTCGCGCAGTTGCGCCTGGGCGGCGGCCCATTGCTCGCAGAACGCATGCGGGTCGGTGTCGAAAGCCAGGCGACGGCGAATGATCTGCTGACGCGCTTCTGGTGCCGGCAAACCTTCGAGCAGCACATTCAGGCCAAAGCGGTCGAGCAGCTGCGGGCGCAACTCACCTTCTTCGGGGTTCATGGTGCCGATCAGCACGAAACGCGCACTGTGCCGGTGGGAAATACCGTCACGCTCAACCCGGTTGGTGCCGCTGGCAGCCACGTCCAGCAAAAGGTCGACCAAGGTGTCGGGCAGCAGGTTGACCTCGTCGACATACAGCACGCCACCATCTGCCTGGGCCAGCACCCCCGGTGAGAACTGCGCCTTGCCCTGCCCCAGCGCCGCATCGAGGTCGAGGGTGCCGACCAGGCGCTCTTCGCTGGCGCCCAGCGGCAAGGTCACGAACGGCCCCTCGCCAAGCAGGTCGGCCAAGCCACGGGCCACGGTGCTCTTGGCCATGCCGCGTGGCCCCTCGATCAGCACGCCGCCGATCTTCGGGTCGATGGCAGTCAGGCACAGGGCCAGCTTGAGGTCGTCGGCGCCGACCACGGCCGCCAGGGGAAACTGTACGGGGTCACTCATTTCAAGCCTGTTCCTCGCCGTCGAGCAGTTGTTCCTCCAAGGCTTCGCGGTATTCACCGGGGGTTTCCCAGAGCCCGCGCTGCTGGGCCTCCAGCAAACGCTCGGTGAGGTCACGCAAGGCCTCGGGGTTATGCTCGCGCATAAAGTCGCGCGTCGCCGGGTCGAGCACGTAGGCATCGGCCAGCGACTGGTAATGATGGTCGTCGATCAGGTGCGTGGTGGCGTCGAAGGCGAACAGGTTGTCGACTGTCGCCGCCAGCTCGAAGGCGCCCTTGTAGCCATGCCGCTTGGCACCGTCGATCCACTTGGGGTTGAGGGCGCGGGCACGTATGACGCGGTTCAATTCCTCTTTGAGGGTGCGGATACGCGGCCGGTCGACCTGGCTGTGATCGCCGTGATAACTGGCCACCCGCTCGCCGGACAAGGTCTCGGACGCCGCCAGCATGCCCCCCTGGAATTGGTAGTAATCGTTGGAATCGAGCAGGTCGTGCTCATGGTTGTCCTGGTTCTGCAGCACCGCCTGCACCTGGCCCAGGCGGTGGGCGAACTGGGCCCGCGCGGGGGTGCCTTCGTCGCTGGCGCCATACGCGTAGCCGCCATGATTGAGGTACACCTCGGCCAGGTCGTCACGGCTGTTCCACAGGCGGCCATCGATTGCATTCTGCACCCCGGCACCATACGCGCCGGGCTTGGCACCGAATACCCGCCAGCCGGCCTGGCGTGCGGCCTGCTCGGCTTGCACACCTTGCGCTTGCAGCGTTTCACGCTCGCTGCGCACGCGCGCGGCCAAGGGGTTGAGGTCATCCGGCTCGTCCAGCGCCGCCACGGCCTGCACCGCCGCATCGAACAGACGGATCAGGTTGCCGAACGCATCACGGAAAAACCCCGAGACGCGCAAGGTCACGTCCACCCGCGGGCGGTCGAGCAGGCTCAGTGGCAGGATCTCGAAATCGTCGACGCGCTGGCTGCCGGTGGCCCACACCGGCCTTACCCCCATCAGCGCCATGGCCTGGGCGATGTCATCACCGCCGGTGCGCATGGTCGCCGTGCCCCACACCGACAGGCCGAGCTGGCGCAGGTGGTCGCCATGGTCCTGCAAATGGCGCTCGAGGATCAGGTTCGCCGAGGAAAAACCCAGGCGCCAGGCCGTGGTGGTGGGCAGGTTGCGTACATCCACGGTATAGAAGTTGCGGCCCGTGGGCAGTACATCCAGGCGGCCGCGGCTGGGTGCGCCGCTGGGCCCGGCCGGCACGAAACGGCCCGCCAGGGCTGCGAGCAGGCCGTTTATTTCTGCTGGCCCGCACGCGTCGAGGTTGGGTGCCACCTGCTCGAGCAAGGCCTGGACCACCTCGTGCACCGCCTGCCATTGCGCCTCGGCGGGCAGTTGCAGTTCGCCGTTCAAGGCTTGCTCGATGACCTGCAACGCCAACAATTCGAGACGCTCGCGGCTATCACCGAAGGTGCGCCACGGCGCTTGGCTGATGGCTTGCAGCAGGGTTGGGCATGGCCCTTCCCACGCTTGGCCGAGGTCGCAGTCCAAGGGGTCGAAGCCTAACGCCAAAGCCTTGGCGAGCGTGCGCAGCAAGCTGGCGTTGCCGCCGCGCCCATCTGCGCGCTCGACGCGCAGCAGGGCCAGCAAGGTATCGAGCCGCAGGCGTGCCTGCGGAGACTCGCCGAACACGTGCAGGCCGTCGCGAATCTGCGATTCCTTGAGGTCGCACAGGTAGGTGTCCAGGCGCGGCAACCACACGGCAGCATCATCCAGCTGGCCTTCCAACTGCAACTCGCGGTCGATGTGGTTGGCTTTGACCAGCTCAAGGATGTCGCGCTGCAACTCACGGGCACGCCGTGGGTCGAGCATCTGCGCTTCGTAGAACTCGTCGGCCAGTTGCTCCAGGTGACGCAGCGGGCCGTAGGTTTCGGCGCGGGTCAGCGGCGGCATCAGGTGGTCGATGATCACCGCCTGGGTGCGCCGCTTGGCCTGGGCGCCCTCGCCCGGGTCGTTGACGATGAACGGATAAATGTTCGGCAACGGGCCCAGCAGCGCATCCGGCCAGCACTGGGCGGACAGGCCCACGCCTTTGCCTGGCAACCACTCGAGGTTGCCATGCTTGCCCACATGGATGACCGCATCGGCAGCAAAGGCATGGCGTAGCCAGAAATGGAACGCCAGGTAACCATGCGGCGGCACCAGGTCGGGGTCGTGGTACACGGCGCTGGGGTCGACCTGATAACCGCGCGCAGGTTGAATGCCGACGAAGGTCAGGCCAAAACGCAGGCCGGCCACCATCAGCCGGCCGCTGCGGTACATCGGGTCTTGCTCGGGCGGGCCCCAACGTTCCAGCACCGCTTGCTGGTTGGCGACGGGCAGGCGCGCGAAGGCGGCCTGATAATCCACCAGGCTCAAGCTCTGCGCACAGGGCCGCTGGTCGAGGTGATCGAGGTCGTTGGTCACGCCGCCGAGCAACTGGTGAATCAGCTGCGTGCCGCTGCCGGGAAGTGCGTCGAGCGGGTAACCTTCTGCCCGCAGCGCCTTGAGAATGTTCAGGGCGGCTGCGGGGGTGTCGAGCCCGACGCCATTGCCGATGCGCCCGTCACGGGTCGGGTAGTTGGCCAGCAACAGCGCCACGCGTTTCTGCCCGTTGGGCAGGCGCGCCAGCTCGACCCAGCGCCTTGCCAGCTCGGCCACGAAGTCCATGCGCTCGGGGTGGGCGCGGTAGCAGACCACGTCGGACTGGCTGCGCTCGCTGCGCCAGGCCATGTCCTTGAAGCTCACCGGGCGAGTAATGATGCGCCCGTCCAGCTCGGGCAAGGCAATGTGCATGGCCAGGTCGCGGGCACCCAGGCCCTGCTCGCTGGCTTCCCAACCGGGTTGGTTGTCCTGCGCGCAGATCGCCTGCAGCACCGGGATGTCGCGACGAAACGGCCGCAGGTTGGGGCGCTCCGGGCTGGACAGGGCAAAACCTGTGGTGTTGATCAACACCTCGGCCCCAACGTCGTCCAGCCAGCGTTCGACCTGTTCCAGGCACGCGCTTTCCTTGAGGCTGGCGACGGCAATCGGCAACGGGTTGAGGCCTGCGGCCTGCAGGCGTTCGCAGAACACGTCGATGAACGCAGTGTTTGCCGCCTGCAGGTGCGAACGGTAGAACAGCAGCGGCGCCACCGGGTAGTCCGGGTGCCACTCGCCGTACCAGTCTTCCAGGGCCGCCGCGGGTTTGGCCGGGTGATAGACCGATGTGCGCGGCAGCGGCTGCGGCGCGTCCCAGCTGTAATCGCGGCCCAGCCACTGGTTGGCCAGGCACTTGAACAGGTTGACGGCATTGGCCTTGCCGCCCTGGCGCAGGTAGTGCCAGAGGCGCTCGGCCGGTTCACCGGTAACGGTGCCAAGGCCGGTCAGCTCAGGGTCCGGGCGGTCGTCACCCGGCACCAGAATCAGCTGCACGCCGCGCGCGGTCAGCTCGACCAACTGCTCGACGCCATAGCGCCAATAGCCGACCCCACCGTGCAACGACACCAGGATTACCTTGGCATGGCGCAGTACCTCGTCGATATACAGATCGACCGAAGCATGGTTCTGCACCTGCATGGGGTTGGCCAGGCGCAGGCTGGGAAAGTCGTCTGGCAGTTGCTCGGCGGTTTCGGCGAGCAGTGCCAGGTGCGAGTCGCCGCTGCAGAGGATCACCAGCTCGGCGGGTGTCTGGCCGAGGTCGGCGATGCTGTCGTCCGGCACGAAGCCGCCGGGCTGGGTCCGCAGCAGGTGCATGGGTCAGGCGCCCAGGGCTTGGCGCAGGCGCGCTTCCAGTTGCGCGGCATCGAGGTCCTGGCCAATCAGTACCAGGCGGGTCATGCGCGGCTCGCCAGCGCGCCAGGCACGGTCGAAGTGCTTGTCGAAACGGGTGCCCACGCCCTGGACCAGCAGGCGCATCGGCTTGCCGGGGATGGCTGCGAAACCTTTGGCCCGCAGAATGCCGAACTCCACTACCAGCTGGGTCAAGGCGTCGAGCAGCAGGGCTTCGTCGGCTTCCGGCAGGTCGATGGAGATGGAATCGAAGGCGTCATGGTCGTGGTCATCATGATCGTCGTCGCCGTCATGGTGGGCGTCATGGTGGGTGCGACGGCCATCGATGTGCGCTTCCGACTCAGCGCCAATACCCAACAGCACGTCCAGCGGCAGGCGGCCGCTGCTGGCTTCGATCACCTTGACCGCAGGCGGCAGTTCTTCGGCGACTTCGGCGCGCACCTTGGCCAGGCCTTCGGCGTCGATCAGGTCGGCTTTGTTGAGGACCACCAGGTCGGCACTGGCCAACTGATCGGCGAACAGTTCGTGCAGCGGCGATTCGTGGTCCAGGTTGGGGTCGAGCTTGCGCTGGGCGTCGACCTGGTCGGGGTAGGCGGCGAAGGTGCCAGCGGCCACGGCCGGGCTGTCGACCACGGTGATTACCGCGTCGACGGTGCAGGCGTTACGGATTTCTGGCCACTGGAAGGCCTGTACCAACGGTTTTGGCAGGGCCAGGCCGCTGGTTTCGATGAGGATGTGGTCGAGGTCGCCGCGGCGGGCCACGAGTTCGCGCATCACCGGGAAGAACTCTTCCTGCACGGTGCAGCACAGGCAGCCGTTGGCCAGTTCGTAGACACGGCCGCTGGCCTCTTCCTCGGTGCAGCCGATGCTGCACTGCTTGAGGATTTCGCCGTCGATGCCGAGCTCACCGAACTCGTTGACGATGACCGCGATGCGACGGCCCTGAGCATTGTCGAGCATGTGCCGGAGCAAGGTGGTCTTGCCCGAGCCGAGGAAGCCGGTGACGATGGTGACGGGGAGCTTGGCCAGTGTTTTCATGTCGCGTTGCCCTTGGCAGGATGGCGCGGGCATGCGGGACGAAAGCCTCGGGCCAGGCCGGCCGGGCTCGTTCGCCACCGGATCACCCCGCCCGGTTGAAAGTCGAAATCGTTGCGAGGCAGGTCTCCTGGCTTGCACCGTTCAGGCCTTGATCAGACAAGAGCCTGGCGGGATGACGCCTTCCCGCGCCTGGGCGCAGTGGCTGTGTCGATCCGTTGCCGGTACTTACAGTTGCGGGGGCAGCCGCGGCTTGTACCGCGTTCCCGTCTTAGCTTCGGTTTGGCCGAAGAACCTCGAAGCGGCAAGGCTACGCGGGGGGTGGCGGGTGGTCAACTCATGGCTTGAGATTTGTGGCGCCCTGGCGACCGAGCGCCGCGCGGGCGGCGCTCGATTTGCGCACCACCACGGCATTCAAGGAGCCCCCTTCGCGTCCCACTCCGCCTCCCCCCAACCCCATCAACCAATTGACGCCACCCCTGCCCCGTGCTCTCCTTACACCCTGCGTTCAGGTGCCCCCACGGGGGTGAAACGGGAAACCGGTGCGTCGCAGGCCCTCGACCAGGGCCCGACAACTCCGGTGCTGCCCCCGCAACGGTAAGCGAGCGAAGCGTCTAGACCACTGTGCCAAGCAGTACGGCATGGGAAGGTGACGCGTTCACAGGAGCCCTGCTCCTCCTCGCAAGCCCGGAGACCGGCCTGGCGTTCATGAACACCCCGCGGTGGGCGGGCGCTGTCGCATTCCCCTGGGCCATCCACGCCCGGGGCTGTCGCGCTCGCCTGTGCCCCGTTGCCCCTATAAAAAGCAAAGCAGAGGAACGCGTCATGCCCACCACCAGCGCCAAACACACCATCGCCACCCCCGTCACCCTCAGCCAGCGCGTCATCATCGCCGCCGGCGCCAGCCTGCTTGGCCTGTGCCTGATTTACTTCGCCGGCTTCTCGCACATCGAAGCCGTGCACAACGCCGCCCACGACACCCGCCACAGCGCCGCCTTCCCCTGCCACTGAGACCGCCCCATGATCAAGCGCATTGCCCGCACCGCCGGGTTCAGCGGCCTGCTTGCAGCGTTGCTGCTGACCCTGCTGCAAAGCTTCTGGGTCGCCCCGCTGATCCTCCAGGCGGAAACCTACGAATCGGCAGCCCCTGCCGCCGAGCACCATAGCCATGACGGCGAAGCGGCCGTTGCCCACGAACATGCAGCAGGCCATGAACACAGTGCCGAGGCCTGGTCGCCAGAGGACGGCTGGCAGCGCATCCTGTCCACCACCGGTGGCAACCTGGTCGTCGCCGTCGGTTTTGCCCTGATCCTCGCTGCGCTTTACAGCCTGCGTGAACCCAACCGCGTCAGCACCGGTGCGCTCTGGGGCCTGGCCGGGTTTGCGGTGTTCTGCCTGGCGCCCACCCTGGGCCTGCCGCCGGAGCTGCCCGGCACCGCCGCCGCCGACCTCGGCCAGCGCCAAAGCTGGTGGATCGGCACCGCTGCCGCCACCGGGCTGGGGCTGGCGCTGCTGGTGTTCGCCCGCCATTGGCTATTCAAGGTGATCGGCGTGGTCTTGCTGGCAGTCCCCCACGTGATCGGTGCTCCGCAACCCGACGTCCACCAAAGCCTGGCTCCTGAGGCCCTGGAAACCCAGTTCAAGATCGCATCCTGGGTAACCAATGCCGCCTTCTGGCTGGCCTTGGGCCTGCTCAGCGCCTGGCTGTACCGCCGCTCCAGCCACGCCTGATGGCAAACCAGCACCCACCGCCGGCCCTGTACGCCGGCTTTGGTTGCCGCCGGGGCTGCCCGGTGGACGTGCTCGACACGCTGCTGCGTCAGGCCCTGGAAAGCCACGGCCTGGCGCTGGCAGCGCTGCGCGGCATTGCCAGCATCGATTTGAAGGCCGACGAGCCAGGCCTGCAACAACTCGCCAAACGTTACGGCTTACCCTTGATGCTGTTCACCGCCAGCCAGCTGCACCCCTTCGAGCCCCTGCTCAGCCATCGCTCTGCGCTGGCCCACGCCCACAGCGGCTGCTGGGGTGTCGCGGAAAGCGCGGCCCTGGCCCTCGCGCACCTCGACCACGGCAATGCCAGGCTCCAGGTGACGCGGCAATCGCTTGGCCCCGCTACCCTCGCCCTCGCCTGCGGCGGATAATCGCTACATCCATTACCTGCAAGGAATCTTCATGACGGTCTACTTCATCGGCGCCGGCCCCGGCGACCCCGAGCTGATCACGGTCAAGGGGCAACGCCTGATCCGTCAGTGCCCGGTGATCATCTACGCCGGCTCTCTAGTGCCGACGGCAGTGCTCGAGGGCCATCAGGCCGAGACAGTCATCAACAGTGCCGAACTGCACCTGGACCAGATCATCGAGGCCATGCACACGGCCCATATAAAAGGCCAGGATGTGGCCCGGGTACACAGTGGCGACCCCAGCCTGTATGGCGCCATCGGCGAACAGATCCGCCATCTGCGCGAGTTGAATATCGGTTACCAGATCATCCCCGGCGTTACGGCCACCTCCGCCAGCGCCGCATTGCTGGGCTGTGAACTAACCCTGCCAGAGGTCGCGCAAACGGTGATTCTCACCCGTTACGGCGACAGCTCACCGATGCCTGCTGGCGAACAACTGAGCGACCTGGCGCGCCATGGCAGTACCTTGGCCATCCACCTGGGGGTCAAGCACCTGGCCCGTATCGTCGACGAACTTGTGCCCCATTACGGTCTCGACTGCCCGGTCGCCGTGGTGCACCGTGCAACCTGGCCGGATCAGGATTGGGCCCGCGGCACGCTTGGCACTATCGTCGAACAGGTGGCCGCCAAGGGCTTTCGCCGCACGGCGCTGATCCTCGTCGGCCACGTGCTCGGGGACGCACCGTTCGCCGCGTCAGCCTTGTACCGCGCAGGGCACGCACACCTCTATCGCCCGGGTGATTGACCATTGCCAACCTGCCAGGTGCCGTAGCAGACTCCAGGCTCCATTGCGCGGACCGGAGTCACGCCCATGCTCGAGCTACGCCCCAATTGTGAATGCTGCGACGTTGATCTTGCGGGCGACAGCCCTGACGCGCTGATCTGCTCGTTCGAATGCACCTTCTGCCGCAACTGTGCCGAAACCCGCTTCCAGGGCCGCTGCCCAAATTGCGCCGGCCAGTTGCTGGCCCGCCCCCCGCGCGTCGGCCAGGCGCTCAGCAACAACCCTGCCTCTACCCAGCGCGTGTCGAAGCCTCACGCCGCCTGCGCATAAGCAGCTACCGAGGGCAGGCAGCGTCGAGATGCCTCTGACGATGCCCGCCCTCAGCCGTTTTTGTAGGATTTTTCAACAAAGTCAGCCCGCTTAGTCAACAGATCTATACTCGCCATTATCAAGGCGTCGGAATGGAAGTATCGTGCTGCGCTGCAGAAAGACCTTGCAGACGTATTCCTGATAACCGCGGGAAACGGACCACATTTCGACAGGAGTTTTCCTCATGACAACCGTGCTGATCGTCGACGATCACTCTACCGTCCGCTTCGCGCTGCGCATGTTGCTTGAGCGCGAGCGCTTTCAAGTTATTGGTGAGGTCGACAATGGGAGTGAAGTTGGGCAGGTAGCACGCAACCTGCAACCGGATGTGGTGGTACTGGACATCGGGCTTCCGGGGCTTGACGGCATGGAGGTGATAAAGCGCCTGCAGCAGCTACCCAAAGTGCCAAGGATCATGGTGCTGACCGGGCAAGCCACCGACCTGTACGTACGCCGCTGCCTGGACGCCGGCATTGGCGCCTTCGTGACCAAGGATGAAGACCTCGAGGCTGTCGTCTTTGCACTCAAGGCGCTGGTGAAGGGCTATTCCACCTTTCCGCAGATGTCGGTCAACAGCAATTCCCTGGAAAGCGAGGCGGCGCGGCTGGGCAGCCTGTCAAACCGCGAGATGGAGGTACTGCGACGCCTGGCTCGTGGCGAGAACAACAAGAACATTGGCCATTGCATGAACCTCAGTGCCAAGACCATCAGCACCTACCGTGGACGCATCATGGACAAGCTCAAGACTGAATCATTGGTGGAAATGGTTGACCTGGCCACGCGCAACTACGTCAAGTAGGCCCGCAATCGCCATGAAACGCTCGCTGGCAGGCCTGCTCATGGCCATCGGCCTGGCCTGCTGCTCCCCTGCAACCCTCGCCGACGCCGAGCCACGGCAGCTGCTGGCGCGCTCCATCAGTGCTGCGCCACCGCTAAAACTGGGCAGCGAAGACCGGCAATGGCTGCAGCAACGCAAGGCTTTGCTGCTGGGTAGCTCCCGCCCCGATTACCCGCCGTTCGATATCAACATCAGCCAGGCCGACTATGAAGGCCTCAGCGCAGACTATGCCGGGCTGATTGCCGAGCAACTGGGCATACCGATCGAAGTCAGGCGATTTTCCAACCGCCATGAGGCGATCGCTGCCCTGCGTGATGGCAAGATCGACTTGCTGGGCAGCTCCAACGGCTTCGAAGCCGCCGATGCCCAGCTAAGCCTGAGCCAGCCCTACGCCGACGACTTGCCGGTCATCGTTACCCGCGAAGGGCGCACCCTGAAAAACGACAAAGACCTCGCCGGCCTGCGCCTGGCAATGGTCGATCATTACTTGCCGGGCGAAACGGTCCGCACGCTCTACCCCAAGGCTCAACTGAGTTTCTATCGCTCTACCCTGGCCGGCCTGGCGGCGGTAGAGATGGGCGATGCGGATGCGTACCTGGGCGATGCCATCAGTACCGACTATCTCATCGGCAAAAGCTACCAGGGCCTGGTAAGGATCGACCATTTCTGCCAGGTGCCTCCCGGGAGTTTCTCTTTCGCCCTGGCCAGTGACAACCAACGGCTTCGTCGCCTGGTGGATACAGCCCTGGGGAAGATTACCGAAAGTGAACGTTTAAGCATCCTGCGCCGCTGGAGCAGCGGCAACACCAGCATCCTGCTCGAGCGTCACTTGTCAGCGCTCAGCGCTGAAGAGCAGGCCTGGATCGATCGCAACCCGACGGTCAGCGTACTGATCGACACGGCACTCGCCCCGCTGACCTTCAACGATGCCCGCCAGCAACCGACAGGCATTACCATCGACCTGCTCAAGCGGATCGGCTTGCGCACCGGGCTGCACTTCAAGTTCATCGAGCGCAATGCCGTGCAGACCATGGTCGAGCAGGTGGCACGTGGCGAGGCGCAAATGATCGGTGCCTTGGGTTACGGCGCGCAGCGTGCGGCCCAGCTGCGTTATACCCGCCCCTACCTGGTAAGCCCGCGGGTCCTGGTAACGCGCAACCAGGCGGGGTGGCAGGTGCAATCCAGAGACCTTGATGGCCAGCGCATTGCCGTGGTGCGTGGCTCCCCCTTGCGCGCCGAGGTGCAGCGCCGCTACCCCAAGGCCAAGGTCGTCGAGGTGAACAACCCCCTGAGGCTCATGGAAGCCGTGGCCAACGACAGCGCTGACGTCGCCTACAGCAGCCACATCAATGCCACGTACTACATCAA
Organism: Pseudomonas sp. P39-UII1; assembly: GCF_039672635.1. Taxonomy (NCBI): domain Bacteria; kingdom Pseudomonadati; phylum Pseudomonadota; class Gammaproteobacteria; order Pseudomonadales; family Pseudomonadaceae; genus Pseudomonas; species Pseudomonas sp. P39-UII1. Next base: position 72,016 of record NZ_JBDFPP010000010.1, read on the forward strand.
CCAGGTCTTCAAGGATAAGTTGCGCATTGCCAGCGTGCTCGGCGAAAACCCGGCCTTGGCTGCGTTCGCCGTCGCCCCCGGCCAACCGCAACTGCAGGCCATTCTCGACAAGGCCCTGCTGAGCATCCCGCCAGAGGAGCTGGACCAATTGGTCAACCGTTGGCGCACCAGCAGCCTGGTCAGCGACAGCCCATGGCGCAATTACCGTACGCTGGCGCTGCAGGTACTGGTGCTGTCTGCACTGGTGCTGGCCGGCGTGGTGTTCTGGAACAGCTACCTGCGCAAGCTCATCCACCAGCGCACAGAAGCCCAACGCGCGCTGCAGGAGCAGTTGGCACTGAGCCGCGGGCTGCTCGAACAACTGCGCCAGGCGAAAGACGACGCAGAGCAGGCGAGCCATACCAAGAGCACCTTCCTGGCAACCATGAGCCACGAGATTCGCACCCCCATGAATGCGGTGATCGGCCTGCTCGAATTGGCGCTCGAAGACGGCCGAGCCGGGCGCTGCGACGTCCTGGCGCTGCAGACGGCGCACGATTCGGCCATTGGCCTGCTGGGGTTGATCGGCGACATTCTGGATATCTCACGCGTCGAATCCGGCCATATGACCCTGCAACCGGTGGCTACCGACCTGGTTGAACTGGTACGCAGCACCTTGAGGGTTTTCGAGGGCAATGCACGAACCAAGGGCCTTCGCCTGCAGAGCGAATTGCCTGACGCGCCCGCCTGGGTACTGGCAGACGCCCTGCGGCTCAAGCAGATTCTTTCCAACCTGTTGAGCAATGCCATCAAATTCACCGACCGCGGCGAGGTGCAAACCAGCCTGGTGATTCAGCCAGCAACCGCAAGCAATGCCGTGCTGGTCGAGCTGAACGTGCGCGACACCGGCATTGGCATTGGCCCGGCGGACCAGGCGCGACTGTTCAGTGCCTTCGCCCAGGCGCGAGGCCCGCGGGCACGCCAAGGCGCAGGCCTGGGCCTGGTCATCAGCCGGACCCTGGCCGAGCTGATGGGCGGCACACTGAGCCTGCAAAGCGTCGAGGGCGTAGGTACCAAGGTGCTGGTCGAACTTCGACTTCCCGTCAGCGAAGCGCCCGCCCCCGCCGAGGCCGAAACGCCGGCCCAGGAAGGCGAACACGGGCCATTGAACATCCTGGTGGTGGATGATTACCCCGCCAATTTGCTGCTGCTGGAAAAACAGCTGACCACCTTGGGCCATCGGGTGACCTTGGCAGAGGACGGTCAAACGGCCCTGGATCACTGGCAGCAAGCGGCGTTCGACCTGGTGATCACCGATTGCAGCATGCCGGTCATGGATGGCCACGACCTGACGCGCAGGATTCGTCAGCAGGAGCAGGCGCTTGGTCTGCCCGCCTGCAAGATTCTCGGGATTACCGCCAATGCTCAAGCAGAGGAGCGCGAGCGCTGCCTCGCCAGCGGCATGGACGATTGCCTGTTCAAGCCACTCGGCCTGCGCACCCTCGCAGCCCATCTACCGCAGGCCCGCCCCGGTGCTGCTGCAGGTGTGCCAAGTGGCAGCGGTTTCAACCTGAACGAGTTGCGCCACCTTACCCAGGACGACGAGCAACTGGTGCGGCGCCTGCTCGAGCAGCTGTCGCAAAGCGCCAGCGAAGACCTGGCCGCGCTGCATGCCTTGGGCACAGCGCCGGACCGCGACGCGGTGCGTGCGGTGGCCCACCGCATCAAGGGCGGCGCCAAGATGCTCAAGGTGCGCGCAGTCGTGCGCGATTGCGAAGCCATCGAACAGGCCCAGGCCGAAGGCTTGCCGACCGACGCGCTGCAGTTGCGGCTTAAAACCAGCCTGCAGGCCCTGCAGCGCGAACTGGCGGATGCCCTCAGTGCAATTGCAGCGTCGAGTTGATCTGGCTGATGGCATCGACCACGTGGCGTGAGCCCTGCTGGATTTCCATGATCACCGTGCCGGCCTCGTTCGCCAGGGCAACGCCTCGCCCCGTGCGCGTCAGGCTCGACTGCATGCTGGCCACTGCGGTGAGCGAAAGGTCATGGTTCTGCCGCACCACATCGACAATTTCCAAGGTGGCCTTGCTGGTCCTGGCAGCCAGGCTGCGCACCTCGTCGGCGACCACGGCGAAGCCGCGACCATGCTCACCGGCGCGGGCCGCCTCAATGGCGGCATTCAGGGCCAGCAGGTTGGTCTGGTCGGCAATGCCGCGGATGGTCAAAACGATCTGCCCGATCACATCCGACTGTTTACTGACCGCATCGATGCTGCGCGCCGCGTCATTGAGCTCCTGGGAAATCTGTTCGATGACCTGCACCGTCTGCTGCACCACCTCGGTACCCTTGCGGGCGCAGGCGTCGGTCTGCACAGAGCTGGCATGCGCCGCTTCGGCCGCGCTCTGCTGAGTGCTGACCTGCGCTGTGATGTCGCTGGCGAACTTGACCACTTTGTAAAGCCGGCCCTTGCTGTCGAAGATCGGGTTGTAGGAAGCCTCCAGGTACACCGTCTGGCCTTGCTTGTTGACCCGCTCGAAGCGATGCGAGTGGTACTCGCCGCGGTTCAACGACGCCCAGAATTCGCGGTACCCGGCCGACTCGCGCTCATGCGCCAGGCAGAACAGCCCATGGTGGCGGCCAACCACCTCTTCCAGGCGGTACCCCATGGTCGAGAGGAAATTCTGGTTGGCCTTGATCACCCGCCCCTGCGGGTTGAACTCGACCACAGCCATGGAGCGGCCGATGGCTTTGAGCAGGCTCTGGTTTTCGTGCTCTTCCTTTACCCGCTGGCTGATATCGGAGGCCACCTTGATCACGCTGGTCACGTGCTGCAGCTCATCACGCACCGGCATGTAGCTGGCTTCGAGCCACACCTCGCGGCCCGCCTTGTCGACACGTTCGAATGTCCCGCTGATGGCCTTGCCTTCCCCCAGCTCCCGCCACAACTGCTGGTACTCGGCCGTTTTCACGTAGGCCGGGTCGCAAAACAACCGGTGGTGCTTGCCGCGCAACTCTTCGACGGTATAACCCATGGTCTGGCAGAAATGGGCATTGGCGTCGAGGATGGTGCCATCGGGGGCAAACTCGATCATTGCCATGGAACGGCTGATCGCCGCGAGCTTTGCCTGGGCTTCGGCAAGGGCTTGGCGAGTGCGCTGAATTTCGATCAAATCTGACTTGCGATGAAAATCGAACATGGCGCCGGGGTCCTTTGTGCGCGGGGTTTCCTGAGCATAGATCGGCGCCGAAAGCATGCAAGCGAACTGATATCACTTAGTCATTAGTGACAAATAAAAGTCAGGAGCTTTCGCGCACCATCAATTCAAACCCCAGGTCCTGCTGCTCGGTGGACACGCGCTTGCCATCGAGCAAGGCCAGCAACGCGTGTGCCGCGCCCCGACCGACGGCAGCCCGTGGCGTACGGATCGAGGTCAGGCGCGGCACCATGTGCGCTGAGGCCGGCAAGTCATTGAAACCGACCATCGCCACCTGGCGCGGCACTTCGATCCCCTGCCGCAACGCCTGCAGCACCGCGCCCTGGGCCAGGTCGTCGTTGCAGAAGAAAATGCCGTCCACATCCGGCGCCTGCGCCAGCAGTTGGCTGAACAACTCGCTGCCCAGTGCAATGGACGAGGGCTGCGGCGAGAGGATTTCAAGTTCGGTCGCGGCCATGCCTGCCTCGGCCAAAGCCTGGCGGAAGCCTTCGGCCCGTTGCATCACGCGCGGGTCGAGTTGCGCGGCGATGAACGCCAGGCGCCGCCGACCACGCTCGAGCAAGTGCTGCGCGGCCGCGCGGCCGGCCTGCTGCTGGGAAAAACCGACGGACAACGCACCCGCCTCGCCGCCCAGCTCCATCATGTGCACGCAGGGCACCCCGCTGGCCGTCAGCATTTGCCGCGAAGCCTCGCTGCGGTCGAAGCCGGTGAGCAGCATGCCGCACGGCTGATACGCCAGGTAGTTGCGGATCAGGTTTTCTTCTTCGTCGATATCGTAGTGATAGTTGCCGATCAGTACTTCGAGCCCGCGGGGGCGCATGACATCGTGGATGGCCTCCAGGGTGTCGATGAACAGCTGGTTGGACAGCGACGGGATCAGTACCACCACCGACTGGCTGCGTGCAGAAGCCAACGCCCGGGCGGCCGGGTTGGCGACATAGCCCAGGCTGGCTGCAGCGGCCACCACCTTTTCCACCAATTCCGGGGCAACGGTGCTGACGCCGCGCAGCGCGCGGGAGGCGGTAATCGGGGAAACCCCGGAAAGCCTGGCGACTTCTGCCAGGGTGGGACGACCGGTAGTGCGGGAGCCTGATCGGGACATGAATGTTGTAATTTTACTACTTGCAAGGGAGGGGAACGGTCACTAAGGTAGCGCTGTCTCAGGACGCAGGCAATGTAATCTTTGGTGGTGGCCGCTACACGCCTTCTGCCAAGCGTCCATACTGCGTAACGACAAGATCAATAACACCGGGGAGTAGCCGTTCGTCCACGACGAGACAGCGCTATCTCGCCCCGCAGGAGGTACTGATGAATTCTCCCCTGTCCGCCATTGTGGTGATGGGCGTGGCCGGTTGCGGCAAAAGCTGCGTCGGTGCTGCCATTGCCGCCAGAAGCGGCGGCCGCCTGATTGAAGGCGACGCGTTTCACCCTGCCGAAAACATCAAGAAGATGAGTGCTGGCACCCCCCTCAACGACGACGACCGAGCCGGCTGGCTGGTGCGCCTTGGCCAGGAACTGCAAGCCACGGTCAAGGATGGCGAACGCCCGATCCTCACCTGTTCGGCTCTCAAGCGCCGCTATCGCGACACCCTGCGCGAGGCGATGCCGGGGCTGGTGTTCGTATTCCTCGAGCTTACCCCTGCCGAAGCTGAAAAGCGCGTGCTCGCCCGCCCTGGCCACTTCATGCCGGCAAGCCTGATCGACAGCCAGTTCGCCGCCCTTGAATCTCCCCATGGCGAGCCCCTGACGCTGCCATTGGATGCCACGTTGCCCATCGAAGCGCTGGCCGAGTCGGTAGACGCCTGGCTAAAGCCCTGCGGTGAGCGGAACCTGGCGCGGACCGCCTGACCCGGCGGTTTATCCGGCTCACCAAAGACAGCGCTGTCTCGATGCCCTGAAACGGCGAAAGTTCAATTAAAAGCAACGCCAAAAACAACGATAAGACCGAGGCCTTAAAACCATGTTCGGACTGGCTACAGATACCTACCTGCTGCTCGACGCCCTGGTGACCATCATCGGGCTGATCCTGCTGATCACCCATTTCAAAGTCCACCCCTTCGTTGCCCTGACCATTGCTGCGGGCTTTCTCGGCCTGACGTCCGGCATGCCAGTGGCCAAGGTCATGAAATCGTTCCAGGACGGTTTTGGTGGCGTGCTCGGCTTCGTCGGCATCGTCCTCGCGCTGGGCACCATGCTCGGCAAGCTGATGGCCGACTCCGGCGGCGCCGACCAGATCGCGCAAACCCTGATCCGCGCCTTCGGCAAGAAGAACGTGCACTGGGCGATGATGTTCGCCGCGTTTCTGGTGGGCATCCCGCTGTTCTTCGAAATCGGCTTCGTGCTGTTGATTCCGCTGGTGTTCATCGTCGCCCGACGCTCCGGGGTATCCCTGATCAAGATCGGCATCCCGCTGCTGGCAGGGCTTTCCGTGGTTCACGGCCTGGTGCCGCCGCACCCAGGCCCACTGCTGGCGATCGGCATCTTCAAGGCCGACATCGGCAAGACCATCTTCTACGGCCTGCTGGTGGCGCTACCTACGGCGATTATTGCCGGCCCGCTGTTCGGTAACTTCATCTCCCGCTACATCCCCGGCAACCCGTCGCAGGAACTGATGGACCAGATTGCCAAGGAGTCCGATCAAAGCAACCTGCCCAGCTTCACCATCACCCTGGTCACCGTACTGCTGCCGGTGGTACTGATGCTGCTCAAGACCTTCGCTGACGTGGTCCTGCCAGCCGAACACATCGTACGCCAGTGGATGGACTTGATCGGCCACCCGATCACCGCCCTGCTCGCTGCCTTGTTGCTGGCGTTCTACACCTTCGGCTCGGCGCGTGGCTTCACCCGGCAGCAGATCATGAAGATGCTCGACCAGAGCCTGGCACCCACCGCAGCCATCGTGTTGATCGTCGGCGCTGGCGGTGGCTTCAAGCAGATGCTGGTGGACACCGGTGTCGGTAACGTGATCGGGCAGATGGCGGTGCAGGCGGAAATTTCGCCGATCATGCTGGCCTGGCTGGTGGCGGCGGTTATCCGCATCGCCACGGGCTCGGCGACCGTGGCGACCATCACCGGTGCAGGTATCGTCGCACCGGTGATCGACCTGGTGCCCGGGGTCAACCGGGAGCTGCTGGTGCTGGCCACCGGCGCTGGCTCGTTGATTCTGTCCCACGTCAACGATGCCGGCTTCTGGCTGGTGAAGCAGTACTTCAACATGACGGTGGCCGAAACCTTCAAGACCTGGAGCATGATGGAGACCATCCTGTCGGTAGTCGGCATCATTTTCATCATGGCGCTGTCGACGGTGGTGTGACCGCTGATCGGCGTAATGGCACCTTGGTGCGTCGGGTAGGGCCGAACAGACATACGTGCCCTACCCTCGCAAAGGAGCCTGCCCATGATGATCCGCACCAGCTTGTTGCTCGCCACCCTGCTCGCCGCCCCGCTGGCCCTGGCGGTTGGCACCGGCCCGACCTACCCTGACGACCCGCACAACCCGGCGCCAAAACCGGGTGTCGACAGCACCCTCAACCCGATCGAAAAGCCCATGCCGCGGGACACCGACCCGCGCATACAGGGCAATGACCCGGAAAGCCCGCCCGCCAGGCAGAATGACAACCGCGACCTGCCGGGTATGGATGGCACGGGGTCGGAAGGAACGGGTGGCCAGGGGGCCGGCTCGGACGGTGGCCAGCGTTAGACTTCATTGGCCTCCTCGCGGGTAAACCGTGAAGGGGCCGGACTAGCCCCTACCGGATACCGCTCACCACTGACGCTTGTCAGGCCGGGTCAACCCCAGTTTTTCGATCTTGTAGCGCAGCATATCCCGCGAAAGGCCAAGCATCCGCGCCGATTTGGTGACGTTCCAATCGGTGCGATCGAGCGTCTTGCACACCAGGTCGCGCTCCATGTCCGGCAAGCTGGTGCCAGGCTCCGGTTCATGCCGCGGCATTTCATACAGTGTGGCGGTGGGCTGGGCCAGCGGCTCGTCGACCAAGGTCAGGCACAGGTTGAGCTGATGCGCCTGCACCACTTCATTGGGCGCCAGCAACACGGTCTGCTCCAGCATGTTGCGTAGCTCACGCACATTACCCGGCCAGCTGTAACTCAGCATCAGGGCCTCGGCCTCGGCACTGAAGCGCAGGTTCGGCTTGCCATAGCGGCGCCCGTGGTGGGCCAGGAAATGCCGGGCCAGGATCAGAATGTCCTGCCCACGTGCGAACAGCCGAGGCACCTTCAGGGCAATGATGCGCAAGCGGAAGAACAGGTCTCGGCGGAACTTGCCCTGCTGCACCATCTGTTCGAGGTTGCAGTTGGTGGCGCTGATCACCCGCAGATCCACCTTGCGCTCCTTGACCGCGCCGATGCGGCGGATGCTGCGGTCTTCCAGCAGCTTCAGCAGCTTTGCCTGCAGCACCAGGTCCATCTCGCCGATCTCATCGAGGAACAGCGTGCCGCCATCGGCGGCCTCGACCAGCCCCACACGGCGCTCCTTGGCATCGGTGAAGGCGCCCTTTTCATGCCCGAACAGCTCCGCTTCCAGCAAGTTGGCGGGGATCGATGCGCAGTTGAACTCGATGAACGGCCCCTTGCTGCGCGACCCATCGAAATGCAAGGCGCGGGCGACCAGCTCCTTGCCCGTGCCGGTTTCGCCTTCGACCAGCACTGGCGGCAGGTCGTCACTGGCCATGCGGCGCTCGGCATCGAGCACCTGGCGCAGCGTGTGCTTGAGCGTGAGCATCACCGGTGACTCGCCGATCAGGGCCTGTAGCCCGGACTTCTGCGCCTCGCGCTCCTGGTAGAACGACAGCGTGCGCTCCATGCGGTCGGTCGCCAGGGCCTTTTCCAGCGTCAACTTGAGCTCGGCGAGCACCACGGGCTTGGTCAGGTAATGGAACGCGCCCTCCTTCATCGCTTGCACGGCATCTTCGACGTTGCCGTAGCCGGTCATCATGATCACCTTGAGCTCCGGTGCCTGCGCCACCAGGGTGCGCAACAGGTCGTGGCCGTTCATGCCGGGCAGCGAGTTGTCGGTGAGCACCGCGTCGGGCTGGATGCGCTTGATCTGCTCCAAGGCAAGCTCTGCGCTGTTGCACACGGTCACCTCGAAGCCCTTGAGGCTCAGGTAGGTGCGAATGTTGTTGGCAAGGATTTCATCATCCTCGACTACCAGGATGCTGTGCTCCATGTTCCCCTCCCGCTGCAATATTGAAAGTGAGGCTGACGCGGGTTCCTTCCTCTTCGCGGCTGCTCAGGCTGACCGAGCCGCCGAACCGTTCCATGATGCGCTTGGCCAGCGCCAGGCCTACACCGAGGCCGCCCTGCTTGGTGGTGAAAAACGGCTTGAAGACCATCCGTTCCTGCTGCTTGGTCATGCCTTTGCCGGTGTCGCTGAGCAGCAAGTCGACCCACTGGCCATCCCGCACACTGACCTGAGCACGCAACTGGCCGCCGCTGGGCATGGCTTCGATGGCATTGGAAAACAGGCTGTTGAGGATCTGCGACAACTGCAGCGGCTGGCTGGCCACCCATTGCGCCTGCGGCCCCTCGAAGGTGAAGCGCACGCCGTTGCGCTCGATCTGCTGGGCAAAGGCCTGGCGGGTATCGTCAATGGCCGCCACCAGGTCCACGGCTTCGGCGATGTCGCTGGTGGGGCGCAGCGACACCAGCAGTTCGCGCACCCAGCGCGACATGCGGTCGACCTGGCTGATGATGTCGACAATGTTCTGCTGCGCCTGGGGGTTGGCGATTTCCTGGGCAAGCTCTGCACTGGAGCGAATATTGGCCAACGGGTTGCGCATGCTGTGCGCCACCGCCGAAGACATCTCGCCCAGGGCCACATAGGTTTCGCTGGCCACCAGGCGGTCCTGCTGGTGGCGCAGCATGGACGCAGCACGGCGCACGATCCAGAACAGGCCAAAGTAGATCAGCGCCCCGCCCAGCAAGGTCGAGGCCCAGATCAGCACGTAACCGCGCTGGATACGCCGGATCAGGTCCTTGGGCTCTTTGTAGATCTCGACCATCGCCATCACCTGCTCGCCCTGGCTGTCGAACAGCGGGACGTAGTTCTCGATGAACAGGTACTGCGGGGCGCGCTGGAACTTCTGCTCTTCGCGGCCTTCTTCGGCCTTGTGGTAGCTGGCCGATACCGCCTTGCGCGAGCGGAATGCATGCTCCAGCTCGCCATCGGCCGCGATGCGCTTGCCGACCAGTGCCGGGTTGGTCGACCAGACGATGGTACGGTCGCGGGCATAGACGTTGGCCAGCAGCGTGTCGGGCAAGTGCTCGACATGGTCGAGAAATTCGACGCGGGTCGACTCGGCGAGCGCGGGGCTGACCTGCAGGTGTTGATGGTCCAGCCGTGGGTCGAGCAATTCGCCCATGGTGGTGCCGGGCGGCAGCTGCGAATGGCGCACCTCGGCCTGGGCCATGGCCTGGATGAACTGGGCGGTGAGCATGGCGTCGCGCTCGACGCTGTCACGCACCACGAAACGCGTCGAGACGTAACCCAGGCCGCCTGCCACCGAGGCAATGATCAGCAGGCTGATCACCGAAAACCAGCGCAGCAGGTTGAACTCGCGAAGCGGGGCAGCGAAGCCGCTGCCAGGCTGCGCCGGGGTCTTGTCGGGGAATTCGGTTTCCAGCGTCTGCATCGCTTCGTTCCCGCGCAAGATTGCGTTCAAGGTCGCACCCGTGGACTTTACCGTGCGTAGCAAGTTGATAGCACTTCGCCAGCCACGCCGCAGCCGCCATTTGTCGCCAATGTAGCGCTGCAAAAAACCAGCCATAGGTACCTGGAAATACAATATCTATGTATGTCAACTAGTTACAGAACTATTGGAACGTTGATTCGAGAAACATCCCCCACATTTGGGTCTTTATGCCCCATATGTGTAATAACGCTTTTAGATCAGATAGTTACAATGGTTTCCTGATAACAGCTATGAAGATAAAGCCAGTCTGAAATTCAGGGAAACGCGCGTGCCATGCCCCACGCTGCTACTCAATCTCACCGAGCCACCGAAGCGTTCCATGATGCGTCTCACCAGCACCAGCCCAACCCCCAACCCGCCTTGCTTGGTGGTGAAGAAGGGCCGGAATGCCATGCGTTGCTGGCGTTCATTCATGCCTCTGCCGGTGTCGGACAAGCGCAAGGTAACGCTGCGCCGGTCCTGCTTGACCACCTCCACCCGCAGCCGGCCACCTTGCTCCATCGACTCCAGGGCGTTGTCGATCAGGCTGTTGAAAATCTGCCGCAGCAGCACCGGCTGGCCCAGCACCTGCACGGCGGGCAACGGTTGCAGGTCGACGGTCACGCCGCCGCGAGCAAGCGCTGCGGCAAAAGTCTGCAGGCTCTCCTGCAAGGCCTGGGGCAGGTCCACCGCGACCGCTTCGTCGTTCAATGGCCGTAGCGACTGCAGCAGTTGGCGAATCCAGTGCGACATGCGGTCGACCTGGCTGATGATTTCATCGATATTGCGCTGGGCGGGCCCCTCATCGAACACCTGCGCCAGCTCGGCACTGGAGCGGATGCTGGCCAATGGGTTGCGCAGGCTGTGCGCCACGGCCGAGGACACCTCGCCCAGCGCCACATAGGTTTCGTTGCTGATCAGGCGTTTCTGCTGCACCGCCATCAGCCGTGCGGCGCGGCGCATGATGCCGTAAAGGCCGATATAGACCAGCCCGGCGCCCACGGTCATCGCCAGCCAGATACGCACCAGGCCATGCTCGATACGCACGATCAGGTCGTGGGGCTCCTTGTAGATCTCCACCATGGCCGTGACCCGCTCGCCATCGGCGTCGAACAGCGGGATGTAGTTTTCGATGAACAACTGCTCGGGCGGGGTCACGAACTTCTGCTCGGCGCGGGCCTGCTCGAAATGGTGGTAACTGGCCGAGACCCGCTGCTTGTACTCGAAAGCCCGATCGAGGTCGTCATCGCCATCGATCAGCTTGCCCATCAGCGCGGGGTTGCTCGACCAGATCACCGTGCGGTCAGGGGCGTAGATATTGGCCAGGAGCATGTCGGGCAGGTGGGCGATGTGGTCGAGAAATTCGCCTCGGGCCTTGCGCCGCGCTTCAGGGTCCACGCCCGGCAAGGCGGAATGGTCGGTGCGTGGGTCGAGCAGTTCGCCCATGGTGCGAACGTTGGGGATCGACACATGGCGCACTTCTGCATCGGCGATGGAGGTGATGAACTGGGCGGTAAGCAGCGCATCGCGCTCGACACTTTCGTTGATGATGAAACGGCTTGAGATCAACCCAAGCCCCGCAGCCACCGAAACGATGATGGCCAGGCTCACCCAGGCGTACCAGCGCAGCAGGTTGAACGGTTTGCGCGGGGTGCCGGCTTCAGCGCCGGCAGGTGCCTCTGGCATCTCGGTACGGGGAGCGATGTCCATGGTGGCTTCCACTGCTGAGCACCTGTGAAAGGGTATAGCCCAGAGTTGGGGAAACCATGGCACTGATTTCCATCATGCCGATGCAAGGTGCCCTGCAGTCACAGTGGCGAATCGGCCGCCAGCCCCTGCAACTTGCGGTACTCGCGCAGCACGTTGGGCACATAACGTCGGGTTTCGGCGAACGGCGGCACCGCACCCCGGCGCATTACCGCATCGGGGCCGGCATTGTAGGCGGCCACCGCCAGGGTGATGTCGTTGTCGAACAGCGTCAGCATGCGCTTGAGGTAGCGCGCGCCGCCCAGCACGTTGTCTTCAGGGTCCAGGGCATCTTCGACGCCCATCTCCTTCGCCGTATCGGGCATCAGCTGCATCAGCCCCACCGCCCCCGCTGCCGAGCGGGCCTTGGGGTTGTAACCGGACTCGGCTTTGATCAGCGCATGCAGCAGCGCCTGCGGCACGTTGTGCTTGCGTGCCGCGGTGGCCACCAGGGCAGCGTACGGGCGGCCGGTGATCAGTTGCGCATTGGCCGGGCCTGCCTGGGCAAGGGGTTCGCTGATCACCCGCTCATAGTGGCGCCCGGGCCGGTGGACGTTGGTCAGTACGTAGCCACCCTTGGCATCGATGGAAATGTACACGTCGGCCTGGGCGCTCGCCCCTGCCAGCCAGATCAGTCCCAGGATAATCCCACGCATGTCGGTCGCCTCCCCGCCGGTGCCCCCGATGTGGGGGAAATGCCCCGGAAAACCCGGGCTTTACGGGGATGACGCAAGCACTGTGCCGCTTGCCATGGCGCATGGCGCAAGGCCCCGAGGCAGACGTGCACGGCTGTTGCATGGAGCAGCGAAACCCTGGGCAAGCATGCCCCCATGCAGGAGGGCTTCACCATGCAGCGCACACCCAACCGCCAAACTGGCTTCACCCTGCTCGAGCTTCTGGTGGTGCTGGTGGTGCTCGGCTTGCTGGCCGGCATCGTCGCACCCAAATACTTCAGCCAGCTCGGCCGCTCGGAGGCCAAGGTGGCCCGGGCGCAGATCGAAGGCCTGGGCAAGGCCCTGGACCTGTACCGCCTGGAAGTCGGCCACTACCCCAATAGCGAACAGGGCCTGCAGGCGCTGGTGGCTGCACCCAGCGGCGAGGCGCGCTGGTCTGGCCCCTACCTGCAGAAAGCGGTGCCGCAAGACCCATGGGGCCGGGCATACATCTACCGCCAGCCTGGCGAAAACGGCGGCGAGTACGACTTGCTGTCGATGGGCAAGGACGGCCAGCCCGGCGGCGACGGTGAGAACGCCGAAATCAACAGTTGGCAATGAGGAGCACGGCCATGCGCTACAGCCTCAAGGCCCTGGGCAGACAGGGCGTGGTGCAATTGCAGATCGATGCCGAGGACGCTGAGCAGGCGCGCCGCCAGGCCGAGGGCCAAGGTTTGCGGGTGGTCAGCGTGCGCGGCCACGGCGGCGCCCTGCGCGGTATCGCCTGGCGCCGCCAGGCCATGTTCGACCTGGTGTTGTTCAGCCAGGAACTGACCACGCTGCTGCACGCCGGCCTGCCCTTGATCGATGCCCTGGAAAGCCTGGCGGAGAAAGCCCCGCCCGGGGCCGCGCGCAAGGTCCTGGCTGCGCTGGTTCGCCAGCTGTACGAGGGCCGCTCGCTGTCCCAGGCACTGGCCCAGCAGCCGCGCGTTTTCCCGCCGTTGTACGTGGCACTGGTGCAGTCCAGTGAACGCACGGGCGCCTTGGGTGACGCCCTGCACCGCTATATCGGATATCGGCAGCGGCTGGACCTGGTTCGGCAGAAGCTGGTGGGCGCCTCGGTGTACCCGATGCTGCTGCTGTTGGTCGGCGGTGGCGTGGTGCTGTTTCTGCTGGGCTATGTGGTACCGCGTTTCAGCCTGGTGTTCGAGGGCATGGGCAGTGACCTGCCGTGGCTGTCACGCATGCTGATGCAGGTCGGCATGTTCCTGCATGCCCATCAATTGCCGCTGGCACTGGCCACGGCCGGCTCCCTCGGTGCGCTGGTGCTGCTGCGTCGCAACCCGCTACTGCGGCGTTGGGTGTCACGCCAGATACGGCGCATGCCGGCCTTGCACCAACGTTTGATGATGTATGAGCTGGCGCGCTTTTACCGTTCGCTTGGCATTCTGCTGCAGGGCGGCATTCCCATCCTTACCGCCATGGGCATGGCCCGCGGGCTGCTCGGCAGCGCCGCAGCGCAAGGTCTGGCGCAGGCCAGCCAACGGGTGGGAGAAGGCCTGCCGCTGTCGGAGGCACTGGAGGCCGGCCAGTTGGTGACCCCGGTATCGCTGCGGCTGCTGCGGGCGGGGGAGCAATCGGGGAACCTGGGGGAAATGCTCGAACGCTGCGCGGATTTTCATGACCAGGAGATCGGGCGCTGGGTGGAGTGGTTCGTGAAGCTGTTCGAACCGCTGCTGATGACCTTTATCGGGTTGCTGATCGGGGTGATCGTGATTTTGATGTACATGCCGATCTTCGAGCTGGCATCGAGTATTCATTGAAGGCCTGCGCGCCCGGGAGTGTTTTTCGTTCTTGAGATAGAGCGCCGCCCGCGCGGCGCATCGCGAAGCGCTTGCCTTGGGATCTTCAGCGCCTTTGAGATCGAGCGCCGCCCGCGCGGCGCATCGCGGGCAAGCCCGCTCCTACATTTGTTGCAACGTGCCATGGCCTGTGAGGCCATAGTTGCCAGCCTTGTTAGCACGACGCGATTTTTTTGGCTGGCGCTGCCGGCGCCCCACCTGTCTTCAGCCGTGCGCCAAGGCGGACAACCATGGCCTGACTGGAACGGCGCGTTGAAACAAATGTAGGAGCGGGCTTGCCCGCGATGCGCCGCGCGGGCGGCGCTCGATCTCACAGGCGCTGAAGATCCCAAGGCAAGCGCTTCGCGCGGGCGGCGCTCGATCTCAGGGGCGCTGTAGATCCCAAGGCAAGCGCTCGATCTCGAAAGCAACAACAACGCTCCCGCCCTACACCCGCCCCCCCCTCAATAGTCGAACCGATCCACCGCCCGCCGCCGCTCATTGTCATCGCGTCGGTCATAACTGGCGGTGGTCTGGATGTTGGCATGGTGCGCCAGCTTCTGCGCAATCGACAGGTCGTGCTCCTCGATCACCCGGGTGATGAACGCGCGGCGAAAATCATGCGGCATGATTTTTACCCCCACCTGCGCGCCACGCTGGCGAGCGATGTAGTAGATCGCATGCTTGGTGATGCGGGCACGGGTGATGTGGTTGCCACGGCGAATGCGATTGAACAGGAACGGGTCGTCCGAGGCCCCTGCAGGCAGGTCCTGCCGGCGAAGGTCAAGCCAGGCCTGCAGCTTTTCGAAGGCCCACACCGGCGCATACTTGATCAACTGCCGGTTGCCCTTGCCCAATACCTGCAGGCTACGGGCTTCAAAATCCACCTGGTCCAGGTCGATGTCCACCGACTCGGACTTGCGCATACCGGTGCCGTACAGCAGCGCAATGATCGCCGCATCACGAACCCCTTGTGGGCGTGGGTCGGCTGCGCACACCTCCATCAGCTCGCGAATCAGGCTGCGGCGCAGGTTGCGCCCAGGCGGCAATCGGCTGCCGGTGGCCGGCTTGACCTCCCGGATGCGCAGCAGCTGCTCATGGTCGATCAGGCCCTGACGCCAGGCTTCATTCATCACTCCGCGGATGGCGTTGACGTACAGCGATGAGCTGTTGGGCGCGTAGCCATCGGTGCGCAGTGCCGCCACCAGGCCGATCACGTGGCCCGGCTCCAGCCGGTGCCACGGCACATCGAGCAGATTGCAGTCAACGAAACCCAGCCGGTCGGCAGCGTCTTGCAGGATGTAGCGCATGGTCTGCTGGCTGGAGGGTGCCAGCCGGGCAAGGTATTGCAGCAGCGGATTTTGCGAAAGGTCGGACAAAACGTGGATCCTGTAGCGGTGCCTGGCGCGGCAGGCACCCCGCCAGGCGTAAAGCGGCCAGTGTGATTTCCTTGAAATTCAGGGGCTTCGACACGGGCATGAGCTGAAATGTTATCCCATAGGCTATCGTGGTAGCCATGACTCCCTGTCGATGAGGCCCCATGGCTCTGCACCGCCTTACCCGTAGCCACCCCCGCCTGAGCATCGCTGCGCTGGCAGGTTTGGCCAGCGCCTGGTTCATTTCAGGCGCAGACACCATCCAACGCGTTCTCGCCGGCTGGAACATCGGTGTCTGGTTATACCTGCTGCTGGTGCTCTGGCTAACCTGCCGGGCAACGCCCGAGAAAGTTCGCACAGTCGCTCGGGTCGAGGACGAAAACGCGGGCCTGGTGCTGTTCACCGTGTGCACCGCCGCCATTGCCAGCCTGGCCGCAGTGACCCTGCAGCTGGCTTCAAGCCGCGGCCTGCAAGGCACCGACCAGGCCCTGCACTACCTCTACACCGGCTTGACCATCGCAGGCTCGTGGCTGCTGATAGGTTGTATCTTCAGCCTGCATTACGCCCGGCTGTTCTATACCGGCGAGGGTGACGAACCGGCGCTGCGCTTCGCCGACGGGGAACGCAACCCGGATTATTGGGACTTTCACTACTTCTCGTTCACCCTCAGCGTCGCCGTGCAAACCTCCGACGTCGGCGTCAGCGGGCGCGGCATGCGCAAGGTGGTGCTGGCGCATTCACTGGTGGGCTTCGTGTTCAACACGGCGATTCTGGGTTTCACCATCAATATTGCGGCGGGACTACTCGGCTAATCAACCTGACAGTTTTACCAGTAGCCGTGCGCCCAACAAATAGAAACAATCCGTTACCCGCTGACTGTTCAAGAATCGAACCATGCCTACTCTCACCACGCCACCATCGCCTGATCGCTTTTGCTTGCAAACAAGGCCTCGAACCAATGCCAGGAGGGTGCAGCTTTATCAACTGGACATCGCTCAGTCGGTCATAGGCACAGCTATAACACCGGCAACTTATCACTATCCTCCCTATGGGGGAGTGAACGTCTATCCTGAGATGCTCATGATCTCTTTTGTAGGCCAGCGATTTGATGGAGTCTCTGGCGGCTATCCACTAGGCAATGGCCTGCGGCTCTATAAGCCGGAACTGTTGCGGTTCACCCGCCCGGATGGGTTGTCCCCCTTTGGAAAAGGCGGACCGAACTCATATGCCTACTGCGAGGGCGACCCCCTCAACCGACACGATCCGAGCGGGCAGTTTTGGGTTGCTGTGCTTCGCGCCGCCGCCCGAGTGACTAGCGCTATAACTCGCCACCTCCTCGGGTTTGACGCAACTACCTTACGTACCGTTGGTCATGTTTTGAGCGCAACGGTGTCCGATGCACGTCGTCAGTTAACGCCGGCTTACGAAGCTGTTCGGGTTGTACTTGCCGCTGCACCAAGAGTTCCCTCCCCCCGGTCGATGCGAATACAGGCCTACCTCGCTCACAATCGCAGGCTGCTCCAACCCGCCCCGCAGGAGGGAGCGATTGTCTTGCGCAGGATGCCTTAGCTTTAACGGCCAGATACACCCAGCGAACCGCTGGTCCGAAAATAATTTGCGGGATTGGATTAAAAACTGCAGAGTCCTCCCGCGTTTTGGTTGCCTGAAGGCAGGGAAAACGTTTGCCTGGCAATTTGCCGCCAAACGGTGTGCAGGACGCCTTTGTGACCGGGGTCATGCATTAGTACATTTGTCTTGTTAGGCGCAGAACTGTCACGGAACCGGTGCTATCTTTAGCTTCCCGGCGGCTGTCTTCGCGGCCCCTCGATCACCGCGTCCAGGTACGGACAAGGAGGCTGGCATGAACAAGATGACGTTCCCCAACGCCTGCCAGGTGATGCGTTGGCACTTCCATCCGCTAGGCTTCGAAGCCAGCATGGATGCGCCACGCAGCATGATCGCCCGCCTGTTCGACCGCGCCACCGGCGAAACCCTGCTGGCCATTGCCGGCATCCCCTGCACCGCGATCATGGCGGCGGCGGATGTCGAACGCATCATCGAGGCCGTGGAGGCGGAGATGGAGGTGTTCGGGTCGGCCGTTGCGCTGCGTAATGCGGTCTAGGCGACCGCTTCCGGGCTCTGCTGCAGCGCCTGCCACTTGTCCATGAACTGCTCCGCCGGCACGGGTTGGCCCAGCAGATAACCTTGCAACGAATCACACCCCAGGCGGGTCAGGAAGTCCTGTTGCCCGTCCGTTTCCACGCCTTCGGCGACGATACGCAGCCCCAGCGCCTGGCCCAGGGCGACGATGGCCGAGACGATGGCGGCGTCATCGCTGTCCTGCTCCAGGTCGCGGACGAAGCCGCGGTCGATCTTCAGCTCGTTGGCCGGCAAGCGCTTGAGATACATCAGGCTCGAATAACCAGTACCGAAGTCGTCGATGGACAGGTCAACGCCCATGTCGGACAGGCGTTGCAGCACCGTCAGGCTGGCATCGGCATCGTGCATCGCGGTGGTTTCGGTGATTTCCAGTGTCAGGCAGTTGGCCGGCAGGTCGTTGTCGCGCAAGGCGCGGGCGACGCTGTCGACCAGGCCGGTATGGCAGAACTGGATGGCTGAAAGGTTGACCGCCATGCGCCAACCCTTGCGCCCCTGATCAAGCCACTGGCGCATCTGCCGGCAGGCTTCGTCCAGCACCCACTCGCCAATCGGGATGATCAGCCCGGTTTTCTCCGCCAGGCCGATGAAGCGGTCCGGCAGCAGCAGGCCATGCTGCGGGTGCTGCCAGCGCAGCAGAGCTTCGGCCCCGATTGGCTGGCAGGCCAGAGCGTCGAACTTGGGTTGGTAATGCAGGCGGAACTGGCGCTGCTCCAAGGCCAGGCGCAGGTCCTGTAGCAGTTGCAACTGCTGGCGCGCGTTGCTGTTCATCGACACGTCGAAGAAGCTGTAGCCATTCTTGCCCGCGCTCTTGGCGTGGTACATGGCCGCGTCGGCATTGCGCAGCAGTTCAAGCTGGTCCTGGCCGTTGCCCGGGTACAGCACAATGCCCAGGCTTGCGGTCAGCTGCAGCTCATGTTCGGCCACGTGGAACGCGCGTGACACCAGGTTGACCTGCTTGACCGCTACATCCATGGCATCTTCCGGCTCCTGCAACTCCACCAGGAGCACGAACTCGTCACCGCCGATGCGGGCCAAGGTGTCCTGGCTGTGCAGGTGGCCGCGCAAGCGCGCAGCGACCGCCTTGAGCAGCAGGTCGCCAATGTGATGGCCGAAGGCATCATTGACCGGTTTGAAGCCATCCAGGTCAATGAACATCAATGCGAAACAGCCACCCTGCTCTGCCACCTTGCCAATCGCCTGCTCGATCCGGTCGGACAGCAGTGTGCGGTTTGGCAGGCCGGTCAGGGTGTCATGCAGCGCCAGTTGGGTCAGTTCCTGGTTGGCGAGCGTCAGCGAACGGGCAAGCTCTGCGGTGCGCGCTTCAAGGCGCGCGTCCAGCACCGAGGTCAGCAAGGCCACCGCCAGCACCGCCAGGGTAGTGATCAGCACCAGGTACACCAAGCTGTCCCCCTGCAGGCCGCCCGCCAGGGCACCGCAGAAACTGCCCGCGGGGAAATTCGCCGCCGCCATGCCGGTGTAGTGCATGCCGACGATGGCAACGCCCATCAGCACCGCAGCCAGGCCACGGATCTGCCGCACATAGGGGGTATGCTTGCGCAGGCGAAAGGCAATCCACAACGCCGCCGCCGATGCCCCTACCGCTATTGCCAGCGAGGCGCCGAACAGCGTGGGGTCGTAGTCGATGCCCGGCAGCATGCGCAGGGCCGCCATGCCGGTGTAGTGCATGCAACTGATGCCTGCGCCCATGATCAACGCGCCAAACCCCAACTGCAGCCCGGGCAGGCTGGGCTGGCTCACCAGCCAAAGGGCGAAGCCGGACGACAGCACGGCGATCAGTAACGAGAATGCCGTGAGCCCAATGTCGTAGCCCAGGTTGATCGGCAGGCTGAAGGCAAGCATGCCGATGAAGTGCATCGACCACACGCCAATGCCCATGGCCAGCGCGCCCCCGCCCATCCACAGGTAGACGCCGCGCCCCTTGGCGGTGGCGATGCGACCGGTCAGGTCAAGGGCGGTGTAGGACGCCAGGATGGCCACGCACAGCGAAATCAACACCAGCGAAGAGGAGTAGCTACCGGTCAGCATTGGGAGTTCCAGCAACGGGTCAGGGGGTGCCCGGAAAAACTGACGATTGTACTCAAGCTTTGCCGAAACGCACGGGCTTTTTGCGAATGGGAACGGATCCAATAACGCGGCGAAACCAGCGCGAAGCCTGACCTAGACGCGTTATGGGTTAGAATGAAGGCATATTGCCACTGGTCGGTTTGCTGTCAGCCCATAGCCCGTCACTTTCCCCCGATCAATCCTGCTCGGCAAACGCCTGATCGGCATCCCAACCGCCACCCAGCGCGGCAATCAACTGCACACTGGCCACCAACCGCCCCTGAAGCAGGTTAAGCGCGCTGCGTTCGTTGCTCAGCGCGGTGGTCTGCACGTTCACCACATCCAGGTAACCGATCAACCCGGCGCGGTACTGGTTCTCGGTCAGGCGCAACGATTCGCGCGCGGCATCCAGCGCTTCCTGGCGCACCACCGCCTCATCGGCATACACCTTCAGTTGAACCAGGTAGTTCTCGACCTCCTTGAAGCCATCGAGCACGGTCTGGCGGTACTGCGCCACGGTCTGGTCGTACACCGCGACGGTACGGTCCACTTCGGCGCTGCGTTTGCCGGCATCGAACAACGTCAGCGCCAGTTGCGGGCCCACCGACCAGTAGCGGTTGGGCAACTGAATCCAGTTGTTGAAGGTGCTGCTGGAGTAGCCGCCGCTCATGCTCAGGCTCAAATCCGGGAAATACGCCGCACGGGCCACACCGATGTTGGCGTTGGCCGCCATCACGTTACGCTCGGCCGAAGCGATGTCCGGCCGGCGTTCGAGCAGTTGCGACGGCAAGCTGACCGGAATCTGCGGCAAGGCCGGGATGCGCTTGCTGTCGGCCAGGGCGAACTCAGCCGGCGCCTTGCCGAGCAACACGGCGATGGCGTTTTCGAACTGGGCGCGCTGCCAGATCAGGTCGATCAGGTCGGCCTGGGTGCTCTTGAGCTGGGTGCGGGCCTGAGCCACCGCGTCAGGGCCGGAAACCCCGGCGCGGTACTGGTTCTCGGTCATCCGCAACGACCGTTCATAGGTGGCGACGGTGGCTTCGAGCAGGCGCTTCTGCTCATCGATCACGCGCAACTGCAGGTAGTTCTGGACCAGCTCCGACTGCTGGCTGAGGCGGATCGCGGCGAGGTCGGCGAAGCTGGCTTCGGCGCTGGCCTCGTTGGCGTTCATGGTTTCGCGCAACTTGCCCCACAGGTCGATTTCCCAGCTCACGCCAAGTTGCGCGTTGTAGGTGTTGCGGATGCCGCTGCTGTTGTTGGACAGGCTGGAGCTGGAGCTGCCGGTGCCTTGCGCCGAACGGTTCTTGCTGGCGCTCAGGTCCAGGCTGGGGAACAGCGATGCACGGCTGCTGCGTACCAGTGCCTGAGCCTGACGGTATTGAGCTTCCGATTGCGCCACGGTCTGGTTGCTGCGGTTGAGCTCCTCGACCAGCGCATTGAGCCCGGCATCGCCGTAAACCTCCCACCAGGCGCCACGGGCAATGGCATCGGACGGGTTGGCCTGGGTCCAGCCTTCGGCCTGCTTGAACTGCGCCGGCGTGCTCAGCTCGGGGCGCTGGTAGTCCGGGCTCAGGGTACAGGCGCTGAGCAGCGCCACGCAGAGCCCGGCGCCGACCAGGCGCGAGCCACGCCCGCGGGTCAGCAACTTCAGGGCGTGGTGGAGTGGAGTCTGGGCAAAGTTCATAGCGGAGTTTCCAGAGCGGCGTCGGTGCGCACGCCACGCCAATGGTTGAATCGGTGACGCAGGCGGTCGAGGTACAAGTACACCACCGGCGTCGTATAAAGGGTCAGCACCTGGCTGAACACCAGGCCGCCAATGATCGTCAGGCCCAGCGGCTGGCGCATTTCTGCGCCCTCGGCCCGGCTCAGCAGCAACGGCAAGGCGCCGAGCATGGCCGCCAGCGTGGTCATCAGGATGGGCCGCAGGCGCAGCAGGCAGGCACGGCGGATGGATTCTTCCGGTGTCATGCCCTGGTGGCGTTCCAGCTGCAACGCCAGGTCGATCATCAGGATGGCGTTCTTCTTCACCACCCCGATCAGCAGGAACAGGCCCAGCAGCGAAATCAGGCTGAACTCCCCGCCCGTGACGTACAGCGCGAGCAAGGCACCGACCCCGGCCGAGGGCAAGGTCGACAGAATGGTCAGCGGGTGGATGTAGCTTTCGTACAGAATGCCCAGCACCAGGTACACCAGCACCAGCGCGCCGAGGATCATGAACGGTTGGCCTTGCTGCGTCTTGGCAAAGGCATCGGCAGTGCCACCGAGTTTGGCGATCACTTCTTCGGGCAGCCCGAGCTTGGCCACCGCCCGCTCCACGGCCGCCATGGCCTGGTCCGGGCTGTAGCCCTCGGCGACATCGAAGGCGATGTCTTCGGAGGCGAACTGCCCTTCGTGGCTGACCCGGTCGTTGGCCAGGCTGTTCTCGTAGTGGGCGATGGTCGACAGCGGCACCCGTGCACCGTCGCTGGTGATCACCTGCACCTGCTCCAGCGTGCTGGGGTCCCAGGCGTATTTCGGGTTGATCTCCAGCACCACCTGGTACTGGTTGAGGCTGTCGTAGATGGTCGAGATCTGCCGCTGGCTATAGGCGTTGTTCAGCACCGTGGTGACCATGCTCATGTCGATGCCCAGGCGTTTGGCCTGGTCACGGTCGACCACCAGGGTTACCTGCTGGGTGCCGGAGCCGTCGCGGGCGTCGATGGCGGTCAGCTCGGGCAGCGCACGCATGGCGGCGACCACCTTGGGGAACCACTGACGCAGGGCAGCCAGGTCGCCGCTCTGCAGGGTATACAGGTACTGCGACGAGGTCTGGTCGCGGCCACCGCCACCCAGCTGCAAGTCCTGGTCGGCCATCAGGAACAGGCGCCCGCCAGGCACCTTGGGCATCTCTTTGCGCAAGCGCTCGATGACCTTCTGCGCGTCGATCTTGCGCTCGCTGATCGGCTTCAGGCGCACCAGCACCATGGCATTGTTGGTGCCGCTGTTGCCACCGATGAACCCTGCAACGCTCTGCACGGCCGGGTCGGCCAGCAGGGCGCGACGGTAGGTCTCCATCTTCGGCTGCATCACGCTGAACGACAGGCCGTCGTCACCGCGGATGAAGCCCATCAGCTGGCCGGTGTCCTGTTGCGGGATGAGCGTTTTCGGCACCACCACGTACAGCGCGATGTTGATACCGATGGTCGCCAGCAGGCTGATCAGGGTCAGCCGCCTGTGGCGCAAGGCCCAGCCCAGGCTGCGGTCGTAGCCATCGACCATGCGCTTGTGCACGTTGTCGCTCCAGCGCTGCAGGCGCGTCTGCTCGGCGCGGTGCGGCTTCAGCCAGCGGGCGCAGAGCATTGGCGTCAAGGTCAGCGACACCACCAGCGAGACGATGATCGCCGCCGCCAGGGTGATCGAGAACTCCTGGAACAAGTTACGCACGATGCCGCCCATGAACAGGATCGAGACGAACACTGCCACCAGCGAGACGTTCATCGACAGCAAGGTGAAGCCGACCTCCTTGGCCCCGAGAAACGCCGCGCGCATGGGCGGCTGGCCGTCCTCGATGTGCCGCGAAATGTTCTCCAGCACCACGATGGCATCGTCCACCACCAGGCCGGTGGCAAGGATCAGCGCCATCAGCGACAGGTTGTTCAGCGAGAAACCGCACAGGTACATCACCGCGAAGGTGCCCACCAGTGACACCGGCACCGCCAGGGTGGGGATCAGGGAGGCGCGCAAGCTGCCAAGGAACAGGTACACCACCAGGACCACCAGCACCACGGCGATCAACAGCGTGTGCTCGGCCTCCTTGAGGGTGGCCTTGATCACCGGTGAGCGGTCCATGGCCACATTCAGCTGGACGCTGGCCGGCAGCAGCGACTGCAATGCCGGCAACTGTGCGTGGATCTGGTCGACCGTCTCGATGATGTTGGCGCCGGTCTGGCGGTTGACCACCAGCAGCACCGCGCTCTGGTCATTGAAGAAGCCACTGTTGTAGCGGTTCTCGACACCATCGGTGATGGTCGCCACGTCGGACAGGCGCAGGATTGTGCCGTTCTCCTGGCGGATCACGATCGGTTCGTAGTCCTTGGCTTTTTCCAGCTGGTCGTTGGCCCGCACCTGCCAGTTGCGCTCGCTGTCTTCGACAAAGCCCATCGGCCGGCGCTGGTTGGCGTTGTCCACGGCGGTACGCACTTCGTCCAGCGAAAGGCTGTACTGGTTGAGCAGTTGCGGCTCGACGGCAATGCGCACCGCTGGCAGCGAGCTGCCACCGATCTGCACTTCCCCTACCCCACTGACCTGGGCCAGGCTCTGCGACAGGATGGTGTCGGCCAGGTCGTACAGCTGGCCCTTCTGCAGCACATCCGAAGTCAGCGACAGCACCATGATCGGTGCCTGCGCCGGGTTGATCTTCTTGTAGGTGGGCATGCTGCGCATGCCGCTGGGCAGCAGGTTGCGGGTGGCATTGATGGCCGCCTGCACCTCGCGCGCGGCGCCGTCGATATCCCGACCTTGCTCGAAACCAATGACGACCCGCGTCGAGCCCTGGTTGGAGCTGCTGGTCAGGGTGGTGACACCGGCGATGCTGCCAAGCTTGCGCTCCAGCGGCGTGGCCACCGTGGACGCCATCACCTCGGGGCTGGCGCCGGACAAGTTGGCCTGCACCACGATCACCGGGAAGTCCATCTGCGGCAAGGGCGCCACCGGCAGCAAGCCGAAGCTGACGCCACCGAGCAGCATGATCGCCAGGCTCAGCAGCATGGTCGCCACGGGCCGGCGAATGAATGGGCCGGACAGGTTCATGCCTCGGCCTGCCTGGCGTCAGTGGCCGGGCGCCAGCGGCGTGCCAGGCGATCGAAGTACAGGTAGATGACCGGCGTGGTGAACAGGGTCAGTACCTGGCTCACTAGCAGGCCGCCGACCATGACCAGGCCCAACGGTTGGCGCAGCTCTGCGCCGGAGCCGGTGGCCAGCATCAGCGGTATGGCGCCGAACAGCGCTGCCAGGGTGGTCATCAGGATTGGCCGGAAGCGCAGCAGCGCCGCCTGGTAGATCGCGTCGTGCGGGGTCATGCCCTGGTGGCGCTCGGCCTCGAGGGCGAAGTCGATCATCATGATCGCGTTCTTCTTGACGATGCCGATCAGCAGGATGATGCCGATGATCGCGATCATGCCCAGGTCGTTGCCGCTGATGAGCAGCGCCAGCAAGGCGCCGACAGCCGCCGACGGCAGGGTCGAGAGGATGGTGACCGGGTGGATGTAACTTTCGTACAGTACCCCAAGCACGATGTACATGGTCACCACGGCGGCGAGAATCAGCAGCAAGGTGCTCGACAGCGACGCCTGGAACGCCTCGGCGGCGCCCTGGAATTTGGTCTGCACGCCGATCGGCATGCCGATCTCCTGCTGCACCTGCTCGATCACCTTGACAGCCTCGCCCAGGGACGCACCGTGGGCCAGGTTGAACGACATCATCACCGCCGGGAACTGGCCGATGTGCGAAATGGCCAGCTGGGCCTGGCGCTGTTCGATGCGCGCCAGGGCCGACAGGCGTACCTGGCCACCGTCGCTGGCCTTGACGTGGATCGACTCCAGCGCCTGCGGGCCGATGCTGGCGGCATCACGCGACTGCAGTACCACGCGGTACTGGCTGGCCTGGGTGTAGATGGTCGAAATCTGCCGCTGGCCGAAGGCGTCGTACAGGGCGTTGGTGATCTGCGAAACGTTGATCCCCAGGCGGCTGGCCATGTCGCGGTCGATCACCAGGTACACCTGCAGGCCCTTGTCCTGCAGGTCGCTGGCCACGTCCTGCAGTTCTGGCCGTTGTTGCAGGGCGCTGACCAGCTTGCCGCTCCACTGCGCGAGCAGGTCGGCGTCAGGTGAAGACAGGCTGAACTGATACTGGGTGCGGCTGACCCGGTCCTCGATGCTCAGGTCCTGCACCGGTTGCATGAACAGGCGGATACCCACCAGCTTGTCGAGCTGCGGTTGCAGCCGGCTGATCACTTCACCGGCGGTCACGTCGCGCTCGCCGTGGGGTTTGAGGTTGATCAGCAGACGGCCGCTGTTGAGTGTGGCGTTGTCACCGTCCACGCCGATGTAGGACGACAGGCTCTGCACCGCCGGGTCTTGCAGGATCACCTTGCTCAAGGCCTGCTGGCGTTCGCTCATGGCGGCGAACGAGGTGGATTGCGGCGCTTCGGAAATGCCCTGGATCACGCCGGTGTCCTGCACCGGGAAGAAGCCCTTGGGCACCGCCATGTACAGCACAACAGTCAGGCCGAGGCTGGCCACGGCCACCAGCAAGGTCAACGGCTGGTGGCGCAGCACCCACTGCAGGCCGCGCCCGTAGTGTTCGATCAGCCAGTCGATCCAGGCGCCACTGGCACGGTAGAAGCGGCCCTGTTCTTCCTCCTTTGGTTCACGCTTGAGCAGCCGCGCGCACATCATCGGCGTCAGGGTCAGCGAAACCACCAGGGAAATCAGGATCGCCACGGCCAGGGTAATGGCGAACTCGCGGAACAGGCGGCCGACCACATCGGCCATGAACAGCAGCGGGATCAGTACGGCAATCAGCGAGAACGTCAGCGAGATCAGGGTGAAGCCGATCTGCCGGGCGCCCTTGAGCGCGGCCTGCATCGGGGTTTCACCTTCTTCGATGTGCCGCGAAATGTTCTCCAGCATGACGATGGCGTCATCGACCACGAAACCGGTCGCGATGGTCAGGGCCATCAGCGTCAGGTTGTTGATCGAAAAGCCCGCCAGGTACATCACGCCGAAGGTGCCGATCAGCGACAGCGGCACGGCAATCGACGGGATGATGGTGGCACTGAAGCGGCGCAGGAAGACGAAGGTGACCATCACCACCAGGACGATGGCGATCAGCAGCTCGTGCTGCACGTCCTTGACGGCGGCGCGGATGGTCTGGGTACGGTCGGTCAGCACCGACACGTCGAGGCCAGCCGGCAGGTTGTCGGTAATCGATGGCAGCAGTTGCTTGATGCTGTCGACCACTTCGATGACGTTGGCGCCCGGCTGGCGCTGGATGTTCAGCAACACCGCCTGGTTCTGGTTGGCCCAGGCCGCCAGGCGTTCGTTCTCGGCGCCGTCGACGATTTCGGCAACGTCCTTCAGGCGCAGTGGCGCACCGTTGTTGTAAGCCAGGATCAGGTTGGCGTACTCGGCCGGGGAGCGCAGCTGGTCGTTGGCGTCGAGCATCGACACCCGGGTCGGGCCGTCGAAGTTGCCCTTGGGCTGGTTGACGTTGGACGCACCGATCAGGGTGCGCACGTCTTCCAGGTTGAGGCCGTTGGCGGCCAGGGCATCGACGTTGACCTTGATGCGCACGGCCTGGCGCTGGCCGCCGGCAATGCTCACCATGCCCACCCCGCTGATCTGCGCAAGCTTCTGCGCCACGCGGGTGTCGACCAGGTCATTGAGCTTGGGCAGCGGCATGGTCTTGCTGGAAATCGCCAGGGTCAGTACCGGGGTATCGGCCGGGTTGACCTTGTTGTACACCGGTGGCGCCGGCAGGTCGCTGGGCAGCAGGTTGCTGGCGGCGTTGATCGCCGCCTGCACCTGCTGCTCGGCAACGTCCATGTTCATGTCCAGGCTGAAGCGCAAGGTCAGCACCGAGGCACCGCCCGAGCTGGTCGAGGCCATCTGGGTCAACCCCGGCATCTGCCCGAACTGGCGCTCCAGCGGCGCGGTCACGGCGCTGGTCATTACCTGTGGGCTCGCGCCTGGGTACAGGGTCATGACCCGGATGGTCGGGTAATCGACCTGGGGCAAGGCCGACACCGGCAGCAACTTGTAGGCGATCAGGCCGGCCAGGACGATGGCCAGCATGCTCAGCGTGGTGGCGACCGGGCGGAGGATGAACAGGCGCGACAGGTTCATGCGCCCGCCTTGCCTGCCGCTTCACCGGCCTGCGCCGAACCTTTCGAGTCCTGGCCTTGCAGGTGCTGGCCTGGGGTGGTCGGCACCTGCGAGCTGTCTTCGACTACTTCCACCTTGGTGCCTTCGCGCAGGCGGTCGGTGCCTTCGAGCACCAGCCTGTCACCCGCCTTCAGGCCTTCGAGGATCACACTGTTCTCACCGTCGGTGGCGCCCACCTTGAGCTTGCGCACATTGACCGTGTTCTCGGCATTGACCACATAAGCAAAGGTGCCGTCGTTACCGAACTGGATCGCCGCCGCCGGGGCCATGACCACTTGCTTGAGGGTATCGGCCAGCAGGCGCACGTTGACGAACTGATTGGGAAACAGGGCCAGGTCCTTGTTCTCGAAACGGCCCTTGAACTTCAGGGTGCCGGTGGTGGTGTCGATCTGGTTGTCGATGCTGCCCAGCACGCCGGTGGACTGCAGTTTGCTGTCACTGCGGTCCCAGGCCTCGACCGGCAGGCTGGCGCCGCTGCGG
Source organism: Pseudomonas sp. P39-UII1 (assembly GCF_039672635.1). NCBI lineage: Bacteria > Pseudomonadati > Pseudomonadota > Gammaproteobacteria > Pseudomonadales > Pseudomonadaceae > Pseudomonas > Pseudomonas sp. P39-UII1. The sequence continues at coordinate 100,144 of NZ_JBDFPP010000010.1, forward strand.
TAGCGCTCGAGCACGGTGCTCAGCTCGGTTTCCGGCAGGGTGAAGGCGACGTTGATCGGCTCGGTCTGGGTAATGACCACCAGCGCTGTGGTGTCGTTGGCCGCCACCAGGTTGCCCAGGTCCAGCTGGCGCAGGCCCACGCGGCCATTGATCGGTGCGCGGATCTGGGTGAAGTCGAGGTTCAGGCGGGCATCGTTGACCTGGGCCTGGTTGGTTTTCACCAGCCCCTGGAACTGCGCGACCTGGGCTTCGGAAGTATCGAGCGTCTGCTTGGCGATGCTGTCTTCGGCGTACAGGCCTTTATAGCGGGCCAGGTCGACCTGGGCGTTTTTCAGCTGTGCCTGGTTCTGCGCCAGCGTGCCTTCGGCCTGCTGCAGCGCGATGCGGTAGGAGCGCGGGTCGATTTCGGCGAGCAGGTCGCCGGCCTTGACCTGCTGGCCTTCCTTGAAGTGGATTTTCACCAGCTCGCCGGCCACCCGGCTGCGCACGTTGACCGTGTTGGTCGCGGTGACCGTGCCCAAGGCCTTGTAGTAGAGCGGGAAGTCGCCCACCCGTACCGGCTCGACCCGCACCGGCACTGCCTCGGTGGAGCCACCGAAGCCTGGGCGGCCGCCCATCATGCCCATGCCTTTGCCCGGCCGTCCCCCGCCGCCCTCCTTGTGGGCAGGCGTTGCGGCGGGCCACAGCCACCAGGCCAGCAAGGCCGCCAGCAGCAGGATCAGCAGGCCGACGAGCCAGCGACGGGAGGATCGGGAGACAGAAGCTTGCATGGGTTGAACGAACCTTGTTCGGAATGGCGACTTGGGAGGGTGAACGATAAGCACTGGCATCGTTTTAGCAAAGGCCCTTTACCAGAGGTTTACCTTTGCCTGACGTTGCCAAAAGGTTGAACTTTAAATGAAAACGGCCCGGAAAGCGTTCCGGGCCGTTACAGGGTGTTGCTTGGAGAGGATGGGGGGTGGAGAGTTCCGTTGTCCAGGACGTACCTGTAGGCGCGTCCTTGCCCGCGAAGAGGCCGGAACAGGCGGCAAGAACCCGCCCTGCCCCCCGCAATCCTTACTTCAGAACAGCCAGCGCCGCATCATAGTTCGGCTCGTCGGCGATTTCGCCAACCAGCTCGCTGTGCAGCACCTTGTCGTTCTCGTCCAGCACCACCACGGCGCGGGCAGCCAGGCCGGCCAGGGGGCCGTCGGCGATGGCGACGCCATAGGCTTCGAGGAATTCACGGCCACGCAGGGTCGACAGGTTCTTCACGTTCTCCAGGCCTTCAGCGCCGCAGAAGCGAGCCTGGGCGAACGGCAGGTCGGCGGAAATGCACAGCACCACGGTGTTGGCCACATCGTTGGCCTGGGCGTTGAACTTGCGCACCGAGGTGGCGCAGGTCGGGGTGTCGACGCTTGGGAAGATGTTCAGCACCTTGCGCTTGCCGGCGAAGTCCTTCAGCGACTTGTCGGCCAGGCCTTCACCTACCAGGGAGAAAGCAGGAGCCTGGGCACCGGTTTTCGGCAGTTCGCCGTTGACCTGAACCGGGTTGCCTTTGAGCGTCACTTGAGCCATGGGACGAAATCCTTATACGGGGTTTGAAAAGGACCCTGAGTTAAGCATGAAGGCGGCCGGGTGCCTATGGGGTACAGCGAAATTGTTCGAATGACGGACAATTCTTGTGGACAAAAAAATGTCCGGGTGGCGACAGCCAACCCGGACACGTCTACAGCAAGCAGCGAATCAGGCCAGCAGGCCGTACACCACGGAGGTCAGCGCGACCAACCCCACCACTACCACGAATACATTGGACATCGCGCCGCTGTACTTGCGCATCGAGGGCACGCGGCGGATGGCGTACATCGGCATCAGGAACAGCAGCACGGCGATGATCGGGCCGCCCAGCGACTCGATCATGCCAAGGATGCTCGGGTTGAGGGTGGCGACGATCCAGCACACCACCAGCATCAGCGCGGCAACCACGCGGTCCAGCGCCTTGGCGCCGGGGCGCGCACCCGTTTTGGCGATGATGCCCTTGAGGCCTTCGCTGGCACCGATGTAGTGGCCCAGGAACGACTTGGCGATAGCAATGAAGGCAATCAGCGGCGCGGCAAAGGCGATGGTCGGGTTGCTGAAGTGGTTGGCCAGGTACGACAGGATCGACAGGTTCTGCGCCTTGGCCTCGGCCAGTTGCGCGCTGTCGAGGGTCAGCACGCAGCTGAACACGAAGAACAGCACCATGGCCACCATCAGCAGGTGGGCGCGGGCCAGGATCTGGCCGCTGCGCTCGTCGGCGTGCTCGCCGTAACGGCGCTTCTGGTCAACGGCAAAGGCCGAGATGATCGGCGAATGGTTGAACGAGAAGACCATCACCGGAATCGCCAGCCACACGGTGTGCAGGAACGCCGAACCCGACGGCAGCTGGGTGGCGCTATCAAGGATGCCACCGGTCCAGTGCGGTACCAGGTACAGGCCCAGCAGCGCCAGGGCGACGATGAACGGGTAGACCAGCAGGCTCATGACCTTGACCGTGGCCTGCTCGCCGCAACGCACGATGGCCAGCAAACCGAGGATCAGCATGAACGACAGCAGCGCCCGCGGCGGCGGCGCCATGTGCAGCTGGTGCTCCATGAAGCTGGTCACCGTGTTGGTCAGCGCCACGCTATAGATAAGCAGGATCGGGAAGATGGCGAAGAAGTACAGGACGGTGATGAGTGCGCCGGCCTTGATGCCGAAATGCTCTTCGACCACTTCGGTGATGTCGCCGCCGTTGCGCCCGGACAACACGAAACGGGTCAGGCCACGGTGGGCGAAGTAGGTCATCGGGAACGCCAGTGCGGCGAGGATCATCAGCGGCCAGAACCCGCCGAGGCCAGCGTTGATCGGCAGGAACAAGGTGCCTGCACCGATGGCGGTGCCGAACAGGCCCAGCATCCAGGTAGTGTCTTGACGCGACCAGCTGCCCAGGGCGGCCGGGGTTGATTCTTCATAGCGCCGTTCGACGCTTGGGGCCTGCTCATTCATTCCGGGTGTAGCTCCACTCGCAAGACTGCAACAGGGCTGGGAATGGCGAAACAGACGCTTCGTGCACCCCAACCAGATCAAGAGGGGCGCGATTGTGCACTGAAAGTGGGCGGTTGCGAAGCCCCGTCCGAGGGACGGTTGCACTTGTCATGACAACAAGGTGTCACCAGGAGGGCCGCTTCGCAGGGCAGGCCCGCCCCCACAGGTGCAACTCAGCACTTGTGGGAGCGGGCTTGCCCCGCGAATGGGCTGCAAAGCAGCCCCCTTGTCACATCACTTCTGAACGGCAGCGAACGCTTCGGCAACCCGTTGCAGGTTGGCCGGGCGCAGGCCGGACATGCACACCCGGCCGCTGTCGATCAGGTACACACCAAACTCGTCACGCAGGCGACGGACCTGCTCGACGCTGAAACCGGTGTAGCTGAACATGCCGCGCTGGCGCAGGAAGAACTGGAAGTCCTGACCTGGCAGCAGTACCGCCAGCGCATCGACCAGCGCCTGGCGCATGTCGAGGATACGCTTGCGCATGACTTCCACTTCAGCTTCCCACTGGGCATTGAGGGCAGCATCGCCGAGCACGCCGGCCACCAGCTGGGCACCGAAGTTGGGCGGGCTGGAGTAGTTGCGGCGCACAGTGGCCTTGAGCTGGCCGAGTACGCTCTGGGTAGTGGCTTCGTCGTCACAGACCACCGACAGGCCCCCTACCCGCTCGCCGTACAGCGAGAAAATTTTCGAGAACGAGTTGCTGACCAGGCACGGCACGCCGGCACGGGCCATTTCGCGGATGGCGTAGGCGTCTTCCACCAGGCCTTCGCCAAAGCCCTGGTAGGCGATGTCGAGGAACGGAATCAGCTGGCGAGCCTTGACCACTTCCACCACTTGCTGCCACTGGTTCTGGGTCAGGTCGGCACCGGTCGGGTTGTGGCAGCACGGGTGCAGCAGCACCACGCTGTTGGCCGGCAGGGTCTGCAGGGTGGCCAGCATGCCGTCGAAGTCGACGCCACGGGTAGTCTGGTCAAAGTACGGGTAACTATTAACCTTGAACCCAGCGCCTTCGAAGATGGCGCGGTGGTTGTCCCAGGTCGGGTTGCTGACCCAGACTTCCGACTGCGGGAAGTAACGCTTGAGGAAGTCGGCACCGACCTTGAGCGCGCCGGAGCCGCCAACGGTCTGCACGGTGGCCACGCGCTTGCCGGTGACGGCCGGGTGGTCGGCACCGAACAGCAGCGCCTGGATGGCCTGGCGGTAGCTGGCCAGGCCTTCCATCGGCAGGTACAGCGAGGCTTCGTGGTCAACCCCGGCAATGCGTTTTTCCACCGCATCCACGGCCGCCAGCTGCGGCACCACGCCGGCCTCATCGTAGTACAGGCCGATACTCAGGTTGACCTTGTCGGCGCGCGGGTCGGCCTTGAAGGTTTCCATCAACGAGAGGATCGGGTCGCCGGCATAGGCATCGACATGTTTGAACACAGCGTGCAGCTCCTTGGATCAGGACAGTTCGGAAAGGCTGCCCTGAGGATACCCGGAGTCGGCGGGAAGGAACATCACCTAATGTGCAAGGTTGTCTATGCAAGAATGCACAGGGCAATCAGCCCAGCAGCGCCTTCAGGCCCTGCAGCTCCTGCTCGGTCACCGCCACCCCTTCGCGCTCGGCAATTTCACGCTCCCGGTAACGCCGCTCGCCCGGCAGCCGCGTCAACCCCACCGCCTGCATCTGCTCGACCAGCTCACGGCTGCGCTGGGCAAAGCGGTCGCCTTCGGCCTTGCTCGGGTCGATGACGATGAGCAACTGCCCGGTCCACGGCGTTTTCGCGCCCGGGTGGCCCGACCAGTCGAACTCCCAGGAAAAATGCCCACCGGTCAGTGCCGCCGCCAGCAGTTCGACCATCATCGACAGCGCCGAGCCCTTGTGGCTGCCAAACGGCAGCAGTGCGCCCCCTTCGAGAATGGCCTTGGGGTCGGTGGTCGGCTGGCCGTCGGCGTCCACGCCCATGCCTTCGGGTAACGGCTGGCCGGCACGGGCGGCAATCTGCACGTCGCCATGGGCCATGGCGCTGGTGGCCATGTCGAAGACGATCGGGTCATGCCCCGCGCACGGTGCGGCAAAGGCAATCGGGTTGGTGCCGAACAGCGGCTGGCGCGCACCATGGGGCACCACGCAGGTCATGCTGTTGACCACGCTCAGCGCCACCAGGCCTTCATCGGCGAACGGCTCGACATCCGGCCACAGCGCGGCAAAGTGGTGCGAATTGTGGATCGCCAGCACCGCAATACCAGCACTGCGGGCCTTTTCGACCAGCAGCCCACGCGCTGCCGCCAAGGCCGGTTGAGCAAAGCCACCCCCCGCGTCGACCCTGACATAACCGGATGCCACATCGCTCACCTGCGGTGCGGCCTGGCCGTTGACCCAGCCGCTGGCCAGGGTCGAGACGTACCCGGGAATACGAAACACCCCGTGGCTATGGGCGCCATCACGCTGGGCGCTGGCGCAGTTGTGGGCGAGCACGCCGGCCACCGCCTCGCTGCAGCCGTGGCGCTGGAAGATTGCTTGCAACAGGCCCTGCAGCTCGGCAAAAGGCACGCGCACGACGGGTTCGGTGGAAGGTGCAGACATCTGAAGCTCCTTTCTTGGATTTGGAATGGCAACAGCATTGGCAGCGACAAAAACTTTCCTGCATGTGACAGCTATCTGTCAAATATTGACGCAGTGACAGAAAACATCCATTTTCTATTCCACGCCTCACCTGGAGCAGCGGCATGAGCCAACCGATCAAGCAACGCCTGGAAAACAGCCTGCAAGGGGCCACGGCTTCGGGCCACAAGATCGCCAGCTACATGCTCGCCAATCTTCAGCAACTGCCGTTCCAGACCTCTGCCAGCATCGCAGACAAGCTGGGGGTCAGCGAATCCAGCGTCGGGCGTTTCTGCCGCTCCCTCGGTTATGCCCATCTCAAGGCGCTCAAGCAAGACCTGCAGAGCGACTTGGGTGACGGCCCGTGGCTGGTGGGCGACCGTTTGCAGGAGTATCGCCAGCAGCACGATGACAGCCACCGCGCCGGCAGCCTGGAGCTGGAAATCGCCGCGTTGGTGCGGGTGCATGAATACAGCCGCAGCGATGCCTGGCACCAGGCGGCCCAGCGCCTGGCGGACAGGCCACGGGTGTTCATTGCCGGTTTTCAGACCGAGCGCGGCGTCGCCCAGTGCATGGCGCACCTGCTGCACTACCTGCGCGATGGCGTGCAGGTGGTGGATGGCAGCGCTGGGCACTTTGGCGACGTGCTGCTTGGCCGCCCGGAAAACAGCGCCCTGGTGGTGTTCGAGGCGCGCCGGTATTCCCGCCATGCCCTGCTGCTGTGCCAGAAGGCACGCCAGGCCGGCATACCGGTGACGCTGGTGACCGACACCTTCTGTGACTGGGCCGATGCCAACGCCGACGAGGTGTTCCGCATCCCCACCGAATTCAATCTGTTCTGGGAATCCACCTCGGCGATGCTGTCGTGGGTGCACCTGATGGTCAACGAGGTCTGCAAGAAACTTGGGCCGGATGTTGAAAAACGCTTGGAAGCGACTGCCGCTCTACATAACGAGTTCGTCGGCTACACGACGGGCAAACAACAATAGCAAGAGTGCAAGAGGTGCGAGATGAACAAGACCATGGCTTTGGTGGGTGCGTGTGCCCTGCTGCTGGCGGGTGCCGCCAGCGCCGAAACCCTGCGCTTCGCCACCGAGGGCGCGTACCCGCCTTTCAACTATGTGGATGCCGATAACCAGCTGCATGGCTTCGACATCGACATCACCCACGCCCTGTGCGAACAGATGAAGGTGGAGTGCACCCTGGTCGCCCAGGACTGGGAAGGCATCATCCCCGCCTTGATGGCGCGCAAGTACGATGCCGTGGTGGCCTCGATGATCGACACCGAAGAGCGGCGCAGGAAGATCGCCTTCACCGAGCACTACTACCGCACCCCGCTGACCGTCGCCGTGGCCAAGGACAGCAAGATCAGCGACGCTCAGACCACGTTCGACGGCTACACCGTGGGCGCCCAGTCGTCCTCCACCCAGGCGATCTATGCCGAGGACGTATACGCCAAGGCCGGCGCCGACGTGAAACTCTACCCGACCCTGGACGAGGCCAACGCCGACCTCGCCGCCGGCCGCCTGGACGGGGTGATCGCCGACAAGTTCCCGCTGCACGAGTGGATGACCAAGAACGGCCAGGACTGCTGCAAGGTACTCGGCGACGTGGCCGGGACCAAGGCCGATGCCGCCATTGCCGTGCGCAAGGACGACGAGGCGCTGCGCCAGCGCCTGAATGCCGCACTGACAGCGATCGTCGCCAACGGCACCTACCAGAAGATTGCCAGCAAGTATTTCGACTTCGACATCTATAACTGACGTTCAGCCCAACGCCGCACGTCGGCCCCCACAGAGATCCCAGGTTCGCTGCGACACCTGTGGGAGCCGGCTTGCCGGCGATTGAGGCCGGGCCAGCCAATACAAGGGATATGTCATGCTCGATCAATTGTCCTTGCTGTCCTTCGCCAGTGGCGGCTGGGGCCAGGCGCTGCTGGCCGGCGCGCTGGTCACCGTGTCGCTGGCCCTCGCCTGCCTGCCCATCGGCCTGCCGCTGGGCCTGGCCGTGGCCCTGGCGGCGCGCTCACGCAAACGCCTGGCGCGCGCCTGGGCAACCTGCTTTTCCACCGTGTTCCGTGGCTTGCCCGAGCTGCTGACCCTGCTGATCATTTATTACGGCTGCCAGATCGCCGCGCAGAAGCTGCTGGCCGCGATGGGCTACCAGGGTGAGTTCCTGATCAATACCTTCCTCGCCGCCATGATCGCCTTCAGCCTGGTGTTCGCCGCGTTTTCCAGCGAGATCTGGCTGGCTGCCTTCAAGACCCTGCCCAAAGGCCAGCTTGAAGCCTGCTCGGCGCTGGGCCTGGGCAGGCGCACGGCGTTCTTCAAGGTAGTGCTGCCACAGCTGACGCGCATTGCCCTGCCAGGGCTTTCGAACAACTGGCTGTCGTTGCTCAAGGACACCTCCTTGGTTTCGACCATCTCGCTGGTCGACCTGATGCGCCAAACCAACCTCGCGGTCAGCGTCACCAAAGAGCCCATGTTCTTCTATGGCGTGGCCTGCCTGGGGTACCTGCTGTTCGCAGCACTGTCGGGGCGGGTGTTCGCCTTCATCGAACGGCGCAGCAACCGTCACCTGCAAGGAGCACGCACATGAGTGCCGAACAACTGCTGAACCTGGTGCTGGACCCCGAGCTGCTGGAGCGCTACGGGCCGCGTTTTGTGGAGGGTTTGCTGGTAACGGCCAAGCTGGTGGCGATTTCCTTCAGCCTGGGTGCCGTGCTCGGCCTGCTGCTGGCGCTGGCGCGGATGTCGCGCCACCTGCTGCTGCAACGGCTGGCCGCCGGCTACGTCTATTTCTTCCGCGGCTCGCCCCTGCTGGCGCAGCTGTTCCTGCTGTATTACGGCCTGGGTTCGTTGAAGGGGTTCTGGCAGGACGTTGGCCTTTGGTGGTTCTTCCGCGAAGCCTGGTTGTGCACCTTGCTGGCCTTCACCCTGAACACCGCCGCCTACCAGGCCGAAATTTTCCGCGGCAGCCTGATGGCGGTGGCGCCCGGGCAGCATGAAGCCGCACGGGCATTGAACCTGAAACGCTCGACCACCTTCTTCAAGGTGATCCTGCCGCAATCGTTGCTGGTAGCCATCGGCCCGCTGGGCAACGAGCTGATCCTGATGATCAAGGCCAGCGCCATCGCCTCGCTGGTGACGATCTACGACCTGATGGGGGTGACCAAGCTGGCGTTCTCGCGCAGCTTCGACTTCCAGATCTACCTGTGGGCCGCTGTGCTCTACCTGGTGATCGTGGAGCTGGTACGGCGCCTGCTGAAACACCTGGAAGCCCGCCTGGGCCGCCACTTGAACTGACCGAGGATCCATTCATGCATTGCCAGACCCTTGTCCTTGGCGCCGGTATCGTCGGCGTCAGCACCGCCCTGCACCTGCAGGCACGCGGGCGCCAGGTGATCCTGATCGACCGCGACCAGCCCGGCAGCGGCACCAGCCATGGCAACGCCGGGCTGATCGAGCGCTCCAGCGTCATTCCCTATGCCTTCCCGCGGCAATTCGGCGCGCTGCTGCGCTACGGCCTGAACCGCCAACCGGACGTACGCTACAGCCTGCTGCACCTGCCCAAAGCCGCGCCGTGGCTGCTGCGCTACTGGCGGCAATCGGCGCCTGGGCGGCTGGCCGGCGCTGCCGCCGATATGCTGCCGCTGGTGCAGCGCTGCGTCGAAGAGCATGACGCGTTGATCGCCGCCGCCGGCCTTGAAGGGCTGGTGCAGGCCAAGGGCTGGATCGAGGTATACCGCGATCCTGCGTTGTTCGAGCAGGCCAAGGCCGAGCTCAAGGGCCTGGCCCGTTACGGCCTGCGCTACGAGATTCTCGAGCGCGGGCAAATGCAAGCCCGCGAGCATCAGCTCGACAGTGCCGTGGTCGGCGGCATCCATTGGCTGGACCCGAAAACCGTGAAGGACCCCGGCGCCCTCACGCGTGGTTACGCCGCATTGTTCGTGCAGCGTGGCGGGCAGTTCCTGCATGGCGATGCATGCAGCCTGCGCCAGGCCGGCGGGCAGTGGCAGGTCGACAGCCAGCGCGGTTCGATCACCGCCGACGAAGTGGTGGCCTGCCTCGGCCCGCAGTCGGCCGACCTCTACCAGCGCCTGGGTTACCAGATCCCGCTGGGCATCAAGCGCGGCTACCACATGCATTACGGCACCCGCGGCGGCGCCCAGTTGCAGCACTCGATCTGCGATACCCAAGGCGGCTATGTGTTGGCCCCCATGGCACGTGGCGTGCGCCTGACCACCGGCATCGAGTTCGCCGCCAGTGACGCGCCGGGCAACGAGATCCAGCTCAAGCGCTGCGAAGCGCTGGCGCGCAAGCTGTTCCCGGCCCTGGGCGAGCGCCTGGACGACCAACCCTGGCTGGGCCGCCGCCCGTGCCTGCCGGACATGCGCCCGGTGATCGGCCCGGCGCCGCGACACGAAGGCCTGTGGTTCAACTTCGGCCACGCCCACCACGGCCTGACCCTCGGCCCGGTCAGCGGCCGGCTGCTGGCTGAACTGCTCACCGGCGAGCGCCCCTTTACCGACCCTGCGCCTTACAGCGCGGCACGTTTCGACTGAATCCAAGCGGGAGAACAACAACATGACCGCCCCTTTGAGTGTTGCCAGCCTTGCTTCTGAAACCGACCCACGCCCGGTGCTGATCCGCATCGAGGGCCTGAACAAGCACTATGGCGCCTATCACGTGCTGCGCGATATCGACCTGCAGGTGCGCGAAGGCGAGCGCATCGTACTGTGCGGCCCGTCCGGCTCGGGCAAATCCACCCTGATCCGCTGCATCAACCGCCTGGAGGTCGCTGAACAAGGCAGCGTCCAGGTGGCCGGTACCGACCTCGCTGCCACCACCCGCCAGGCGGCCCAGGTGCGCAGCGAGATCGGCATGGTGTTCCAGCATTTCAACCTGTTCCCGCACATGAGCGTGCTGGACAACTGCCTGCTGGCGCCCACCAGCGTGCGCGGGCTGTCGCGCAAGGACGCCGAGGAACGGGCGCGGATGTACCTGAGCAAGGTCGGTATCGAAAGCCAGGCGCACAAGTACCCCAGCCAGCTGTCCGGTGGCCAGCAGCAACGCGTGGCGATCGCCCGGGCACTGTGCATGAAACCGCGCATCATGCTGTTCGACGAGCCAACCTCGGCACTCGACCCGGAAATGGTCGCCGAAGTACTGGATGTGCTGGTGCAGTTGGCTGGCACCGGCATGACCATGCTGTGCGTCACCCATGAAATGGGCTTCGCCCGGCAGGTAGCAGAGCGGGTGCTGTTTCTTGAGGGTGGGCAGATCATCGAGGACAGCCCGCCGCAGGTGTTCTTCAACCAACCACGCACCGCACGGGCCAAAAGTTTTCTGGCGCAGATCCTTCATTGAGGCCACTGGCCCTATCGCCGGCAAGCCGGCTCCCACAGGTATGGACTGCCCCCAAGAAGTTGGACACCAATCCAATCCTTGGGGGCAGCCCAGGTACGGCGCAGGTCTTGAATGCGCTGATTTCCCTGTGGGAGCCGGCTTGCCGGCGATAGGGCCAGCGAACACCACACAAGCGGCCTTTCATTGCACCGCTGCAATGACCCAACTGCGTCGTTAAATATTATTGACCTCACCCCCTGCCAAACCCTTGCCGCCTGAGGCCCGCAAGGGTTTTAGCCCCCGAATTCAGGCGCTTTATCCCTTCCATCCCCCCTGCCAGTCGTTTGACATATCGAACGGCTCTGGCAAGCTGTCTACAAGCCCCGACCGGAATCGTCGCCTCTGACGAGCCGGCAGTGCTCGGGGCTTCAGGTAGCACATCAGGCCCCGGGCCGTGCACCTGCACAACAACGACAGGTCGAACCTGTCATAAGGTGACATATGTCCAACAGCAACATTGGCAACAAGCAACCTTCCCTGCGCAAACCCGTCGTCCTGATGACCATGGGCAGCCAAGAGCGCAAAGGCCATGACTATCAGGTCATGACCCACAAATACATTACCCCGCTGGTCGACTTCTCCGATTGCGTCCCGGTTCTGGTGCCCACCTGCTGTGGCGTCGAAGACCTCGAGACCTATCTGGACATGGCCGACGGCGTGTACCTGACCGGTGCCGGCAGCAACATCGAGCCAAGCCTGTACGGCCAGGAAAACCAGACCCCGGGCAAAGGCCAGGACGTCAATCGCGACCTGTTCGACATCCCGCTGGTGAAGGCAGCGCTCAAGCGCGGCCTGCCAATCTTCGGCGTCTGCCGCGGCATGCAGGAAATCAACGTGGCCCTGGGCGGCGACATCTACCAGAAGGTCTACGCCGAACCTGGTTTCAACGACCACCGTGAAAACCCGGAAGACCCGGTCGAGGTGCAGTACGCCCAGGTGCACAGCGTGAAGATCAAGCCGGGCAGCTGGCTGCGTGACACCCTCGGCACCGACGAGATTCGCGTCAACTCGTTGCACGGCCAGGGCCTGCGCAACCTGGGTGCCGGCCTTGAGCCGATCGCCCATGCTGAAGACGGCCTGGTCGAAGCGATCCACGGCCCGAGCATCTCGCCGTTTCTGTTCGCCGTGCAGTGGCACCCGGAGTGGCAAGCGGCGAAGAACCCTGACTCTATCAAGATCTTCCAGGCCTTCGGCGATGCCTGCCGTGCCCAGGTTCGCAAGTCTCAGATCAAGCGCCAACAGGCGGCTTGACCCTCAGCTTCGTTAGGTTTTGATCGCGGGGCGGCGCAAGGTCGCCCCCGCTTCCTCGGTCACCCTCTGCTGGTCCCAGAACACTTCCCGTGGAAGCGGGCGGCGGGCTTGTGCCTGTCTCCGCGATCGTTTTTTCCTTTCCTCCTTAAGAGATACGATGACCGTATGTGTGGTCGTCGTAGGATTTTCTGCGCCTGGGAGATGGAGCGCCGCCCGCGGGGTGCTTGCCTTAGGATCTTCAGCGCCCTTGAGATCGAGCGCCGCCCGCGCGGCGCATCGCGAAGCGCTTGCCTTAGAATCTTCAGCGCCCTTGAGATCGAGCGCCGCCCGCGCGGCGCTTCGCGGGGCAAGCCCGCTCCCACATTTGTTGCAACGCGCCGTTCCAGACAGGCCATGGTTGTTAGCCTTGGCGCATGACTGAAGACTGGTGGGGCGCAGGCCGCGCCAGCCGAGAAATCACGTAGTGCCAACAAGGCTGGCAACTATGGCCTCACAGGCCATGGCACGTTGCAACAAATGTGGGAGCGGGCTTGCCCCGCGAAGCGCCGCGCGGGCGGCGCTCGATCTCATAGGCGCCAAAGATCCCAAGGCAAGCGCTTCGCGATGCGCCGCGCGGGCGGCGCTCGATCTCAAAGGCCCTAAAGATCTCAAGGCAAGCGCTTCGCGATGCGCCGCGCGGGCGGCGCTCGATCTATGCCCCACCGCAAATCCTATGACAAGCACCCTCACGCTCCCCCAAAAAAATCTCCAACAAAGGACTAGCCATTCCGGAGGTTGTACGATAACTTACCTCCATCGCAACACATCACACCTTCACCCAAGCGCCACAGGATGCCAACAACAATGAATCCACAAGAACTGAAATCCATCCTCTCCCACGGCCTGCTCTCTTTCCCGGTCACCGACTTCAATGCCCAGGGCGATTTCAACCAGGCCGGCTACATCAAGCGCCTGGAATGGCTGGCCCCGTACGGCGCAAGCGCCCTGTTCGCCGCCGGCGGCACCGGTGAGTTCTTCTCCCTGGCCGCCAGCGAGTACAGCCAGGTGATCAAGACCGCAGTCGACACCTGCGCCACGTCGGTACCCATCCTCGCCGGCGTCGGCGGCTCCACCCGCCAGGCCATCGAATACGCTCAAGAAGCCGAGCGCCTGGGTGCCAAGGGCCTGCTGCTGCTGCCGCACTACCTGACCGAAGCCAGCCAGGACGGTGTTGCGGCCCACGTCGAAGCCGTGTGCAAATCGGTGAACATCGGTGTGGTGGTTTACAACCGCAACGTCTGCCGCCTGAACGCCGACCTGCTGGAAAAACTGGCCGAACGCTGCCCGAACCTGATCGGCTACAAGGACGGCCTGGGCGACATCGAATTGATGGTGTCGATCCGTCGTCGCCTGGGTGACCGCTTCAGCTACCTGGGTGGCCTGCCGACCGCCGAAGTGTATGCTGCGGCCTACAAAGCCCTGGGTGTGCCGGTTTACTCGTCGGCGGTGTTCAACTTCGTGCCGAAGACCGCGATGGACTTCTACCACGCCATCGCCCGTGAAGATCACGCCACCGTTGGCAAGCTGATCGACGATTTCTTCCTGCCGTACCTGGACATCCGCAACCGTAAGGCCGGTTATGCCGTGAGCATCGTCAAGGCTGGCGCCAAGATCGCCGGTTACGACGCAGGCCCGGTGCGCACCCCGCTGACCGACCTGACCGCTGAAGAATACGAAATGCTCGCAGCGCTGATGGACAAGATGGGTCCGCAATAAGCGCACCCCCAGCGGCCTGCCAATGCCGCACCCGGAGTGGGCTACCCCCACTCCGGCTACAACTCGTGAGCCCGCACAAAAATAACTAGTGGGAGTATTGCCAGCATGCAAGCGACTAAAAAGACGCATGTGCGCTACCTGATCCTGTTCATGCTGTTCCTGGTGACCACGATCAACTATGCCGACCGCGCCACCATCGCCATCGCAGGCTCCAGCCTGCAGAAAGACCTCGGCATTGACGCCGTAACCCTCGGTTATATCTTCTCCGCCTTTGGATGGGCTTACGTTGCCGGCCAGATCCCTGGTGGCTGGCTGTTGGACCGCTTCGGTTCCAAGAACGTGTACGCGTTCAGCATCTTCACCTGGTCACTGTTCACCCTGCTGCAGGGTTTTGTCGGTGGCCTGCCGGTCGCCTGGGCGGTCGTCACCCTGTTCACCCTGCGCTTTCTGGTCGGTTTCGCCGAAGCCCCGTCGTTCCCGGGCAATGCCCGTATCGTCGCGGCCTGGTTCCCCACCGCAGAACGTGGCACGGCGTCGGCGATCTTCAACTCGGCGCAGTACTTCGCCACCGCGCTGTTCGCCCCGATCATGGGCTGGATCGTGTTCAGCTTCGGCTGGGAGCACGTGTTCGTGGTCATGGGTGCACTGGGCATCGTGTTCTCTGCCGTGTGGCTGAAGACCATCTACAACCCACGCCAACACCCGCGCATCAGCCCGCAAGAGCTCGAGCACATCGAGCAGAACGGCGGCCTGGTGGACATGGACCAGAAGCGCGGCAATGACGGCCCGAAATGGGGCTACATCAAGCAACTGCTGACCAGCCGCATGCTGCTGGGCGTCTACCTGGGCCAGTACTGCATCAACGCGATCACCTACTTCTTCCTGACCTGGTTCCCGGTGTACCTGGTGCAGGAGCGCGGCATGACCATTCTCAAGGCAGGCTTCATCGCCTCGCTGCCGGCCATCTGCGGCTTCATCGGGGGTGTGCTGGGTGGCGTGTTGTCGGACTGGCTGCTGCGCCGCGGCAATTCGCTGACCTTCTCGCGCAAGCTGCCAATCGTCTGTGGCCTGCTGCTGTCGACCACCATGGTCTTCTGCAACTATGTAGACGCTGAATGGATGGTGGTCGGCTTCATGACCCTCGCCTTCTTCGGCAAAGGCATCGGTGCGCTGGGCTGGGCGGTGGTCGCCGACACTTCGCCGAAACAGATCGCCGGGTTGTCTGGTGGGTTGTTCAACACCTTCGGCAACATCGCTTCGATCACCACCCCGATTGTCATCGGCTACATCATCAGTGCTACCGGCTCGTTCAAGTGGGCCCTGGTGTATGTGGGTGCCAACGCCCTGGTGGCGGTGTTCAGCTACCTGGTGATCGTCGGCCCGATCAAGCGTATCGAGCTGCGCGAAGACGCCCCCAAGCCACAGGCTGAGCCTGCCGCCAACGGTGAACTGGCCAGCTCGCGTCACTGAGTGAACACGCCCGCGCCGGGTTGCCGGTGCGGGCGGATGTACAAAAGCCTGAGAACCTAAACGTAGGGCCTGAACATGCAGTTGATCGAACATTCCGACTCGCCCCGCTACGTCCGCCTGCACGACGACGATAACGTCGTGGTGGTGGTCAACGACGGCGGCCTGGGCGAAGGCGCCCGCTTCCCCGACGGCCTGACCCTGGTCGAAGCCGTGCCGCAGAGCCACAAGGTCGCCACCGTGCTGATCGCCAAGGGCGAGCCGGTGCGCCGCTACGGGCAAATCATCGGTTACGCCCTGGAAGACCTGCGCCAAGGCAGCTGGGTCCAGGAAAGCCAGCTGGCCATGCCGGCGGCGCCGGAACTGGACAGCCTGCCGCGCTGCGATGCCGTCCCTGCGCCCCTGCCGCCCCTCGACGGCTTCACTTTCGAAGGCTACCGCAACGCCGACGGCACCGTCGGCACCCGCAACATCCTCGGCATCACCACCACCGTGCAATGCGTGACCGGCGTGCTGGAACACGCGGTCAAGCGCATCCGCGCCGAATTACTGCCCCAATACCCCAACGTCGATGACGTGGTCGCCCTCACCCACAGCTACGGCTGCGGTGTGGCAATCAACGCGCGCGACGCCTACATCCCGATCCGCACCGTGCGCAACCTGGCGCGCAACCCCAACCTGGGCGGCGAAGCGCTGGTCATCAGCCTGGGCTGCGAGAAGCTGCAGGCCGGCCAGGTAATGCACGACAACGACCCGTCGGTGGACCTCAGCGAACCCTGGCTGTATCGCCTGCAGGACGCCAGCCTCGGCTTTACCGAAATGATCGAGCAGATCATGGGCCTGGCCGAAACCCGCCTGAGAAAGCTCGACCAGCGCCGCCGCGAAACCGTGCCGGCCAGTGAACTGATCCTCGGCATGCAGTGCGGCGGCAGCGACGCGTTCTCGGGCATCACCGCCAACCCGGCGCTGGGTTATGCCGCCGACCTGCTGGTGCGCGCTGGCGCTACCGTGCTGTTCTCGGAAGTCACCGAGGTGCGCGACGCTATCTACATGCTCACCTCGCGCGCCGAGAATCAGGACGTCGCCGACGCGCTGGTGCGTGAAATGGACTGGTACGACCGCTACCTGCAGCAAGGTGCGGCGGACCGCAGCGCCAACACTACGCCGGGCAACAAGAAAGGCGGGCTGTCCAACATTGTCGAAAAATCCCTCGGCTCGATCGTCAAGTCAGGCAGCGGCGCTATTCAAGGTGTGCTCGGCCCCGGCGAGCGGGTCGGGCGCAAAGGCCTGATCTTCTGCGCCACCCCGGCCAGCGATTTTGTCTGCGGCACCCTGCAACTGGCGGCCGGCATGAACCTGCACGTGTTCACCACCGGCCGCGGCACCCCGTACGGCCTGGCCATGGCGCCGGTGGTCAAGGTCTGCACCCGCACCGAACTGGCGCAGCGCTGGCCGGACCTGATCGACATCGACGCCGGGCGCATCGCCAGCGGCCGGTCGAGCATCGAAGAGCTGGGCTGGGAGCTGTTCCACTACTACCTGGACGTGGCCAGCGGCCGCAAACAGACCTGGGCCGAACAGCACCGGCTGCACAACGACATCACTTTGTTCAACCCGGCGCCTATCACCTGATTACTCACCTACAGGAGCACCCCATGCCTGAGATTCTTGGCCACAACTTCATCGCCGGCCAGCGCAGCGCCGCTGGCGCGCAACGCCTGCAGAGCCTGGACGCCACCACCGGCGAGGCCCTGCCCTATAGCTTCGCCCAGGCCACCGAGGCCGAAGTGGACCAGGCGGCCCAGGCCGCCGCTGCCGCGTTCGCCGAATTCCGCCAGCTGGCCCCGGCGCGCCGCGCCGAGTTCCTCGACGCCATTGCTGCTGAGCTTGACGAGCTGGACGATGCCTTCGTCGCCGTTGTCTGCCGCGAAACCGCCCTGCCCGCTGGGCGTATCCAGGGTGAACGTGGCCGCACCAGCGGCCAGATGCGCCTGTTTGCCCAAGTGCTGCGCCGTGGCGACTACCTGGGCGCACGCATCGACCTGGCACTGCCCGACCGCCAACCGCTACCGCGCGTAGACCTGCGCCAGATGCGCATTGGTGTCGGCCCGGTTGCCGTGTTCGGCGCCAGCAACTTCCCGCTGGCCTTCTCCACCGCCGGCGGCGACACCGCTGCAGCGTTCGCCGCCGGTTGCCCGGTGGTATTCAAGGCGCACAGCGGCCACATGGCCACTGCCGACCTGGTCGGTGCAGCCATCGTCCGCGCCGCCGAGCGCACCGGCATGCCCAAGGGCGTGTTCAACATGGTTTTCGGCGGTGGTGTCGGTGAATGGCTGGTCAAGCACCCGGCCATCCAGGCCGTCGGTTTCACCGGCTCGCTCAAGGGCGGCGACGCCTTGTGCCGCATGGCCGCCGAACGCCCGCAGCCGATCCCGGTATTCGCCGAAATGTCCAGCATCAACCCGGTAATCATCCTGCCGGGCGCGCTGGCCAAGCGTGGCGAGGCCATCGCCCGCGAGCTCGCCGGCTCCGTGTGCCTGGGCGCCGGCCAGTTCTGCACCAACCCAGGCCTGGTGATCGGCCTGCAATCGCCGCAGTTCAGCCAACTGCTGAGCGACCTTGGCCAGCACCTGGACCAACAAGCCGGCCAGACCCTGCTCAACGCCGGTGGCCTGCGCAGCTATGTTGGCGGCCTGGAGCACCTGCAGGCGCACGCCGGCATCGAACACCTGGCCGGGCAGCCTCAGGAAGGCAGCCAGGCGCGCGCGCAGCTGTTCAAGGCCGATGCCCGCCTGCTGGTGGACGCCGACCCGCTGCTGCAGGAAGAAGTGTTCGGCCCGACCACGGTTGCCGTCGAGGCACAGGACAATGAGCAACTGCGCGCCGCCCTGCTCGGGCTGCGTGGCCAGTTGACTGCCACCCTGATCGGCGAGCCGGAAGACTTCGAAGCGTTTGCCTGGTTGGTGCCGCTGCTGGAAGAAAAGGTAGGCCGCATCCTGGTCAACGGCTACCCCACTGGCGTTGAAGTGTGCGATGCCATGGTGCACGGCGGCCCGTACCCGGCCACCTCCGATGCCCGTGGCACGTCCGTCGGCACCCTGGCCATCGACCGCTTCCTGCGCCCGGTCTGCTACCAGAACTACCCGCAGACGCTGCTGCCTGAGGCGCTGCGCGACAGCAACCCGCTGGGCTTGCGCCGGCTGGTGAATGGGCAGTGGAGTGACGGGGCGATCTGAATGCCCTGAATGCCCTGAGATAAAAGAAAGCCCCGCGTTTGCGGGGCTTTCTTTTGAGTCTTGCATTGAATTTACCGGCCCTATCGCCGGCAAGCCGGCTCCCACGGGGTTTGCGCTGAGCCTGAGAACAGCGGCGTACCTGTGGGAGCCGGCTTGCCGGCGATAGGGCCAACAACGCCAACCGTGAATTCAAACCCCTTGCGCCTCGGCCTCCGCATGCGCCTGGCGCAGCCGCTCGCGGCTGTTGCTCAGGTGCATGCGCATGGCCATCTTCGCCCCTTCGCTGTCACTCCGGGCAATGGCCTCGTAGATCGCCTCGTGCTCATGCATCAGGCGGCTCATGTAATGCGCCTGGTCATCATGCGCCAGGCGTGCAGAATTGAGCCGGGTACGCGGAATGATGCTGGTACCGAGGTGGTTGATGATGTCGGCGAAGTAGTGGTTGCCGCTGGCCTGGGCGATGCGCAGGTGGAACTGGAAGTCCGCCGACACCGCATCGTTGGCATGCGCGGCACCTTCGTTCAGCTCGTCCAGCGCCGCACGCATGCCGGCCAGTTCCTCATCGCTGCGCCGCTGCGCAGCCAGGCCGGCCGATTCGATTTCCAGGGCGATGCGCAGCTCCAGCACAGCCAGCACTTCACGCAGCGTGACCACGGTGGCCGGGTCGATGCGGAAACCCCCGGTGGAGGGCGTATCCAGCACAAAAGTGCCGATGCCATGGCGCGTCTCGACCTGCCCGGCAGCCTGCAGCCGCGAGATCGCCTCACGCACCACGGTGCGGCTGACGCCCTCCTCGGCCATGATCTGCGATTCGGTCGGCAACTTGTCGCCGCGCTTGAGCTGGCCGCTGCGAATGCGCTCGGTCAGCACCGTGACCAGTTCCTGGGCCAGACTGCGCGGCTTGCGCCGGGTCCTTGCCTGTACCTGCTGCTCTGTCATGCCCTGTATTTCACCTTGAAAGACAGCCGTCATGATAGCGCAAGCGGTTGTACGATCACATACACCTGACGCGGTATTTATCAAAGCGCTGCGCCAGGCGCTCGGCCCAGCACTCGCGTGTACTCCTCGCGTGCAGCCTGCTCGGTGAACTCGCCCGCCCACTTGGCCACCACCACGGTCGCTACGCTGTTGCCAATGGTGTTGCAGGTAGCAATGGCCATGGACATGAAGCGGTACACGCCGAACAGCAACGCCAGGCCTTCCACCGGCAGCACACCGATGGCGGTGACGGTGGCGGCGAACACCACGAAGCTGCCACCGGACACCGCTGCCGCGCCTTTGGAGGTGACCAGCATGATCGCCAGGATGCCCAGTTGCTGCTCCCAGCCCAGCGGCACCCCATAGGCGTTGGCGATGAAGAGCACGCACATCGACATGTAGATCGAGGTACCGTCAAGGTTGAAGGCGTAACCGGTGGGCAGCACCAGGCCCACGCTCTGCTTGGAGCAACCGAACCTTTCGAGCTTCTGCAGCAGGCGTGGCAAGGCGCTTTCCGACGAGGCGGTGCCCAGCACGATGAATATCTCGTCCTTGATGTAGGTCAGAAAGCGCCACAGGCTGAACCCGGATAACCGGCACACCGCACCCAGCACCACGAACAGGAAGAACGCCACGGCCAGGTAGAACATCAGCACCAGGTTGGCCAGCGACATCAGCACTGCCGAACCATTGCTGCCCACGGCGTAGGCCACCGAACCGAAAGCGCCCAGTGGGGCGAACTTCATGATCAGGTTGATGAACTCGAAGAAGCACTCGGACACCCGGTTCAGCCCATCTTCGATCACTGCGCGGCGCTCATGCTTGAGAGCCAGCAGGGCGAAGCCGAACAGCACCGCGATCACCAGGACCTGCAGCAACTGGCCATCGGCGAAGGCACCGACGAAGTTGTCGGGGAAAATCGCGTAGATAAAGTCCATGGTCGAGTTCGGCGCATGGCCCTTGGCAACAGCGGCGCTGGCAGCGGCCGAGGCAGCGCTGCTGGCATGGGCGCCGTGCATCCCTGAGCCGATGCCGATCAGGTTACCCCACAGCAGGCCGATGGCCAGGGCCAGGGTCGACAGCAGCTCGAAGTACACCAGCGCCCGCCAGCCAACCTTGCCGACGCGCTTGATGTCGCCAGCCGACGCAATGCCGTGCACCACGGTGAAGAACACCAGCGGTGCCACGGCAGTCTTGATCAGTTTGAGAAAGATGTCCCCAAGGATCTTGAACTTGGCAGCAAGCTCTGGGGCGAGGAAGCCGAATGCGATGCCCAGCAGCATCGCCGCGATGACTTGGAAGGTCAGGTCCTTGTACAGCGGTTTCTTGGTGGCGCAAGACATGATTGTGTTCTCATTGTTCTTGTAATGGGAGGGCCTGGCGGCGGCCAGGCCCGTGCAGCATCAGCGGGCGACGGCACCGGGGCGCGAAAGCGCCAGGTCAACCATCTGCGGCGCCAGGCCTAGGTAGTTGGTCGGGTCGCACAGGCGTTCCAGGGTTGCCAGGTCCAGGCGCGCGGTGGCCTCGCCCTGGGCCTGCAGCGCTTCGAGGAGGCTGATGCCCTGATCGTTGGCCATGCGGCAGGCGGCATACACCACGTCATGTGCCACCTGGCGGCCCAGCGCCGGGGCCAGTCCCATCATGACCGCCTCGGCGACGATCAGGCCCTGGGTCATGTCGAGGTTCTTGCGCATGCGCTCGGTACGTACGTCCAGGCCAGCCAGCATGAAACGCGCCTGGCTCAGCGAGGCGGCGGTCAAAGCGAATGCTTCGGGGATGGCGATCCACTCAGCCTGCCATGGGCCGGTGGAGCGCTCGAAGTCCTGAATCATCGCATCGAGCATCAGCCCGGCCTGCTGGCGCACGCCCTTGGCTGCGGCGTACATCAGCTCGCAGGAAATCGGGTTGCGCTTCTGCGGCATGGTGCTGCTGGCGCCACGGCCCTTGACGAACGGCTCGTACACCTCGCCCAGCTCGCTGGTCATCATCATCATCACGTCCAGCGCCACCTTGCCCAGCGAAGCAGTAACCAGGCCGAGGAAGTTCAGGGTCTCGGCCAAGCCATCGCGAGCTACGTGCCAGGTGGCCTGCGGCACGCCCAGGCCCAATTCGTCCATCAACGCTGCCTGCACCTCCAGGCCCTTGTCGCCCAGCGACGCCAGGGTACCAGCGGCACCGGCGAACTGCCCCACTTCCACCCGCGGGCGCAGCTCCATCAGGCGCTCGGCATGGCGGTCGAACATGCTCAGCCACACCGCGCACTTGTAGCCGAAGGTAATCGGCAGCGCGTGCTGCAGGTGGGTGCGGCCGGCCATTGGCGTGTCGCGGTAGCGCTGCGCCAGCTCTGCCAGCAGGCCTCTTACGGCCTGCACGTCACGTTCGACGATGGCAAGCGCCGCGCGCACCTGCAGTACAACGGCGGTGTCCATGATGTCCTGCGTGGTCGCGCCCCAGTGCACATAGCGGCCCGCGTCCCCGCACAGCTTCGACAGTTGTTCTACCAGGGGCAGGATCGGGTAACCGACGATTTCGGTTTCGTGTTGCATCAGCGCCAGGTCGAGGGAGGCATAGCGCGACAGCTCGGCAATCTGCTCGGCGGCGTCTTGCGGGATCACGCCGCAGCGTGCTTCGGCCTTGGCCAGCGCCACTTCAACTTCGATATAGCGCTCGATCAGCGCCTGGTCGGCAAACACCCCGCGCATCTCGGCAGTACCGAACATGTCGCGGAACAGGGTGGAGTCGAAAACGGTGGTGGACATAGGCAAGGATCCTGAAATGTTTTTATTGAGCGTACATATTTGATATGTCCGTACATAATTCTTGCCCTGCCACTGTTACACTGTCAACCGAAGAAATTGACGGGACTGACCGAAGGTATGAACGAAGCGCGCTACGCCGTGGTAGCCAGGGACCTGATGGAAGGCATCGCCAACGGCCGCTACCCGGTCGGCAGTCTGTTGCCCACTGAGTTCGAGCTGTGTGACCTGTATGAAGTGAGCCGGCACACCGTGCGAGCGGCGATCAACCAGTTGCTCAACCAAGGGTTGGTGTCACGCCGTAAGCGCGTCGGCACCCGGGTGGAAGCCAGCAGCCCGCGTGGCGGGTATTCGCAGTCGCTGGCGACCGTGGCCGACCTTGCGCATCTGGCAGAAACCCAGCAGCGTGAGATCCAGGACGTGCGCCACTTCGTCGCCGACCTCAGCGAGGCAGCGCGGCTAGGGCTGGTGCCGGGCGAGCATTACTTCTGCGTGTCGAGCATTCGCGTCGACCGGCAGCACAGCGCCGCCCCGCTGTGCTGGACCGACGTCTACGCCCAGCGTGACTATGCCGACGTTATCGAGCTGGCCCGTGAACACCCCGACCAACTGATCGCCAGCCTGATCGAGCAGCATTACGGGCGCGCTATCGCAGTGGTGGACCAACAGGTGCGTGCGGTGCTGCTGACCGCAGAATTGGCGCGGGCCCTGAAGGCGGAAACAGGGGCGCCGGGGTTGAAGATTCTGAGGCACTACCGGGATGACGACGGGGGGCTGATGGCGGTATCCGAAACCGTCCACCCGGATGATAGATTCACCTTGGTGACGCAGATGCGCCGGGACAAGGCGGCTGGCTGAAAACCTAGTTGCCCGCGATCAGGTCGGGGCAGACCGCAACGCTCACGCTACTGTAGATGCTTGATCTAACCATTCCACGGAAGGAAACCACCGATGAAAACGCTCGACCGTATTTTGCTGAATTGCGGCCTGCTCATCCCGTTCTGGCTGCTGCTGGGCGTCTGGCTCACCGCCCAGGCCTACCCCGGCTACGACCACCTGCAGCAAGCCATGAGCCAGCTGGGGGCTGTAGGCGCCCCCACCTATTCCTGGTCGCCACTGCTCAACAATTTCCCGCTCGCGGTGCTGTTCGCCTTGTTCGCCTGGGGCCTGGCGCGGCGTTGGCAGGGTTCGAAGGTGGCATTGGCAAGTGCTGCGCTGTTACTGCTGCATGGCTTGGGCAGCCTGGGCACCGGCTGGTTCCCCTGCGACCAGGGCTGTGCACCTGATCACGCTTCGCTGTCGCAACAGCTGCATAATGCGTCCGGCCTGCTGATGTTCCTCTCGTTGACCCTGGCCAGCGCCCTCTGGATATGGGCCGGCAAACGCGTGGCGGGCTCACCAGCGCTTGGGCGGTTCTCATTGGCCTGTGTGGTTGGGGCGATCATCACCGTGGTACTGATGGCACAGGCCGCCAAAAGCGGCCAGTTGTTCGGCCTGTACCAACGGTTGAACTACGCAGTCTCGGTGATATGGGTGGCGGGCCTTGCACTGCACAGCTTGCGCCCTGCGCTGGCAAATCGCCTGCGCATCGCCACCACCTGAGCGGCATAGTACTGGCCCCCAGGCATCTGAAGCGAAGGCAAACTTCGTTCTCCGTCAGATGCTTAGGACAGCAACATGCGAGTATTTCTAGCAACGGTGGCCGGCTGCCTGCTGGCCACGACTGCTTTCGGCGCCCAGGCCAGAACGCTGAGCCAGAACGATCGCCAGACCTGTGGTTGGGGCTCACAGATCGCCGCCGAGGCCCAGCAGGCCAAACTCTCCGGCGTGACCTTGTATGCCACGCGCAAGAAGCTGCAGGTGCGCAGGTTCGCCAAGCCATGGATGCGCATGACCGCCTTCGGTATCACCGAGCAGACCTATAACAGCCGCTCGCAGCTCAAGCCGGCAGCGATCAAGCAGACGTACTACGAACAGTGCGTTCAGCACGCAGTCGCCAAACGATAAGCCTTTACGTATCAGTTAGTTGCGACAACTATTTCATCCCAGCCATTAAGTTTTGAGCCTAGCGCCTAGCAGCCGGTCAGCGCCACTGGCCGACGCTCGCCGGCGAAGAACCACGGGCGCAGGCGTACGCCGATCAGGTTGCCGGTGTATGCCGCAACCAGCCACAGCCAGCCATGCACGCTGCCCGAGGCAATGCCGCTGAAGTAGGCGCCGATGTTGCAGCCGTAGGCCAGGCGCGAACCGTAGCCCAGCAGCAGGCCGCCGATGACTGCGGCAATCAGCGACGGCAGCGGGATTTTCAGGCTTGGCGCAAAACGCCCGGCCAGGCCCGCCGCCAGCAGCGCACCTAGCACGATGCCCAGGTCCATCACCGTGGTCACGTCCTGCCACAGCGGCGCGGCCAGCGCCTTGGCATTGGCCGGGGCCTGCCAGAACACCCAGCTGCCGACATCCACACCAAAACTGGAAAGGGTCTTGGCACCCCACAGGGCGAAGGCCGAGGTGATGCCCCACGGGCGCCCGGCCAAGGCCAGGGTGGCGTAGTTCAGCAGGGCCAGTGCGATGGCGCCCCACAGCAGCGGCCACGGGCCACGCAGGAAGCGGCGCAGGCCCTGATGCTCGCTGCTCACCGGGGCTTCCAGGCCACCATGGCGGCGTTTTTCCAGCACCACGGTAGCCCAGCCGATCAGCGCGAACACGGCCACGCTCACCACCAGCGCCGGCCCAACGCCCCAAGCCTGGACGATCGAGGTTGCCGGCAACGACGGCAGTGCGAACCACCAGTCGGCGTGGTGCGTGGCCGTCACCGAACCGATGATGAAGAACAGCAAGGTCACCAGCATCCTCGCGTTGCCGCCGCCCACGGTGAACAGCGTACCCGACGCACAGCCACCGCCCAGTTGCATGCCGATGCCGAAGATAAAGGCACCGAACACCACGGAAACGCCCGCAGGCGCCACCAGCCCGGTCACCGGATTACCGAACAGGCTGCCGGCGGAAAGCGCCGGGAAGAACAGCAGCACCGCCAGGGTCAGCATGACCATCTGCGCACGCAGGCCGGCGCCGCGGCGCTCGTTGATGAACACCCGCCAGGCCGAGGTGAAGCCGAAGGCGGCGTGGTACAGCGTAAGGCCCAGGGCGGCGCCGACGATCAGCAGCAGCACCTGCTTGAAGCCGGCGTTGAGGTTGAGAAACCAGGCGCCGGACAGCAACAGGGCCAAGGCGATCACGGGGGCGCCCAGGCGGCGCGGTTCAGGTGTGGCGGTTGTGGAGAGACCCATTGGAATGCTCGGATTACAGTAAAACGGGCGGCGATTATAGCGAAGGTGCGGGGGCATGCCTGGAGGTATTTGCCGCCGTTGAGATCGAGCGCCGCCCGCGCGGCGCATCGCGAAGCGCTTGCCTTGGGATCTTTAGCGCCCTTGAGATCGAGCGCCGCCCGCGCGGCGCATCGCGAAGCGCTTGCCTTGGGATCTTTAGCGCCCTTGAGATCGAGCGCCGCCCGCGCGGCGCTTCGCGGGGCAAGCCCGCTCCCACATTTGTTGCAACGCGCCGTTCCAGACAGGCCATGGTTGTTCGCCTTGGTGCGTGACTGAAGACAGGTGGGGCGCCGGCAGCGCCAGCCGAAAAATTGGGTCATGCCAACAAGGCTGGCAACTATGGCCTCACAGGCCATGGCACGTTGCAACAAATGTGGGAGCGGGCTTGCCCCGCGAAGCGCCGCGCGGGCGGCGCTCGATCTCAAAGGCGCTAAAGATCTCAAGGCAAGCGCTTCGCGATGCGCCGCGGGCGGCGCTCGGTCTCATGAACAACAAATCAACAACGGCCAGCGCCAGACCCACCGCAGCTTCAGCGCGCGTGAGGGCGCCGGAACATCTGTTAGGCTGATGCAAAGCCCCTGAAGCCACCCAGACCATTCGCCCCATGGATGAACTGCGCAAGATCGACCTCAACCTGCTATTGGCCCTGCACGCACTGCTCAGTGAAAAGCACGTCACCCGCGCCGCGATTCGCCTGCACCGTAGCCAGCCGGCGGTCAGCCACGCTTTGGCGCAACTGCGCACGCATTTCAACGACCCGCTGCTGATTCGCCAGAACGGGCACATGGCCCTCACCGCCCGCGCCCAATCGCTGACCAAGCCCCTGCAGGACGCTCTGGCCAGCCTCGACAGCTTGCTGGCCGCCCCACGCTTCGACCCGGCTCTGGCGCAGCGGCGGTTCCGCTTGTCGTTGTCCGATTACGCCTCGCGGATCATCCTGCCCCCGCTGGTTCGCTATCTGCGCCAGGCAGCCCCCGGCGTCGACCTGGCCATCAGCCAGGCCAGTCGCGAAGCGATGCTGGCGCAGTTGCTCGATGGCGAGCTCGACCTGGCGCTGGGCATTTTCCCCGAGCTGCCGCAAGGCATCACGGCCCAAACCCTGTTCGAAGACACTTTCGTCAGCATCGCCGATCGCCAGGTGCTGCCGGCCAAGAGCGGCCTGGC
This sequence comes from Pseudomonas sp. P39-UII1, assembly GCF_039672635.1. Lineage (NCBI taxonomy): Bacteria > Pseudomonadati > Pseudomonadota > Gammaproteobacteria > Pseudomonadales > Pseudomonadaceae > Pseudomonas > Pseudomonas sp. P39-UII1. Next base: position 127,123 of record NZ_JBDFPP010000010.1, read on the forward strand.
GCTGGACGACTGGCTGGCGCGGCCGCACGTGCTCATGGCCATGCGCCCGGATGCCCATGACGAGATCGAGCGCGCCCTGGCCGCGCAGGGCTTGCGCCGGCGCATCGCCTTGGCGCTACCGCATTGGAGTGCAGCGGTCGAGGTGCTTGGTGGTACCGACCTGATCCTCACCGTCGCAAAACGTGCCGTGGGCCCGATGCACCAGCACAAGGCCCTGCGCCAGTTCGCACCGCCCTTGGCGATCCCTTCCCTGGCCTATCAGCAGGCCTGGCACAACAGGAAAGACAGCGACCCGGGTCATCGCTGGCTGCGCGAGGCGGTCTGGGCCTGCTGCCAGCCCGGGCATTGATCAGCCTTCTGGCTGTTTGACGATTGCAGCCTGATCGGTAGACGGGCTCGCCGCCCAGGTACTCTGCACCAGGAAAACGCCTGCCAGAATCAGTACCACCCCGGCAATCCTGGGCAGGCTGACCGGCTTGGCGGAAACCCCCATCAGGCCGAAGTGATCGACGATCACCGACGTCAGGATCTGCCCCGCCACCACCAGCACCAGAAACCCCGCCGTGCCGAGCTTGGGCGTCAACGCCGCAGCTGCCGCCACATACAGCGCACCCAATACCCCGCCGATCCACAGCCACCACGGGCCTTGCAGTGCCTTGCCCAAGTCGGGCATGGGTACGCGCAGGATCAGCAGCGCAGCGATGACCACCACCGAGCTGACCGTCAGCGACGTGAAAGCACCCCATAGCCAGTGCCCGAGCGCGCGGCCGACTGCTGCGTTGCTGGCAGCCTGGTAGGGCAGCACGACGCCCGCCAAGAGGGCCAGCACCAGAGGAAGAAACGCGATAAGCAGCGCCTTGTTAACCATGTATGGACTCATCGAGGGGGAAGATGCCTGGATGATGCAAGAATCGACAAGGATGATGGAAATTGAAGATATGCACTTTCAGTATTCGCCTGGTGAATAGTCGTGGGCTGCAATGGCCTCCTCGCGAGCTCGCCCGCGAAGAGGCTTTAACAGACTTACCGCGATGTCTCGACCCGCAGCACTTCGGTGTAAATCGCATCGACTGTCTGGTCGACCTTGAGGTTCTTCATGCGCGCCTGCAACTCGGGGTCTTCGACTTTGACCACCTGCAACTTGCCTTCCGGCGGCAGCAGGCTCACCTCATGGTTCTTGAGGTCGATCTTCTTGATCTGCGAAGTCACCCTGACCTGGCGGAACGCTTCGCCCCCCGGGTTGGGGTTGTCCTTGGTGGCGCGAATCGTACCGGACTCCTCGCTTGCCTTCGGCGCCCCGCCAACATCGGTGTTGAGCACATAGGCGACCGCGCGGGTCACGTAGATGTCGACCTCGTCACCCACCTTCAGGTTGGGCAGCGCCTTGGCCTTTTCCGTGAGCTGGAAGGTCACGTCCTTGTCGTGCGGGCCCTTGACCGTGACCTGGCGATTGGCCTGGTCGATGGCCGTGACCTGTGTGGTGACATGGCTTTCCAGCGCTTCGCTGGCAATCGGTATATCGGCTGCCTGCACAGCGAAACTGGCAGTGCCTAGCAACGAGGCAAGAGCAACAGCGCGAGCGAGTGTACAAATAGCATTCATAGGCCTGCATCCCTGTGTTCAAGACCGCAATGGCGCGTGAACGGTTCACGCGCCGCTCCTACACCATAGCTGGAGTTACTGATTGCGGGTCACCCGCCACACGGTGTTGGCCAAGTCGTCGGCAATGATCAGCGCGCCCTTCGGATCGACCGTCACCCCCACCGGCCGGCCGCGCGTCTTGCCATCCTCACCCCGGAAGCCCGTGGCGAAGTCCACCGGTTCGCCAGCAGGCTTGCCGTTGCTGAACGGCACGAAGATCACCTTGTAGCCCACCGGGTTAGGGCGGTTCCAGCTACCGTGCTCGCCCACGAACACGCCATTGGCAAACCGCTCGCCCATGGCCGGGAGGGAGAAGTCCACGCCCAGCGCGGCGACGTGCGAACCCAGGCTGTAATCGGGCTTGATCGCGGCGGCCACCTTGTCCGGGTTCTGTGGCTTCACCCGCTCATCGACATTCTGCCCCCAGTAGCTGTAGGGCCAGCCGTAGAAGCCCCCTTCACGCACCGAAGTGAGGTAGTCGGGCACCAGGTCCGGGCCCAGTTCATCGCGTTCGTTGACCACGGTCCACAGCTGCCCGCTGTCGGGCTGGATGGTCAGCGCCGTGGGGTTGCGCAGGCCGGTGGCATAAGGCTTGTGCGCGCCGGTAGCGGCGTCGATCTGCCAGACCATGGCGCGGTCGACTTCAGCCTCCATGCCACGCTCGGTGATGTTGCTGTTCGAGCCGATGCCCACATACAGGTAACGGCCATCGGGGCTGATGGTCAGGGCCTTGGTCCAGTGGTGGTTGATCTCGCCCGGCAGGTCGGTGAGCTTGGTGGGCGCGCCGGACGCCTGGGTCTGGCCGTCCTGGTAATCGAAACGCACCAGCGCGTCCTGGTTGGCCACGTACAACTTGCCATCGGCAAAGGCCAGGCCATACGGCGCGTTGAGGTTTTCGGCGAACACCGTCTGCACCTCGTAGGTGCCGTCGCCGTCGGCGTCGCGCAGCAAGGTCAGGCGGTTGCCGCCCTTGACCTGAGTATTGCCCTTGGCCTTGATCTGGCTGGCGATGACGTCCTTGGGCTTGAGCTTGGCCGCATTGCCACCTCGGCCTTCGGCCACCAGGATGTCCCCGTTGGGCAATACCAGGCTCTGGCGTGGGATCTTCAGGTCGGTGGCAATGGCGGTGATGCTGTAGCCCTCGGGCACCGTCGGTTTCTGCTCGCCCCACTGGGCGGGTTGCGCGATCTTCATGCTCGGCAGCAGGCCACGCTCGGGGGCCGGCAGTTTCGGGTCGGGGCCCAGTGCCTGAGTGGCTTCGCCTTCACCGCCGCAGGCGCTCAGCAGCAGCGCCACGCTCAATACCGGCAATGCATGCAACGGCTTCATTCCACACCTCCCGAACGCAAGTTGCTCATGCCCAGCCATGCCGCCACACAGGCCAGCACCGTCACCACCAGCGACAGCACCAGGCCTGCCGGCATCACGGCCCAGGCGTCCTTGGCGTGCTCGAACGCATTCACCAGGCCCAGCACCCAGGTCACCAGCAGCAACAGGAAGTACACCGTCGGCCGGCCGCCCTTGCGCTCCGCACGGACCAGGTTGACCAGCGCGAACAACAGTGCCAGCCCGCAGAACAGCAGCCCGCCCGCGATCAGCCAGGCGGCGAAGTTGCTCCACTGGATCTGGTAGCTCTTGAAGTAGGCGATGTCGCTCAGCAACGCGCCGAGGAACAGCGGCACCGTGCCGGCCAGCAGGATTGCATGCAACGGGCTGGGCGTGCATCGGTAGAGGGTTTGCTCGGTAACGGTCACGGCGCCTCCTTATCAGTCAGTGACCCGAAACTGATGACCTGGGGCGATGCCCGGTCCATCAGGCGTGCGCGGGGTGCGCACTGCAAAGGATCGCTCTGTCGTCCGATAAGTTCACCGTTTGGCTTGTTTGACATATCCTGAAAGCATTAACCCGTGAAATGCTTCACGGGCTCAGCTGAGGCAATGGCATGAATGCTCACACCCCACAACGGTTCGCGCTCTGGGCCGTGCATGCGCTGCTTGCCCTCAGCCTGGCGCTGACTGCTGGCTGTTCGAGCAAGCCCAAGCAGGCACGTTACATCGCTGCGGCGCCGGGTTCGAACTGCTTCGCCAAAGCCGTGCCCAGCCTGGGCGAAGGCGGCCTGGCCTGGGGTAATACCCTGAGCATTGCCCGGCAGAAGTCGATGAACAACTGCATCCGTTATGCAGGCCGGTCCGGCGGTACACCCAATACGTGCCAGGTGGTCATGGCCAAGTGCAAGAACTAGTTGGCGGCGCAACACAACTCCACCCGATTCAACGCTTCACGATCACCACTTCCAGGTATTCACTGGGCACCACAAGCGACGCCGCCCCGCCCACGTTGTGCTCATCCAGCAATGCCCTCAGGTCACTATCCAACGCCGCCGCCGCATCGGCCGGCAACGCCGCAAACGCCTTGTGCACTGGCCCATACCAGGTACGGAACACCTCGATGAAATGTGCCGCCGAGCGGTAGCGGAAGTTGAACTGCTGGCGGGTAACGTCCATGGCACCGATAGCGCCCTCGAACATCCCCCGCAGTTGCTCTTCATCGCCCCAGCGCGAGGGTGGCAGCGCCCCGACAGGCGGTGGCACATGCCGACCCAGGGTCTTGAACATCTGCCCGACAAAACCCTGCGGGGTCCAGTTGGCCAGGCCGACCCGGCCACCGGGCCGGCAGACGCGCGCCAGCTCACGGGCGGCCTGCGCCTGGTCGGGGGCGAACATCACGCCGAAGGTCGAAACAACGGCGTCGAAACTGCCGTCCCGGAACGGCAAATCCTCGGCATCGGCCACCTGAAAGTCTACGTGGAGGTGTTCGGCGCGGGCGCGCTCTTCCCCGCGTTTGAGCAGTTCGGGCACGTAGTCGGTGGAGGTGACCCGGCAGCCTCGCCGGGCAGCGGCCAGGGTGGCGTTGCCATTGCCGGCAGCCACGTCCAGCACCTGCTCGTCCCAGCGCAGGTCGCAGGCTTCGGCAAGCCGTTCACCCACCAGCTGCAAGGTGGTACCGATCACCGCATAGTCACCACTGGCCCATGCCGCCTGCTGGCGGGCCTTCAGTGCATTGGTATCCAAAGGAGTGCTCATGGTCTGCGCCCTTCTTGTGGGGTGCGCGGCCGAGGTCCGTCTGGCGGTCTACGCGCCATGGAATGAGGTGGCCAGTCGAGGCCGGTCAATAGCTAAGCGCTGCTGGCGGGACGCGGCAAGCGGTAATGCCCGATGGGCAATACGGATTGGCAATAGCCCGTATGCCATTGAGCTATTTAGGCGGTTCTTTGCGAGCGGGCTTGCCCGCCAATGGGGCGCAAAGCGCCCCGCGGTCATTCACACCGCCTTGGCCCGTGCGGCATGCAGCTTCTTGTAGCTCTCGATCAGGCGCAGGTGACGGTCCAGCCCTTCCAGCTTCATGCTGGTCGGTGTCAGCCCATGGAAGCGCACGCTACCATCGACCGACCCCAGCACCGCATCCATGCGTGGGTTGCCGAACATGCGGCGGAAGTTGGCCTCGTAGTCTTCCATCTGCAGATCGTCATCCAGCATCACTTCCAGCACCACGTTCAGCGCCTGGTAGAACAAACCACGCTCGACCGTGTTGTCGTTGAACTGCAGGAACGCCTCGACCAGCTCCTTGGCGTTCTCGAACCGCTTCAGCGCCAGGCAGATCAGCAGCTTCAGCTCAAGGATGGTCAACTGGCCCCACACCGTGTTGTCGTCGAACTCGACACCGATCAGCGTGGTGATGGTGGTGTAGTCATCTACCTCGCAGTTGTCCAGGCGCTTGCGCAATGCGCGCAGGGCGCGGTTGTCGAGGCTGTGCAAGTTGAGGATGTCTGCGCGGAAATCCAGGGCGCGATTGGTGTTGTCCCAGATCAGGTCTTCGACCGGGTAGATCTCCGAGTAACCCGGCACCAGAATGCGGCAGGCATTGGCGCCGAGGTTGTCGTACACGGCCATGTACACCTCTTTGCCCAATGCTTCGAGGATGCCGAACAGGGTGGCAGCTTCCTGAACATTGGAGTCTTCGCCGTGGCCGCTGAAGTCCCACTCGACGAACTCGAAGTCGGCCTTGGCGCCGAAGAAACGCCACGACACCACGCCGCTGGAGTCGATGAAGTGCTCGACGAAGTTGTTCGGCTCGGTCAGCGCATGGCTTTCGAAGGTCGGCTGCGGCAGGTCGTTGAGGCCCTCGAAGCTGCGGCCTTGCAGCAGTTCGGTCAGGCTGCGCTCCAACGCCACTTCAAAGCTTGGGTGCGCGCCGAACGAGGCGAACACACCGCCCGTGCGCGGGTTCATCAAGGTGACGCACATCACCGGGAACTCACCGCCCAGCGACGCATCCTTGACCAGCACCGGGAAGCCCTGCTCTTCCAGCCCCTGAATGCCGGCGACGATGCCCGGGTACTTGGCCAGCACCTCCTGCGGCACGTCGGGCAGGCACAGCTCACCTTCGAGAATTTCACGCTTCACCGCCCGTTCGAAAATCTCCGACAGGCACTGCACCTGCGCTTCGGCCAGGGTGTTGCCGGCGCTCATGCCGTTGCTGAGGAACAGGTTTTCGATCAGGTTGGATGGGAAGTACACCACCTGCTCGTCCGACTGGCGCACGAACGGCAGCGAGCAGATACCGCGCTCGGTATTGCCCGAGTTGGTGTCATACAGGTGCGAGCCGCGCAGTTCGCCATCCGGGTTGTAGATCTCCAGGCAGTGCTCGTCGAGGATCTCGGCGGGCAATTCATCCTTCGGCCCCGGCTTGAACCACTGCTCGTTCGGGTAATGCACGAACGCTGCGTTGGCGATTTCCTCGCCCCAGAACTGGTCGTTGTAGAAGAAGTTGCAGTTCAGCCGCTCGATGAACTCACCCAGCGCCGAGGCCAGCGCGGCCTCCTTGGTCGAGCCTTTACCGTTGGTGAAGCACATCGGCGACTGCGCATCGCGCACGTGCAGCGACCACACGTTCGGCACGATGTTGCGCCACGAGGCGATCTCGATCTTCATGCCCAAGCCGGCCAGCAGGCCGGACATGTTGGCGATGGTCTGCTCCAGCGGCAGGTCCTTGCCAGCGATGTAGGTGGTGGTATCGGCCACCGGCATCAGCAGGCCCTGGGCATCGGCGTCGAGGTTGTCCACCTCTTCGATGATGAACTCGGGGCCGGTCTGCACCACCTTCTTGACCGTGCAACGGTCGATGGAACGCAGGATGCCCTGGCGGTCTTTTTCCGAGATGTCTTCGGGCAGCTCGACCTGGATCTTGAAGATCTGGTTGTAGCGGTTTTCGGGGTCGACGATGTTGTTCTGCGACAGGCGGATATTCTCGGTGGGGATATCCCGAGTCTGGCAGTACAGCTTGACGAAATAGGCGGCGCACAGGGCCGACGAGGCAAGGAAATAATCGAACGGCCCCGGGGCCGAGCCGTCGCCCTTGTAGCGGATCGGCTGGTCGGCGATTACCGTGAAGTCGTCGAATTTGGCTTCCAGACGTAGGTTGTCCAGAAAGTTGACCTTGATTTCCATGCGGGGGTACCAGAAAGCGTGCGGAACGAATGGCGGGCATTATCCGGTTTTTTTACCGGGAAGTCTTGGGGCACCGCCCTGCCCCTGCGCAATTGCGCATTTCACCGGATTACTTGCCTGATCCTCTGAACCTGCAGCGTCTGCCAGACAGGCGGTCACTGCGCTGTGCTAGCGTTTGCGGATTGGGGAACAACGCATTCCCCACCTGATAGCAACGATAACAACCGATGATCAGCAGGTGAGCCATGGAACTTCGAATCAATCAGAAGACCTACCAGGTCGAGGCCGACGCCGACACGCCCCTGCTGTGGGTGATCCGCGACGACCTCGGCCTGACCGGCACCAAATATGGCTGCGGCCTGGCCCAGTGCGGGGCGTGCTCGGTACTGGTGGACGGCAATGTGGTGCGTGCATGCGTCACGCCGGTGGCCGGGGTGGTCGGGCGTGAAGTGACCACCATCGAAGCCATCGAGGCCGATGACGTGGGCAAGCGCGTGGTGGCGGCCTGGGTCGAACACCAGGTGGCCCAGTGCGGCTACTGCCAGTCTGGCCAGGTGATGGCGGCCACCGCGCTGCTCAAGCACACCCCGCAACCCAGCGATGCGCAGATCGACGCGGCGATGGTCAACCTGTGCCGCTGCGGCACCTACAACGCCATCCATGCTGCCGTGCATGAGCTTGCCCAAGGGGAGAAGGCCTGATGAACACGCCTGTCGATACCTCTGCAGCCCTGCTCGACCTGCCGCTGGGCGAAACGGTCAACCTGTCGCGTCGGCGCTTCATGGCCGGTACCGCAATCGGCGCTCTGGTACTGGGCTTCGGCCTGCCGTTGGGCTCAAGCCGGGTTCAGGCCGCCACTGCGGCCACTGCCGAACGCGGCACCCAGGTGCCGGCATTCCTTGAGATCCGCCCGGACAGCACGGTGCGCCTGCTGTGCCCATTCATGGAGGGTGGGCAAGGTACCTACACCGCCATGGCGCAGATCGTCGGTGAAGAACTGGATGCCGACCCAGCCACTTTCCTGGTCGACAGCGCGCCGCCCGGCGAAGCCTATGTGGTGATGGAAAACGGCATGCGCATCACCGGCGGCAGCATGTCGGTGCGCATGAGCTACCCGACCATGCGTCGCCTTGGCGCCCTGGCCCGGGCGATGTTGATGCAGGCCGCAGCCGACCAGTGGGGCGTGCCGGTCAGCGAACTGTCCACCGAACCTGGCAAGGTACTGCACGCCGCCTCCGGCCGTTCGCTGGCCTACGGCGAACTGGCCGAACGCGCCATGGACCTGCCCGTGCCCGACCCTGCCAGCGTCAAGCTGCGCGACCCCAGCCAGTTCCGCTGGATCGGCAAGCCGGTACGCCGCGTCGATGCCTACGACAAGTCCACCGGCAAAGCCCTGTACACCATCGACATCAAGCTCGACGGCATGCTCCATGCCGCCGTGCAGCACGCCCCGCGCCTGGGCATGACCGTGGGCGGCCTGCGCAACGAAGCGCAGGTCAAGGCCATGAAAGGTGTGCACTCGGTGCATCAACTGCCCGGCGCCGTGGCCGTGGTCGCCGAACGCTGGTGGCACGCCAAGCGCGCGGTCGAAGCCATTCAGGTGGACTGGCAGGAACCGGGGGCCGACAGCAAGGTGCGGCCGATGCCGGCCGACTTCTCCAGTGACGCCTGGCGCGACCACCTGGCCGCCCAGCAGGGCCCAACCCGTGACGAGGAGAACGACGGCGATATCGCCGGTGCCCTGGCCAATGCCAAGACCAAGGTCGAGGCCACTTACCACAACCAATACCTCAACCACGCTCAGCTGGAACCGCCATCCGCCATCGCGCGGTTCAACCCGGACGGTTCGCTCGAGGTGTGGCTGCCCAACCAGGCGCCGGACATGTTCCGCGACGACATCGCCAAGCGCACCGGCCTGGCCCCTGAGCAGATCACCCTGCACTCGCCGCTGCTGGGCGGCTTCTTCGGCCGCCACTTCCTGTATGACTCGGCCAACCCTTACCCGCAGGCCATCCTGCTGGCCAAGGCGGTCGGCCAGCCGGTCAAACTGATCTGGAGCCGCGAGGAGGAGTTTCTGCGCGATGTGCTGCGGCCCGTTGCCGTGGTCAAGTTCCGCGCCGGGCTCGATGCCGATGGCCTGCCGGTGGCCATCGAAGCGGTCAGCGCCACCGAGGGCCCGACCGAAGCACTGGCGGGCAAGCAAGGCGAGAAAATCGACCCGACAGCGCTCGAGGGCCTGTCGGGCAAGGCTTATGCCATCGCCAACAAGCGCATCGCCCAGATCTACGTCAAAGGCCCGGCCATGCTGGGCTACTGGCGCTCGGTGGGCAACTCGCTGAATGATTTTTTCTATGAGTCGTTCCTCGACGAGCTGGCCGACAAAGGCGGCAAGGACCCGTTCGAGCTGCGCCTGCACCTGCTGCGCGACAACCCGCGCCTGACCACCCTGCTGCAAGCGGTTGGCGAGTTGTCCGGCGGCTGGAAGCGCGGGCCGTTCACGGCTGAAGATGGCAGCAAGCGGGCCCGCGGTGTGGCCATGGCCTCGCCGTTCGGCTCGGAAGCGGCCGTGATTGCCGAAGTGTCGCTTGAAGGTGGCCAGGTCAAGGTGCACGACATCTGGCAGGCCATCGACCCCGGCAGCATCGTCAACCCGGCGATCATCGAAGCCCAGGTCAATGGCGCCGTGGCGCTCGGCCTGTCGCAGACGCTGGTCGAAGAAGCGGTGTTCATCGATGGCAAACCGCGGGCGCGCAACTACGACCTGTACCCGATCCTGCCGGCTTCGCGCATGGCCCGGGTGCATGTGCGCATCGTTGAAAGCGGCGCGAAGATGGGGGGGATCGGCGAGCCGCCGCTGCCCGCCGTGGCACCCGCCGTGGCCAACGCGGTGGCGCAGCTGACAGGCCAGCGCGTGCGCAGCCTGCCGTTAAGCCGCCATACCTTCAGCTGACCGGACAAGGACTGCCCCATGACCCAGAGTCGCTTCGCAAGAACCGCAGGCTGGCTGGCGCTGCCGTGCCTGATCGCGGCAGGCCTGCTGGCCTGGTACGTCACCCGCGAGCCCGCTTCGCCCTTCGCCAGTGAACAGAACGTCAGCTTCGACCCGGCGTTGGTCAGCCGCGGTGAATACGTGGCCAGGCTCAGCGACTGCGTCGCCTGCCACAGCCTGCCCGAAGGCAAGCCTTTCGCCGGCGGCCTGGAAATGGCCACGCCGCTGGGCGCGATCCATGCCACCAACGTGACCCCCGACCCTGCGACCGGCATCGGCAATTACAGCCTCGCCGACTTTGACCGTGCGGTGCGCCAGGGCGTGGCGCCGGGTGGTCGGCGGCTGTACCCGGCCATGCCCTACCCGTCCTACGCCAAGCTCAGCGATGACGACGTGCTGGCCTTGTATGCCTTCTTCATGAAGGGTGTGCAGCCTGCGCAACAGGCGAACCTCCCCAGCGACATTCCCTGGCCGTTGAACATGCGCTGGCCGATTGCCTTGTGGAACGGCGTGTTCGCCGCTACCACACCCTATGCGGCAAAGGACGGGCAGGACGCGCTGTGGAACCGCGGCGCCTATATCGTCCAGGGCCCCGGCCACTGCGGCAGTTGTCACACCCCGCGCGGGTTGGCGTTCAACGAAAAGGCCCTGGATGAAGCCGGTAAACCCTACCTGGCGGGTGCCTTGCTGGATGGCTGGTACGCGCCCAGCCTGCGCGACGACCCCAACACCGGCCTGGGCCGCTGGAGCGAGGCCGAGATCGTGCAGTTCCTCAAGACCGGGCGCAACAAGCACGCGGTGGTGTACGGTTCGATGACCGAAGCGTTCAACAACTCTACGCAGTTCATGAGCGATGACGACCTGGCGGCGATTGCCCGCTACCTCAAGTCGTTGCCCGGCGACCCTCAGCGCGACGGCACCCCCTGGCAATACCAGGCCGTTGCTGCTGGCGAACGGCTGAACAGCCCCGGCGCCCACACCTACGTGACCCGCTGCGCCACGTGCCACGGCCTGGACGGCAAGGGGCAGGCCGAATGGATGCCGCCACTGGCGGGCGCGACATCGGCGCTGGCCAAGGAGGACGCCTCGGCGATCAACATCACCCTCAATGGCTCGCAACGCGTCGTCACCGCAGGGCTGCCCGATGCCTACCGCATGCCGGCCTTCCGCGAACAGCTGTCGGACCAGGAAGTCGCCGATGTGCTGAGTTTCGTTCGCAGCACCTGGGGCAACCACGGCGGCGCGGTGGATGCACAGGCGGTCGGCAAACTGCGCGGGCACACCGACCCGGCCAGCAGCAGCCCGATCATCTTGCACATGCGCTGAGGAGAGCTGCCAATGGAAAGCATCGACCTGCTGGTGCTGCGCACCGCCTGCGACTGGCTGCAGGCTGGCGATCGAGCAATGCTGGCCACCGTGGCGCGCACCTGGGGTTCATCGCCCAGGCCGGTGGGCTCGATGATGGCCCTGCGCGGCGATGGCCGGGTGATCGGCAGTGTGTCGGGCGGCTGCATCGAGGATGACCTGGTGCACCGCTACACCACCGCCTACAGCGGCGATGGCATGCCCGAAGGGCCGCCGCAAGTGGTGCAGTACGGCGTCAGCGCCGACGAGGCGCACCGCTTTGGCCTGCCCTGCGGCGGCACCCTTGAGCTGATCCTCGAATTCACCCCTGCGTTGGCGAGCCTGGAGCAGTTGCTGGCGCAGCTGGACGCGGGCCACCTGGTACGTCGCGAACTGCACCTGGGCAGCGGTCACGTTCACTTGAGCACCACCGCCACGCCCGAGCAATTCAGCTTCGATGGCCAGCGCATGGTCAATACCTTGGGCCCCGGTTACCGCATGCTGCTGATCGGTGCCGGGGTACTGGCCGAGTACCTGGCAACGATGGCCCTGTTCAACGGCTTCAAGGTGGCCGTCTGCGACCCCCGCCCCGAATACATGGGCGGCTGGAATGTCGCGGGCGTGGAAAAGATCGTTGGCATGCCGGACGACGTGGTCCGGGCCTTCGCCCCCGACCTGCGCAGTTGCATCGTCGGCCTCAGTCACGACCCCAAACTGGATGACCTGGCGCTACTGGAAGCGTTGCACAGCCCGGCGTTCTACATCGGCGTGATCGGCTCACGGCGCAACAACCAGCTGCGCCGCGAACGGTTGATCGAACATTTCGGCGAAAGCGAAGCGTCGCTGGCACGCCTGCATGGCCCGATCGGCATCTATATCGGCAGCAAGACACCGGCGGAGATCGCGGTCAGCGTCATGGCCGAGATTCTGGCGGTGAAGAACGGCGTTGCCTTGCCCAGTGCAGTCAATGTAAGCAAGGCCAAGCAAGCACTGGGCGCGCTGGCACCGCCACTGTAGCGTCAGTGCGGCACGCCCGCCTGCTCCTGCTGCCAGCGCTCAAGGTTTTTTTCCAGCAACTGGCCGGGCAACGGGCCGGAGGCGATTTCTTTCATTTTTTGCGCCAACTGTTCACGCAGCGCGGGCTGGTTGCAGGGTGAGTCATGGGACAGCGCCAGGTACAACCCTTCGCTGGACACCGGCGGCTCCAGCACCTTCAACTGCTTGTCCATGCCTAGCGTGCGTGCCAGCGCCATACCGGGGTACTGCTCGTAGATCACGTAGTCGTTGCGCCTGTGCAGCAGCTTCTCGAACGCCTGCCTGGCGCTGGGCACCGCTTCGAGCGAGAGGTTGGCGTTGGCGTAATCGTCGAATTTCTGGCCGTGGCTGTTGCTGACCAGGGTGCCGCCCGTCAGCCCCTTGAGGTCCGCCCAGCCGCGATAGGCAAAAGTTGCATCCTGGCGCACCCAGACAACGCTTGGGGTATGCAGAAACGGTGGGCTGATGAAGTCCATCTCCTGCAGGCGCGCCTGGGTCAGGAAGTAGCCGGCCAACAGGTCGATGCGGCCGGTGCGCACTTCTTCCTGCGCGCGCGACCACGGCCCGCCATAACGCACGTCCACCTTGAGCCCCAGCGATTCACCCAGGTGCTTGAGCAAGTCGGCATTGGCGCCGATCAGCACCTGGGGGTTGTGCGGGTCGCGCCACAGGTAGGGGGGATATTCCGGATTGCCGGTCGCCGTCAATTGCCCACAACCCGCCTCCGCCACCGATAACTGCGGCAGCAGAAGCAGGCAAAGTGAAAGCAACCAGGACCGGCCAGACCCGCACTCGATCATCTCCACCCTCGGTGCATGCGGCCTTCGGCGGCCTGGCGTGGTCGCAAAAGGCTGCCACATCCTGTAGGCGCCTGCTGTACTGCTGGGCGCATGCCTTACACAGTCTGGACCAGATTCAGCCAGCCGCCAGGGCTTTCAACCGGGTCGGTTCACGCGGGCATACGCGCCAGCGAACGCTTGGCTGCTGCCTGGAACACACCGCGCAGTGCCTTGACCTGCTCTTCCGACAGGGTATGGGCGCAGGTCAGGCCCTGCAGGAAGCCGATGCCCCAGTTCTTGGTCTGATCCAGTTGCTGACGGTTTTCGGCTTCAGCGATATCACCCAGGTGCAGCGCGGCATGGTGCTCATAACGGTCACCCAGCGCCAACTTGCGCAGTTCACCCAGTGCCACCTTGAATTCAGCGGCGGCAACATCGTCCAGGCCCAGGTGCTCATACTGAAGCAGGCTCAGACGGTCGGTGGCGGTCATCTTCGAATCTCCGTTTCTCAATAAATGGAGCAATTACATGAAATTACCAGCCATGCCTGAACGCATCCGGGTGCCAGGCGATAGTGGTGTCGTTATCAGGCCTGTATACCATAGGTGGGGCCTCTCGCCCTAGCGGTGTGCGCTGTCCGGTTGCCTGTGCGCGTGCGCTGCCGATTACCGGTGCACCTCTGGTCACAAACACTAAATTTAAATTGAATTTAACTTAAAACTGAACCACTCTTGGCGTAATTGATAGCCCCAGGAATCGAAGCCATGGCGACAACCCCGCGCGAACCCCGCAAGGATGGCGAAGCCACCCGCACCCGGATTCTTCAGGCCGCCGGCGAGCTGTTTGCTGCCGTGGGTTATGCCGAAGCCAGCAACAAGGCGGTCGCGGCCAAGGCCGAGGTCGACCTGGCCTCGATCAACTACCACTTCGGCAGCCGCAACGGCCTGTACCTGGCGGTGCTGGACGAAGCCCGTCGGCGCTTTCTGGATATTTCCGATCTGCAGCGCATTACCCTCGCCGAGCAGCCGGCAACCGACAAGCTGCGTGCCCTGGTCGAGCTGGTGGTGCGCAAGGCCACGCAAGGGCGCAACAACTGGCACCTGCGCGTGCTAGCTGCCGAGATCCTCGCCCCCAGCCCCCATGGCCAGGCCCATCTGCAGGCCGGTGCACCGATGAAGCTGGCACTGCTCAAAGGGCTGTTCAGCGAAATCACCGGCATTGCCCCGGAGCAGCCAGCCCTTACCCGCTGCATCCTGTGCGTCACAGCACCCTGGGCCATGCTGCTGATCGGCCCCCGCGGCGCCTCCGGTGCGCTTCACGAGATTCTTGGCATGCCCGCCGACGAGGTCGCTGCCCATTTGTACAGCTTCGCCCTGGCAGGCCTGCAGGAAACCAGCCGCCTGTATGCCCAAGGCAAAGGCCACTGACCGTGGCTAACCGCAACCCTCAAGCGCACCCTCAGGTGCAAGGCGGCCCCATGCAACCGACCGCAGGCAACACCCCCGCGCTGGCCGAACCGCAGGCGCAGGCCTCCATCCCTTTGCTGCTCGGCGCGCTGATGCTGGTGATGTTCCTCGCCGCGCTCGACCAGACCATCGTGTCCACGGCGCTGCCCACCATCGTCAGTGACCTCGGTGGGCTACGCTGGCTGTCGTGGGTGGTCACGGCATACTTGCTGGCCTCCACCGTGGTGGTGCCGCTGTATGGCAAGTTTGGTGACCTGTATGGCCGCAAGCGGGTGTTGCAGATCGCAATCGCCCTATTCCTGCTGGGCTCGGCACTGTGCGGGCTGGCGCAGAACATGAGCCAGTTGATCCTGTTCCGTGCCTTGCAAGGCCTGGGCGGTGGCGGGCTGATGGTGGTTGCCATGGCCGCCATCGGCGATGTCATCCCACCGGCCGAGCGTGGCCGCTACCAAGGCCTGTTCGGCGGCGTGTTCGGCCTGGCGACCGTCGTCGGGCCGCTGATTGGCGGTTTTCTGGTCGAGCACCTGTCCTGGCACTGGATCTTCTTCATCAACCTGCCGCTGGGGCTGCTGGCGGTGGTGGTCATCGGCAGTGTGTTCCGCCCGCATGTCGCACCGGTCAAGCACGTGGTCGACTACATCGGCGCGTTCTTTCTGACCGTGCTGCTGGGCGCACTGGTGCTGATCACCAGCCTGGGTGGCAGCCTGTTGCCATGGGCCTCGCTCGATGTGCTGTGCCTGGCGTTGTTCGCCGTGATCGGCCTGGTCGGTTTCGTCTTCGAACAGCGACGGGCCGCCGAGCCGATCATGCCGCTGCACCTGTTCCGCCACCGCACCTTCGTGCTCGCCGGGCTGATCGGCTTGATCGTCGGTGTGTCGCTGTTCGGTTCGGTGACCTTCCTGCCGCTGTACATGCAGGTAGTCAAGGAGGTTTCACCGACCAGCGCCGGCCTGCAGATGCTGCCGCTGATGGGCGGTTTGCTGGTGGTGTCGGCCATTACCGGGCGGCTGATCAGCCGTTGGGGGCGCTACCGCCTCTTCCCGATCGTCGGCACCTTGCTCCAGGTGATCGCCCTCGGCCTGCTGAGCCGGCTGGAGCTGGATACGCCGATGTGGCAGATGAACCTGTACATGGGCTTACTGGGCGCAGGGCTGGGCATGGTGATGCAGGTGTTGATCCTGGCCGTGCAAAACAGCGTCGAACGGCGCCACATGGGCGTGGCGACATCAGGCGCCACGCTGTTCCGCTCCATTGGCGGCTCGGTTGGCGTATCGGTGTTCGGCGCGTTGTTCTCGCGTGCCTTGCTGGATGGGCTGCCCGGCGACTTCGCCGCCAATGCCGGTGGGGCCGCCAGCCTGTCGCCAACGGCGGTGCACGCCTTGGCGGCGCCCCTGCAGCAGGCGTACCTGCAGGCGTTTTCCGGGGCCATGCATGGGGTGTTTCTGGTGGCAGCGGTGGTGACCTGTGTGGCGTTCGGGTTGTCGTGGTTGCTGCGCGAGGTGCCGTTGCGTACGGCTCAGGGGTGAGGTCGTCGTTGACGGCCCATCGCCGGCAAGCCGGCGATGGGGCCACCACAGTCACTTAATGAACCGCACCTGGCTGTTGATCTTCTCGATCACCGCCCCCTTGCGTTCATTGAAGCGCGCCTTGTTCTGCTCGAACAGGTTATTGCCCTTTGTATCGATGGAGATGATCAACGGCCCGAACTCACGCACCCGGTTGACCCACAAGGTTTCCGGCATACCCAGGTCCTGCCATTCCGCCCGTTCGATCTCCTCCACCTGGGTGGCCGCAAGCACCGCACAACCGCCCGGGAACACCGCATGCACGGCCTTGTTCTCCAGGCAGCCGGTGGTGGTTTCCGGGCCCATGCCGCCTTTGCCGACGATCAGTTTCACGCCGGTTTCTTCGATGAACTGCTTCTCGAACTTTTCCATGCGCATGCTGGTGGTCGGCCCGATGGACACCATCTCGAAGCTGCCATCGTCCTTCTTGCGCACGATCGGCCCGGCGTGGAAGATCGCCCCGCCGCGCAGGTCTACCGGCAGCTCGCGCTTGAGCTCGATCAGGCGGCGATGGGCCACGTCGCGGCAGGTGACCAGCTGGCCGGTCAGGTAGACCACATCGCCAACGTTGAGGTCGGCCAGGTCTTCGTCTTTGATCGGCGTGCTGAGGATCTTTTTCACAGCGCCTTTGTTCACAGTGGTCGGGTTCACAGGACTACACCTTCGTGCGAGAGGATGTCATAGGAGAGGTCGGCGTTGATGCGGATCTTGCCGCGGCGGTGCGCCCAGCAACCGGTGGAAACAGCCACGCCGATGGTCGAAGGGTGGCGCGCCGAGGACTCGATGTTCACGCCCATGACGCTGCTGTTGCCGGTCAGCCCCTGCGGGCCGATGCCGATTTCGTTGAGGCCGTCTTCCAGCAGCTTTTCCATCATCGCCGCGCTCTCGTTGGGGTGGCTGGAGTCGACCGGGCGCAGGATGGCCCGCTTGGACAGGCGTGCAGCGGTTTCCACCGAGGTCGACACCCCGACACCGACCAGCAGCGGCGGGCAGGCGTTGACGCCGCGCGAGGTGATCACGTCGAACACGAACTCGGTCACGCCTTCGTAGCCCTGGCCCGGCATCAGTACCTTGGCCGACCCTGGCAAGGTGCAGCCGCCACCGGCCATGTAGACGTCGACGATGGCATGGTCGGCGTCGGGGATGATTTCCCAGTCCAGCCACGGGATCTTCGAGCCGGTGTTGGTACCGGTGTTCTTCTCGATGAAGGTCTCCACCGCGTTGTGGCGCAGGGGGCCCTTGATGGTCGCCTCGCGCGTGGCGTTTTCCAGAATGCCTTCAAGCTCGCCCAGCAACGGGAACCGCGCGCCGGCCGAGATGAAGTACTGGATCACACCGGTGTCCTGGCAACTGGGACGGTCCAGTTTGTCTGCGTATTCCTGGTTGTCGGCCATCGAGTCGTACACCGCGATGGCCAGCGGGTTGGTTTCGGCGGCGCGCAGCTTGGCGGTCTTTTCCTTGACGTCCTTGGGCAGGCGCTTGCCGATGTAGGCGGTGAACTTGGCCATCACGTCGGTCAGCGATGACACGGCTGTTTCTTTATCCACGGGTTATCTCCTCAGGGCATTGCAAGGCGGGTCGTTCTAGTTGTTGGGCTCAGGCGCGGGTGGGGGTCGTCGCAGCCTGTACTACGGGGGTGGGCAACGTGCTTTTGTCGGCCTCCGGCTCGGCCTGGCCATCCAGCACCTGCGCCATGCGGGTGCTGTCCAGCGCGCCGACCCACTTGGCGATGGCCATGGTGCCGACCGCGTTACCGATGGTGTTGGTGATGGCGCGGGCTTCGGACATGAAGCGGTCGACGCCCAGCAGCAGGACCATGCCGGCCACGGGAATGTTGTCCATGGTCGCCAGGGTGGCGGCCAAGGTAATGAAACCCGAGCCGGTGACGCCCGCCGAGCCCTTGGAGGTGAGCAGCAGCACGCCCAGTACGATCAGTTGGTCCATCAAGGTCAGCGGCGTGTTGGTAGCCTGGGCGATGAAAATGGCCGCCATGGTGTAGTAGATGCACTGGCCATCGGGGTTGAAGGTCAGGCCAGACGGGATCACCAGGCCCACCACGGGCTTGGATACACCCACCTTCTCCAGCTTGTTCATCAACTGCGGCACCACCGACTCGGACGAACTGGTGCCCAGCACGGTGAACAGCTCTTCACGCAGGTACTTGAGGAATTTCCACAGGCTGAAGCCCGACAGGCGCGCGATGGTGCCCAGAATGATCACCACGAACAGGAAGCACGTCAGGTACATGGTCGCCATCAGCTTGCCCAGCGATACGATCGACCCCAGGCCATACTTGCCCACGGTGAAGGCCATGGCGCCACAGGCCGCCAGTGGCGCGACGCGCATGACCAGGCCGACGATGTAGAACATGCCGTGGGAAAACGACTCGAGCACATCGACCACCGGCTTGCCGCGCTCGCCCAGGTTGGCCAGCGCGATGCCCAGCAGGGTCGAGAACAGCAGGATCTGCAAGATTTCATTCTTGGCGAACGCGTCGACCACGCTGCCGGGGATCACATGCAGAAGAAAATCGGTGAACCCGCCCGAACCATTGGCCGCAGCGGCCGTGTAGCTGGAGATGGCCTGGGCGTCGAGGGTGGCAGGGTCGACGTTCATGCCCTGCCCTGGCTGCACCAGGTTGACCACCACCAGGCCCAGCACCAGGGCGAAGGTCGACAGCACTTCGAAGTAGATCAACGCCCGCACACCGACGCGGCCGAGTTCCTTCATGTTCTCCATCTTGGCGATGCCCAGCACCACCGTGGCGAAGATGATCGGCGCGAAGACCATCTTGATCAGCTTGATGAACGCATCACCCAGCGGTTTCATGTCGGCACCGACCTGCGGCCAGAACACGCCGACCAGGATGCCCAGCGTCACGCCTATCAGCACTTGTACGTACAGTTTGCCTATCAATCGCTTGGCCATTGCCGTCTCCGAATTATTGTTGTGGTCGGATGAATGTGGCGGCTGGGCCAACGGCTGCGTGCAGGCAGGACGCGCGTTAGCCCAGGTAACGTGTGGTTGTCACGTGGGCTAACGGTAAGGGGTTTTCTGCAGTGCGGTAATACAGTTGGATTCACCTCATTAGTTACCTGAGGTTAACAGTCGACCGAGCCTTGAAGGCAGGCACTGTCTGCCAGGCAACAGCAGATCAGCAGAATGCCCCGCACCGCACAGGCTGCCGGCCGCCTGCGCTCTTGTGTCAGCGATTTACAGGCATAGACGCATGGGGCAGTAAGCCACTGCCTGCACCCATGTTCGCGGGTTAATCCGCGCCCGCGGCCGCCCGGCAAACCCATTGATGCAGGTGGGCGAGCGGCTCAATGGCCATATGGCATGCACCCTGCAATCGAGTGGTCACACCTTCATTCGACTGGACCCTGCAATGCGCCTGACCCACCTGGCCCTCGCCCTCCCCCGCAGCCTCAAGACGTTGACTAGCGCAGGCTTGCTAGCGCTCATCTGCAACCCGGCCGCCTACGCCGAAACTGCGCCCAAGGAAGTGCGCCTGGACTACGCCTATTACTCCCCCGTGAGCCTGGTGCTGAAGCATTTCGGCTGGGTGGAAAAAGCCCTGCCCGAAGCCAAGGTCAGCTGGGTGTTCAGCCAGGGCAGCAACCGCTCGCTGGAATACCTCAACAGCGGCGGCGCCGACTTTGGCTCGTCCGCGAGCCTCTCGGCCGTGCTGGCCCGCGCCAACGGTAGCCCGATCAAGTCGGTGTACGTCTACAGCCGCGCCGAATGGACCGCCCTGGTGGTCGCCAAGGACTCAGCCCTCCAGGGCATCGAAGACCTCAAAGGCAAGAAGATCGCCGCCACCAAAGGCACCGACCCGTACCTGTTCACCCTGCGCGCCCTGGAAAAAGCCGGCTTGAAAAAAGACGACGTCGAATTGCTGCACCTGCAGCACCCGGACGGCCGCACCGCGCTGGAGAAAGGCGACGTCGACGCCTGGGCCGGCCTCGACCCGCACATGGCCGCCAGCGAACTGCAGGCCGGTTCACGTCTGCTGTACCGCAACAAGGACTTCAACAGTTATGGCGTGGTCAGCGTGACCGAGACGTTTGCCAAACAGCATCCACAGACCATAGCCAAAGTGATAAAGGCGTACGAACAAGCCCGCCACTGGGCGGTCGCGCATCCGGAAGAGTTCGCCAAGTTGCTGGCTGAAGAGTCCAAGCTACCGCTGGATGTGGCCAAGCTGCAGCTGTCGCGCACCGACCTTTCCACCCCGCAACTGAGCGCCCAGGATGTCGCCGCGTCCAAGGCTGCCGCGCCGATTCTGGTTTCAGAAGAACTGGTCAAGCGTGGCGTGGACGTCAATGACGTCATCGATCAGCTGATCGACCCTTCCTTCGGCAAAGCCAGTATCGAGTGATGAGTAGCCACAGCAACCTGCTCGCCGCAGGCACCGCTCAGCCACGGCAATGGCCGCGCCGCCTCAAAGGCCTGGCGCTGCCGGTGGCGATCATTCTGCTGCTGGAAGCCGTGGTGCGCCTGGGCTGGATCGCCGCCTACCAGATGCCTGCGCCCAGCGAGGTCGCGCAAACCCTGTTGCAGCTCGCCGACGGTGCGCTATGGAAACACATCGGTGCCAGCCTCTCGCGGGTACTGGCAGGTTTCGCCATCGGTGCCCTGCTCGGCTTGCTGTTCGCCGCCTGGGTGGGCCTGAGCCGCGAGGCCGAAGCGTGGCTGGAGCCGACCTTCGCCAGCCTGCGGGCTATCCCCAGCCTGGCTTGGGTGCCGCTGTTGCTACTGTGGCTGGGCATTGGTGAAACCTCCAAGATCACCCTGATCGCCATCGGCGCGTTCTTCCCGGTCTACCTCAATGGCGTGGCGGCGATCCGTAACATTGACCGCAAGTTGGTGGAGGTGGCGCGCATGTATGGCTTCAGCCCGCTGCGCCTGGCCCGGCGGGTGCTGCTCCCAGCCGCCATCCCCGGGGTATTCACCGGGCTGCGCAGCGCGCTGAGCCTGAGCTGGATGTTCCTGGTAGCGGCTGAACTGATCGCTGCCACCCGCGGGCTGGGGTACCTGCTCAGTGATGGACGGGAAACCTCTCGGCCCGATCTGGTGCTGGCCGCGATCATTGTCCTGGCGCTACTTGGCAAGCTCAGCGACGGGCTGCTGGCCGGGCTGGAGAAACGCTGGCTGGCCTGGCGCGATACTTTCGATGGCACCGACACAAAGGCTTGAACCATGAATCAACCCTTGCGCATTCATCAAACCGCTCCGGGCAAAGCGCCGTTGCTCGACCTGCAGGTTGAACACAAAGCATTCGGCGACACGCCCGTGCTCGGCAAGATCGACCTGCAACTGCACCCGGGCGAAATCGTCAGCCTGCTGGGCCCCAGTGGCTGCGGCAAAAGCACCCTGTTGCGGTTGGTGGCGCAGCTGGACCAGCGCTTCGTCGGCCATTTGCAGCGGCGCCCTGAGCAAGTCGGTTTCGTGTTCCAGGAGCCCAGGCTGATGCCGTGGCTGAATGTGGCCGACAACATTGGCTTCAGCGAAGACAAAGGCTACGACCGCACCCGCGTGGCCGCGCTGATCGAAGAAGTGGGCCTTGCCGGTTTTGCCGATGCGCTGCCCAAGGCCTTGTCGGGCGGCATGGCCCAGCGCGTTGCCATCGCGCGCGGCCTGTATGGCCAGCCGCAGCTGTTGTTGCTGGATGAGCCGTTCAGCGCGGTAGATGCGTTTACCCGCTTCAAGCTTCAGGACTTGTTGCTGGAACTGGCCCGACGGCACGGGATTGCCTTGCTGGTGGTGACCCATGATGTGGATGAGGCGCTGTACCTGAGCGACCGGGTGCTGGTCATCAGCAACCGCCCAGGCACAGTGTGCCGGGAGTTGCAGGTTGGCCTGGGGTATCCGCGCGAGCGTCGCGATGATCGGCTGGCGCGGTTGCGCAACGAGGCATTGGAGGCGTTGCACCGTGCTCGGGTGATCTGATCTGCCGCAGACGTCAGTGCAGGCGGCTACCCTCCAGGCAACTGCGTGTGGCGCCATACGCCTGCTGAAGACGGTGTTCACGTTGAAGCCCTGACGAAGGCGTCTCCACACTCACCGCCACATCCACCGGCAACGCCTCCAGCAACGCCAGCAACGGCAGTTGCCCTTGCCCCGGCAACAGCCGCCCTTCACGGGCCTCCTGGATGATCAGTGCTTCAACCGGTGCCTGCAGCGGTGCATCGCACAGTTGAACGGCCCGCAGGTAATGCGGGTCCACCTGGGCAATCGCTGCCACGTCCCCACCCGATCGGAACAGGTGCAGCGCATCCACCAGCACCGCGCTGTTGCCCTGCCCGGCGGCCGTCAACACGGCCAGCGCTTGCTGCAACGTCGCCACCGGCCGCCAGCGCATGAACTCGAGGTCCACGCGCAGGCCATGCACCTTGGCCCGTTCACACAGCGCCGCGAAGTTGTGCGCAAGCCGCACGTTGTCGTGGTCATCGCCGGAAACGGTGAGGCTCACCGCTCCCAGCTCGGCACCGGCCGCCAGCAACGCTTCGCATTCGGCAATGCGCACCTGCGGCGTCAGCGAGACGAACTCGATGTCGGCAACGCTGACGCCCTCACCCGCCATCACCGCCTTCAGCTCACGGAGCGCTTCGCTGCCCACGGCCAGCGGGTATGCCTGCGCCCCCGGCATCACCGGGTGCAGGCGCAGGCCCACCGAGCTGAAGCCGGCGCGGCCGGCCTCACGCACCAGGGCCTGCGGGGCAAGGTCCAGCGCTGTCAGGTGGGCAACCCCCAGCGGCCTCAATAGGTCGCCCTCCCGCCACTGAGGTCGAACACAAAGCCCGTGGTGAAGCTGCATTCCGGCCCGGCGATCCAGGCCACCATGTTGGCGATCTCTTGCGCCTTGAGGAAGCGCCCCATGGGGATCTTGGCCTTGCTCGCGGCAATGTGCTCGGCGGTCATTTCGGCCATCAGTGGGGTTTCGACCATGGCTGGCGCGATGCAGTTGAGCAGCACGCCATCCTGCGCCAGCTCTTTGGCTGCGGCCTTGGTGAAGGCAATCACACCCGCCTTTGCAGCGGAGTACCCCGAGATGAACTGCACACCGTCCTTGCCTGCCATCGAGGCGATATTGACGATACGCCCATAGCCACGCTCGCGCATGTGCGGGATGGCGGTGCGGCAGCAGTAGAAGACGCCATTCAGGTCGATGGCCATGACCTTGTCCCAGGCTTCTGGCGGGTACTCCCAGGACGGCACTACCGGGCCATTGATGCCGGCATTGTTGACCAGGATCTGCACCGGCCCCACACGCTCCAGCACGTCAGCGAACGCTGCCTCGACCGAGGCCAGCGAGGCGACATCCACAGCCTGGCGCAGCACCGGCTCGAAGCCACTCCCTGCGCTGTCCCAACCGTCGACCGCGAGGTCCCAGATCACCACCTGGGCGCCTGCGGCATGCAAGCGTTGGGCGATGGCCAGGCCGATGCCGCGCATGCCGCCGGTGACGATTGCAGTTTGCCCTTGCAGGGATTGGCTCATTGTTCAGCTCCTTTTTCGACACAGGGAATATCCGGCAGGCGACGCAGGTCGCGCACCATGAACAGGTAGCACAGCGCCCCGAGCGCCGTGATCGAAGACACGAAGACCAGCGCCCAGACAAACGAGCCAGTGGCGCTGACGATCAGGCCGATGGTCAGCGGGGTGACGATGCCAGCGGCGTTGGCGAACAGGTTGAACAAGCCGCCACTCAAGCCCAGCAGGCCCTTGGGCGCGATGTCGGACACGATCATCCAGGCCAGCGCCGACATGCCCTGGGCGAAATACGCCACGCAGAGGATGGCGATCACCAGCACGTCGGACTCGACATAGTTGGCAAGGACGATCACCGAAGCGGTCAGCAGGCCGGCAATCACCGGTAGCTTGCGCGCCACGTTCAGCGAGTAGCCGCGGCGCAACAGCGCATCGGACAGCCAGCCGCCCACCAGCGTACCCAGCGAGGCGGCAATAAAGGGCAGTACGGCAACCCAACCGACCTTCAGCCATGGCATGTGCCGCTCGGTCACCAGGTAAGTCGGGAACCAGGTGAGGAAAAACACGTTGGTCGAGTTGCAGGCGAACTGCCCCAGGCAGATGCCGAGCATGTTGCGGTGCTTGAGCAGCGCCGGGATCTGCGACCAGCGGAACACCGTGGCCTTCTGCCCGCCATCGACCACGCCACCGCCGGCGGCGATATAGTCCAGTTCGGCCTGGTTGGCTGTCTTGGACTGGTGCGGCTCGTGGTACTTGCGCCACCACACCAGGCCGTACAGCACCCCCATCACGCCGACCGCCATCAACAGAAAACGCCAGCCATAGGCGTGCAGCACCCAGAACAGCAGCGGCGTGAGGAACGCCAGGCCCGTGTACTCGGCAAAGGTGTAAATGCCGGTCGCCCTGGCGCGCTCGCTTTGCGGGAACCAGGTCGCCACCACGCGGCTGTTGGTGGGGAAGCACGGCGCTTCGGTCACACCCACCAGAAAGCGCATGCCCAGCAAGGACAAAAACCCCTGGGCCAAACCCTGCAGGCCGGTGAACAGCGACCACAGGGTCAGGGCCAGCCAGTAGGTCAGTTTGGTGCCGAGCTTGTCGATCAGGATGCCGCCGGGAATTTGCGCAGCCGCATACGTCCACGAAAACGCCGAAAAAATCAGGCCCATCATCGCCGCGTTCAGGCCCAGGTCGGCGCTGATGCTCGGGGCAGCAATGCCCATCACGCTGCGGTCAAGGTAGTTGATCATGGTGCCGCCAGAAATCAGCGCCAGGATCATGAAGCGGGTGCGGGTGCGTTGTTGCAGGCGGGCGGGCGTGTCGAACACCCCGGCGCCGATAGGCTGATCAGCGTTCATGACGGTTGCTCTCTTGTTATTGGAATGGCAAATGCGCAGGCGTCAGGCGAAGCCGAACAGGCGCCTGGGGGTGTCCCACATGATGGTGCGGCGCAGGTGCGGGTCCGGCATCAAACGTTCGGCCAGCTTCAGCAAGGGGCCGTAATCCACCCGCGTGCGCTGGCGAATGAACGGCCAGTCGGAGCCCCACACGCAGGCCTGCGGGCCGAAGGCGTTGATCAGCTCATGCACGTAGGCGCGGCTCTGCTCGTGCAGGGCATCGGCAGCGGCGAACTTCTGCATGCCTGATAGCTTCACGCAGACCCGCCCATGCCGGGCGAGCCTGAGCAAGGCCTGGAAACCGGCCTGATGAATACCGGCAGCCGCGTCCGGGCGCCCGCAGTGGTCGATCAGTACTCGCACCGCGCTGCGCTCGATCAGGCCGAGCAGTTCGAGCAACTGGTCTTCGCAGACCTGCACCTGGGCAAACAGGCCAAGCTCGGCCAGCTTGCCGAACAGCGGCTCGACGTCTCGCAGGCTGGCCACGCCATACAACGCTGGGTTGAATGCCACGCCGACCACGCCCTGCTCACGCAGCGCGGCCAGTTGTTCAAGGCTGATCTGGCGGTCGACCACCGCCACGCCCCGGAAGCGCCCCTGGCCGCTGGCCAGGGCGTGCAACAGGCAACGGTTGTCGGTGTGGTAGCCACTGTTGGGGCCCACCAGCAAGGCATGGCGCACGCCATAGGCGTCCATCACCTGGTTGAACTGCTCCAGCGGCGCAACCTCCTGCCCCGAGGGGGCATAGGGGGCATCGGGGTGATACGCAAAGCGTGCAGGGTCAAACAAATGGTTATGGCAATCGATCTTCGGTTCGTCAAAGATGTTCAAAGGCGGCTCCTTCAAGCGCCACTGCGCTTGCCTGCAGATCTTGTTATTGTTCGCCACCAGGGCGATTTGCCTAGGCTCAAGATACTGCGGGCGCCGCCACGGCGCTCATACACAGATGGCCAAGACCATAACCGAAGGTAATACTCATGCTCCCCGGCCAAGCAGGCGCCGACGCCAGCAACATGGTGTTCAAATTGCGCCATATGGAAGTGTTCCGTGCCGTCATGCTGACCGGCTCGATCAGTGCCGCGGCAAAAATGCTGTATGTCTCGCAACCGGCGGTGAGCAAGCTGATTGGCTACATCGAGGGGCGCCTGGCTTACCGCCTGTTCGAGCGCATCAACAACCGCCTGGTGCCCACCGCCGAGGCGCAGATCCTGTTCCGTGAGGTCGAGCGGGTGTACCAGGCGGCTCTGCAGGTCAATGAGACCGCGCTGTCGCTGGCCTCCGGTACCCACCGCAAGCTGCGCATCTCCTGCAGCGCGTCGTTGTCGACGGTGGTCATACCGATTGCCCTGGCGCAGCTCAAGCGTGAGGCGCCAGCGCTGCACATCGAATGGCAGACCTCATTGATGGGCGAGATGCCCAACCAGATCCTGTCGAAAAAGGTCGACCTGTCGATCGCCGCCCTGCCGGTGGTCCACGATCACCTGCACTCGCAGGCCTTCATGCGGGGGCGCATGGTGGCGGTAATGCCCGCCTCCCACGCGCTGGCCCAGCAACCCTCACTGGCCTTGCAACAGCTGGAGGGCCAGGCGCTGTTGCTGTTCCGCCCGGACATGCCGTTCGGCAAGCTGCTGGCGGATGAAATTGCCCAGCGCGGGTTGCAACTGGATTCGTTGCTGTCGTTCACCAATGCCAACGAAGCCGTGGCGCTGGTCAAGCAAGGCATGGGCATTACCCTGATCGACGAGTTCGTCGCACAGGACAGCGGCCTCGCCGTGGTGCCGCTGGCCGAGGAGATTCATTTCGATATCAGCTTCGTCTACTCGCGCTTCGAGCCACCGTCGCAGGCGGCGCTGCACCTGATGCGGGTGCTGTACGCACAAGCCCAGAAGCTTGGGCGCGGCATCGCGGGTTTCGAGCTGCCTATGGCCTAGTGTTGGATCCCAACGCAGAAACCACTATTCTTCTCCCGCCACGCCGTGCGCGATGCCCGGGTGGCGCGTACCTTATCCTTCAGGAGATTCACCGACATGAATGTCACGTTCCGCCCCCGCTGGCTGCTTGCCCTCGCCCTGCCCCTCGCCCTCGCCGCCTGCGGTGACAACGAACCCAAACAACGCACTGCGTTCAGCGAGTTCCTGCAAACCCGTATCGTCGATAAGCCAGGCGTTCACGTGCCCAAGCTGACCCCGGACGAAACCCAGGCGTTTGGCCCCTACACCGAGCACTACGCGGTCATCACTGACTTCAACGGCGCCATGGATGCCGCCGTCAAACCGCTGGGCAACCTGTTGCAAAAAGGCGCAGTGCGCTCGTTGAATGATGTCACCGCGCGCCGTGACGACATCAAGGCGGTGCAGACCGGCCTCAATGACATGGGTACCCAACTGCAGGCGCAAAAAGCCAAGGCAGACAGCGCCCACGCCCAGCTCAAGCAGCCAGAAGACCTCAAGGTGGTGTACGACAAGGCCTTCGAGCGTACCGTCAGCGTTCCGGCCGATACCTTCCTGGCCGTACTGCCGCAGATCAGCGGCACCCTCGACAGCAGCCTGAAAATCGCCGACTACGTGGACGCGAACAAGGCAAAGATCGACATCAACGGCGCGATCGTGAAGGTTTCAGACCCGAAAGTTCAAGCCGAGCTGAATGCCATGCTGGCGGACCTGAACACCCAGGCCAAAACAGTGCAACAGGCACAAACACAGCTGAAAACCGTGATGCTTGGCCGCTAAAAACCGGGCAAGGCAATCTGCCCCTGCCGGTCACTGAGTCAGTGACCGGCGCGCAGCAGCAGTCAGCTGGCGAGTTCGGCCAGCACCTCGGCGCGGGTGGTGACATTGCCGAAGTGGTGCTTCCACAACTCGATGCCCATCTTGCCTGAGCGATCGAGGGAAGAGCCCACCGTCAAGTCGGTGATCAACGTGGGCGTCAGCCCCGCATCGAACAGCGCGAAGCCTGCGGCCAGCACGCAGGTTTCGGTCTGCAGCCCGCAGACCAGCACGCGCTCGACGCCCAGCTGGCGGATGTACTCAAGGGTCTCGGCAGTCTGCCCATAACCGTGTTTGATGAACACCTTGTCGGCTTCGACCAGGCTCTCATCCTCAGCGGCAGGGTGCCAGCCCAGCTGCCGCTCGAAAGGCGTCACCTGCTCGTCATGCAATTCGACCGAGGCGATGGTCGGGATCGTCGCGGACAACGCACGCACGCCATCGACCAGCCACTCCGGCGGGCTGAAGGTGGACTGGACATCGACGATTAACAAGACCTGCCGCATGAACTTCTCCCGGGCGCTGGCAAAGGCGCCAAGTATACCGTTCCCGGCGTGCATTGAGGGCATTGCGGCAGCCGCCGCCATGCCAGCCTTGCCATTTAAGTAACGGTTTTCCCGAACTTTTTCCGCTTTGCTGGTCTATGTGATCAGGCACATGCAGTGCGCCAGGCAGCCTTCAGGCTGGCCCGCGAACGCATGGCCCAACGCCCCAATATCCAGCAGAGGTTGTCTTCGCTCATGAAAATCCATGTCCCCCGGATAGTGCTCCTCGGCCTGTTCGCGTTCGCGGCAATGGGCTCGGCATCCGCTACACCGATGAAGGCGCCAACGCCTGTTCATACCTTCGACGCCATGCCTGTGCAAGCCCATGCCGAGGGTGCCGACAACCCCTGGCCGAGCCTGGCGAGCGTGGCTGCACAGCAGCCCGCCACGCTATTGGCGCATGATGACCGTTACCGCCACGACGGCTACCGGCATGACCGTCGCGACGACTGGCGCCGCGAAAACTGGCGCCGTGAACAATGGCGCCGCGAGCAGGCGCGGCGCGAAGCCGAACGCCGCCGCGAATGGCAGCGCCACCATGACCGGGCCGCGCACCACCGCTACGAGGCCGACCACCACTACTACCGCCGCTGAGCGAAGCTACGCCCTGCCCAACCACAACCCAGTGCCGTCATGCTGAGCATCAGCGCAGCAACGGCATACACCCACAGTGGCGCGAAATTCGGTAGCAACAGCCCGGCCAGGATCGGGCCCAGCCCGGCACCGATATCGCGCCACACTGCATTGCCCGCCAGGGCCTGGATACGCCCCTCGGGGTAGCGGCCGGCCACCAGCGTGACTACCAACGGCAGCTGCAAGGCGCGCAGCACCAACACGAAGAATGCTCCGACAAACAGCCAGTGGCTGCCAAACAGCAGCAGCGCCACGGCGGTCGCCAGCGACAGCACCACCAGCATGCGCAATGCGCCGAAGCGGTCGGCCAAGCGACCACCCAGGGGGCTGAAGAGCATCTCGCTCAGGTAACGCACCGCCATCAGCACACCCGCCGCCAACACGCCATTACTCCCCAGGTGGGTCTGCGCATACAGCGACAAGCCAAAGATGAACAACCCGTCAAGCGCCACACCTTCGACGAACGACCAGGTGGCGATGCTGTCAGGCAGGCGCAGCCGTCGGCCACGGTTGGGCAGGATTTCGTGAGGCTTGGCGGGCAAGGCGCGGGCGGCCCACAGGCTGCACAAGCAACTGCCGCACAATACCAGGAATACGCTGCGCGGCCCCCAGGCCTGGGCCATCAGCGCCGCCAGCGGCAAGGCCAGCATCGGCCCGATGGAGATGATTGCCCGCGAGCGCCCGGCGCGCCGCGCGGCACCTTCGGCCTGCGCGGTGGCCAGGGTTTGCGTGCTGAGGTTGAAGGTGGCGAAACACAGGCCCCAGGTCAGGCGCAGCACCAGCAGCGCGGCAAAACCCGACACGGTAGCGTAACCCAGTGCGCAGGTTGCCGCCGCCACTGCCGCGACCGTGCAGGCGGCGCGATCACCCTGGCGGGCATAGAAGCGCAGCACCCAGCCATAGCCGATGATGCGCACCAGGCGGTTGGCGGCCAGCAAAATGCCCGCCTCTACCAGGGTGACGCCGAAATTGCCTGCGTACATGGGCAGCAGCAGGTACAGCACCACATCGCTGGGCAAACACAGGCCGAGCACCTGGGCAGAATGGCGCGAATCGCGATCGGCGAGTTTCAGTGGGGCCTGCACGGCAGCTGACGACATGGCGATCTCGGCAACGACAGAAGGCCCGCAGGATAACCCAGCCAGCGTGGCGCAATACAGGCGCAAACAGCCTGCATGCGCAATCCGTGCAAGAGCGGGTTTACCCGCGATCACCACGGCGCTGGCCCAGTCCACCGTGGCCAGCCGCCGGCTTGTGTAACCCTTGTGCAGACTACCGCTGTATAGTTTTGTATATTTCGGTATTCTTCTCAGGTGCATTGCCGTGTACATCATGCCGTTCGATCTGCCACGTAAAACGCCCAACGCACCCGAGGCGCCCCAAGCCGACCCGGTACGCAGGGTCATCCTGAACGCCGCCAGCGAGGCGTTCGCCCAACAGGGCTATGCCGCAACCAAGCTGTCGGTCATCGCTGCCCTGGCCAGCTTGCCCAGGTCCAACGTGCTGTACTACTTCAAGTCCAAGGCCAACCTCTATCACGGGGTGCTGGAAGACATCGCACCCGGCTACCTGCAAGCTTGCGCGCCCTTTCAGCACGACGACGAGCCGCTGCAGGCGCTTAGCCGCACGGTCACCTCGATGATTCACCTGTTCGAAGGGCGGCCATTCGCCTCGAAGGTGCTGCTGCAGGAGCTCAAGGAAGGCGGCCGGCGTATTCCCGGTGATTTCCTCGAACGCTGGGCCAGCCAGGCGCGGGAAAATACCGCGCATATACGCCAGTGGATCGGCAGCGGGCAATTGGCGCCGGTGAACCCGGAGCATGTGCTGCCATCGGTGTGGGCCATGGCGCAGTCATGCGTCAACATGGGCTGGCATGCCGCCGGTGGCCCCAGGCCGGGCATCGATTACCACGCCGCCACCGCTTCCTCCGTGCGCTTGCTGCTCAATGGCCTGGCGCCCGCCACTCCCTGACCGAGCATACGGCCTCAATCAATCCAGGCCTGCGACTGTAGCGCCCCGCACTCGAGCCCATTGGCCGCCTGCGGACAGCACAAATTCTTGTAGGAGCGGGCTTGCCCGCGATCCAGGGCCAAGCCCTGGCCAACCACCGCGGTGACTGCTTCGCGGGCAAGCCCGCGCCTACAACGCTGTGCCCAGCACCACGCCTTCTGATTTGAGGCCGACCAACAGCGCTAGGCCGTGAGCTTCGATGAAGTCCGGCGCTACGCCACTGTGTTCTGCCAATGCTGCAAAGTGCTCGCGGCCACTGAGCGGCTGCTGTTGCAACGACACCAGTAACGCGTGGGCCAGCGGCGCCAAGCGGGAGAAGTGCACCTTGTGGTCGGCGCCTCGACGGGCCAGCAACCGTGTGGGTTCGATGGGTGCCTGTAGAGGAATGGTGCCCGGCCCAATTTGGCTGACCGGCCAAACGTAGGCCAGCGGCAGCGCCAGGCTGGACAGCAACGGTACCCCCTCGAGCAGGTCACCGGCGGGGTCATGCGCAGGTTCGGTATTCTCGCCGAGCAACAACACCGTCTCGATCCACTCGTAATGGGCCAGTTCAGCCACCCAGCCCGGCAGATCCTCCCTGGTTTGCAGGTAGTCGACCAGCTCGCCAGCCACCTCGGTGAACAACGGTGTCTGGCAGCGGTGGCTGGCGTAGAAATCTTCGGTTAGCGCCTGCCATTGCTCGGCGGCGAGGGTCGCATGCAGCACCGGAAAGCTGCCTGCCAGCAACGACTTCATGTTGCCAAAGAACAGCTGCCGATAAACCGCCAGCCGCCGTTCCTCAATGCCTGGCGGCGGCGCGTTGGCCTGCGGGTCGCGGATGAAGCGGGCCATGCGCAGCTGCTGCTCGCGCAATGTCTCAGCCATGGCGCACCTCTGGCGTTTGCGCGGCAGTTTGCAGGTCGCGGATGTAATCTACCTCAATGAGCAACTCAGGCAGCGGTGGCAGGTTGAAGTCACGCTCCAGCACGGTCGGTACGCTCCCCAAATGCTGGTAGGCGCCGGCCAGCAGGCGCCAGACATCAGCCTTGACGCTTGCGCCGTGGGTATCGATCTTCAGGTCCGGCGCTTCGTCGTAATGCCCGGCCACGTGCAGGCAAACCACCCGCTCGGCCGGCACCGCGGCGAGGAAGTCGGCAGCGTCATAACGGTGGTTGCAGGCATTGACGATCACATTGTTGATGTCCAGCAGCAGGTCGCAGTCGGCCTCGTCGAGGACCGCGCGGAGGAAGTCGATTTCGCTCATTGCCTGGTAGGGCGCTGCGTAGTAGGCGATGTTTTCCACTGCGATGCGCCGGCCAAGGGCATCCTGCACCTCACGAATGCGCGCGGCCGTGTGGCGCACCGCTTCGTCGGTGAAGGGCATGGGGATCAGGTCGTAGAGGTGACCGTCATCGGCGCAATAGCTCAGGTGTTCGCTGAACAGCGGTACGTTGTACCGGTCAAGAAAAACGCGAATCTGCCGCACAAAGGCATGGTCCAGCGGCGCGGGGCCGCCGAGTGACAGCGAAAGGCCGTGGCAGGCCAGCGGATAGCGCTCGGCCAGGCGTGCCAAGCCCTCGCTATAAGTGCCGCCAACGCCGATCCAGTTATCGGGGGCACATTCGAGGAAGTCCACGGCACCCGTGCTCATGGTCAGCAATTCAGGCAACAGCGCACGACGCAGGCCAAGGCCGGCACCTTGCAGGGAAAGGGAACGACTCATGGCGTACTCCTGGAGGCAAAGCACCCTCCCCGCTGGGAGGGTGCCGGTGACGGTCAGTTCCTGGCCTGGCTCAACTTGCTGTACAGATCGGAAGGGAACGGCTTGCCGTTTGCGTCGAACTGGTGCTTGCGGAACTGATAGACCTCAGCCTCGGACAGGTAGCCGTCGTGATTGGCATCGATAGCATCGAACTCCGCGTTGGCCCCCGGCGCCACCGCCAGCAGCTCGGCGCGCGATACCTGGCCGTCGTGGTCGGCATCG
Organism: Pseudomonas sp. P39-UII1; assembly: GCF_039672635.1. Classification (NCBI taxonomy): domain Bacteria; kingdom Pseudomonadati; phylum Pseudomonadota; class Gammaproteobacteria; order Pseudomonadales; family Pseudomonadaceae; genus Pseudomonas; species Pseudomonas sp. P39-UII1. The sequence goes on from NZ_JBDFPP010000010.1 coordinate 160,253, forward strand.
GTGCGGGCGAACGAGGCATCACCGCACTTGCCTTCGCCGCATTTACCCTCGGCCTGGGTGGCTTTGCCCTTGGCGCCGCTGGCGCCGCACTTGCCCTCGCCACACTTGCCCTCGCCGGCCTTTTCAGCGGCGGCGAGCTGGTAGCCCTGGGGCAACGCTTCGACAGCAAAGGCCGATGCGGCCAGGTTCATACCGCCAACCAGGGCAATGCTCAGCAGGCCAAGGCGGGTCTTGTTGGGGCGCTGGATACGGGTCATGGGGTTTCTCCATCAGGTGATGCCACAAGGGCGCAAGAGCCAGAACAAGCAGCGGTTCGGGCTGTTCGTTCGGGTTGGCCCATTTAGCCGTCGGCATGTATCCGTGGCGTATCCACAGCGGCAGGGATTTGTAAGCGAGTGGCCGAAGCACGCGCCTTGATACACAGTGATACATGCTTCCTGCCGACCTCATAACCAAATTCGATCCCTTATTAAGGATTTCCCAGCGGCGCTGCTGCCCCTCCAGCGATTAGAGTCTGCCCACGTCGTAACCCGGCGGGTGATTTCTGGCGACCTGCCCTGCGCTTTGTCCACAGAAATCGTCACCACTACAACAATAATCGGTGAACGCGCATGCACACGCCCAGCGTCGATGTAAAAGAGTGGATCGATAGCCGTCCCATCACTCACTACCAACGGTTGATACTGATTCTTTGTTTCTTGATCGTGCTGTTCGACGGCTTCGATGTCGCCGTCATGGGCTTCATCGCGCCTTCATTGATGCAGGACTGGGGCTTGTCACGTGCAGCCTTCGGCCCGGTGATGAGCGCTGGCATGGTCGGCCTTGCCATCGGCGCCATCACCGCCGGCCCGTATGCTGACCGCCTGGGCCGCAAGAACATCCTGCTGCTGGCAGTAAGCGGTTTCAGCGTGCTCAGCCTGGCCTGCGCGTTTGCCCGCAACCCCTATGAACTGGCAGCGCTGCGCTTGCTCACCGGCGTAGCGCTAGGTGCGGCAATGCCCAACTGCACGACGTTGCTTTCAGAGTTTCTGCCTGAGCGCAGCCGCGCGCTGCTGATCACCCTGATGTTCACCGGCTTCAACATGGGGTCGGGCCTGGGGGGCTTTCTGGCCGCCTGGTTGATCCCGCATCAAGGCTGGCATTCGGTGCTGCTGGTGGGCGGCCTGCTGCCAATGGCGCTGCTGCCATTGCTGTGCTGGCTGCTGCCTGAGTCACCCCGCTATCTGGCGGCGCAGGCTGCACCGGCCAAACAGGTCGCAGCCATTCTCAACCGCCTCGGCGGCCAGTTCACCGCGACCACTCGCTTTATCGTCAGCGAAGCCGCCACCCAAGCCAAAGCGCCTGTGCGCCAGCTGTTCAGCGGGCATTATCGCCTCGGCACCCTGACCCTGTGGGCGACCTACTTCATGGGCTTGCTGGTGATCTACCTGACCATGGGCTGGTTGCCGACCCTGCTGCGTGATGGCGGCCAGAGCATTGAACGCGCCGCGACCATCACCGGCCTGTTCCAACTGGCGGGCACCGCGGGCGCATTGGTGGTCGGCTGGGCCATGGACCGGCGCAACCCTAACCGGGTGATCGCCACCGCCTACGCACTCGGCGGGCTGTGCATCGTTTCGCTCGGTGCGTACGGCCTGGAGTCGAGCCTGCTGGCCGTTGGCGTCGCCGCTGCGGGCTTTTGCATGAGCGGCGCGCAAACCGGCCTGAACGCCTTCGCGCCGGGTTACTACCCCACGGCGTGTCGCGCCACAGGTGTAAGCTGGATGCTCGGCATCGGCCGCTTCGGCGCCATCTTCGGTTCACTTATCGGCGGCGCCGTGCTCAGTCTGGGCCTGGGCTTGCCATTGTTATTCATCGCCCTTGGCCTGCCGGCGTTCGTCGCAGCCTTGGCAATCCTGGCCAACGGTTATGCCCGGCAACGTGTGCTGCCGGTCACGGCCGTGCGGTAAACCTGAAACAGAGGACTTTTCAATGGCGCGTATCATCGGTGGCCTTGCCGTCTCCCATACCCCCACCATCGGCTTCGCGGTCGACCATGACAAACAGCAGGAAGCCGCCTGGGCGCCGATCTTCGAGAGCTTCGAACCGATCCGTGGCTGGTTGCAGGCGCAGCAGCCCGACGTGCTGTTCTATATCTTCAACGACCACGTCACCTCGTTCTTCTTCGACCACTACAGCGCCTTCACCCTGGGCGTCGACAGCCAGTATGCAGTGGCCGACGAAGGCGGCAACCCCCGCGACCTGCCCGCCGTGGGTGGGCATGCGGCGCTGTCCCGGCACATCGGCGAGAGCCTGATGGCCGACGAATTCGACATGAGTTTCTTCCGCGACAAGCCGCTGGACCATGGCTTTTTCTCGCCGATGTCGGCATTGCTGCCCTGCGACGAAGGCTGGCCGGTGCAGATCGTGCCGCTGCAAGTGGGCGTGCTGCAACTGCCGATCCCCACTGCGCGGCGTTGCTACAAGCTTGGCCAGGCCTTGCGCCGGGCCATCGAAAGCTACCCCGACGACCTCAAGGTCGCGATCGTCGCCACCGGCGGCGTTTCGCACCAGGTGCACGGGGAACGCTGCGGCTTCAACAACCCGCAATGGGACGCCCAGTTCATCGACTTGCTGGTCGATGACCCCCAGCGCCTGACCGAAATGACCCTGGCCGAATACGCCACCCTCGGCGGCATGGAAGGCGCCGAGGTCATCACCTGGCTGATCATGCGCGGGGCGCTGTCGTCTTCGGTCAACCGCCTGCACCAGGGCTACTACCTGCCGTCGATGACCGGCATCGCCACCCTGCTGCTGGAAAACCGCGACCAGGGCCTGCCTGCGCCAGTCAATGAACGCCACCGCCAGCACATGCGTCATCAATTGGCAGGCGCGGAGAAACTCGAGGGCACGTACCCTTACACCCTGGAGCGCAGCGCCAAAGGTTACGCACTGAACAAATGCCTGCACCGCCTGATCGAGCCACAGTGGCGCCAGCGCTTTCTCGCCGAGCCCGAGGCGCTTTATGAAGAGTCCGGGCTGACCGAAGAAGAACGCGACCTGCTGCGCCGCCGCGACTGGCGTGGGCTGATCCACTACGGCGTGATTTTCTTCGTGCTGGAAAAACTCGGCGCGGTGCTGGGCGTGTCCAACCTGGACATCTACGCGGCCATGCGTGGCCAGAGTACCGAGGACTTCATGAAGACCCGCAATCAACAGGTGCGTTATTCGGTAGCGGGCAAGCCTGCCCGATAACCTCGCGAATGCAGGCCATCAGGGCTGCCGCTGCCGGCGAGTGCAGGCAGCCGTTGCGGTAGGTCAGGCCGATGTCCCGGGTGGTGCCGGGCAGCGGCAATGGCAGGCGCCGCAGCTCGTCGCTGGCAATCTCATGCGCCAGCTGGTGCGCGGATACCGCTGCCAGCATGTCCGAGTGCAACAGCAGCCCCCTGATGATCGCAAGGTCTGCGCTCTCCACCACCGGGCGCGGCGCGGGCAGTTGTTCGGCGGCAAAGCAGGCGTCCAGCAGATGCCGCGCAGGCGACCCAGCCCGCGGCAACACCCAGCGCGCCTGGCGCACATCGGCCAGCGTAACCGGCGCCCTGAACAGCGGGTGTTCTTGCCGGGCCAGCACGACCAGCTCCTCGGTGATCAACCGCTCACCGGCCAGGTCGCTGGCGTAACCGTGCGCGCGCAGCGCCCCTAGCACGAAGTCGACATCCCCCGCCCGCAGCTCGGTAGCAAGCAAGTCGAACGGGCTTTCGTTGGTGATCACCCGCACCTGCGGGTGGGCATCGATCAAACGGATAATCGCCTCAGGCAGGATGCGCGAGCGACCCAGCGGTAGCGCGCCCACGTGCACGACGCCTTGCACGGTGCCACGCATGGCGCTCAGGTCGCTGTCGATATGGCGCAGCTCGTTCAGCGCGCGGCGGATCGGCACCAGGATGTCCTGGCTGACCCGCGTGGGCTGCAACCCACGCGGGGTGCGCTCGAACAGCGGCTTGCCGCACCCGCCTTCCAACACCTTCAGCGCCGAACTCACCGCCGGCTGGCTGAGCCCGAAGTGGCTGGCCACTGTCTGCATGTGCCGCGCCTGGCAAAGCTTCACGAACACCTCCAGGCGCCGCGCCTGGAACAGGTACAGCGGCTCCAGGGCAGTGTCCGCACCGAGCAGGCGCGGTACCGCACCCAGTTCGGCCAGCACACGGCGGGCGCGTGGCAACACACAGGCGCCAAAGTCGGACAGGCGCATGCCATTGGCATGGCGCTCGAACAGGGGCGCCTGCAGGCGCTTTTCCAGTTCGGCGATGGCGCGGGTGACTACTGACTGCGCACGAAACAGCAACTCGGACGCCTTGGACACGCTGCCCACATCCGCCACGCGAACGAATGCGCGCACCTGCATGAGGTTAGGTAGGTCGGTGTCGATCATCGTGTCTTCTGCCAGGCCTTGGTAACAGCTGCGACTATGCACCGCTTGAACACAACAATAAACAAAAAGCATACCCCGACTACTGGAACGCATTAGTCCAGGCCCAACGCCGATGCCATCCTGCGTACACCCCTTGCAGGAGCCAACTCTAATGAATGCATCACCCAAAACCGCCCTCGTGGTCAGTGCTCATTCCGCCGATTTCGTCTGGCGGGCCGGCGGCGCCATCGCCCTGCATGCCGAGCAAGGCCATCACGTGCACGTGGTCTGCCTGTCCTTCGGTGAGCGTGGTGAGTCGGCCAAGCTGTGGCGCAAAGGCGAGATGACCGAGCACAAGGTCAAGGCCGCACGCCGCGATGAGGCACTGGCCGCCGCTGAAATCCTCGGCGCCAGCGTGGAGTTTTTCGACATCGGCGATTACCCGATGCGCGCCGACAAGGACACCTTGTTCCGCCTGGCTGACGTGTTCCGCAAGGTTCAACCGGCCTTCGTGCTCAGCCACTCGCTTAAAGACCCCTACAACTATGATCACCCGCTGGCCATGAACCTGGCCCAGGAAGCGCGCATCATCGCCCAGGCAGAGGGCTACAAGCCTGGCGAACGCATTGTCGGCGCGCCACCGGTCTACGCCTTCGAGCCGCACCAGCCGGAGCAGTGCGAATGGCGCCCCGATACCTTCCTCGATATCACCCCGGTGTGGGGCAAGAAGTACGCCGCCATCCAGTGCATGGCCGGCCAGGAGCACCTGTGGGAGTACTACACCCGCGTCGCCCTGCAACGCGGTGTGCAGGCCAAGCGTAATGTCGGCATCACCAGTGCGCGCAACATCGTCTACGCCGAAGGCTTCCAGAGCGTCTTCCCGCGGGTAGCGGAGCAACTGGCATGAGCGGGCTGATCGGCAAGACCGGCATCGTGGTACGTAATATCAACCGCGCCCCCACGGGCCTGATCGACACGCTGGGCAGCCTGGGTGTTGCCACCGTGCATGAGGCCCAGGGCCGCAAAGGCCTGTTCAACGCCGGGCTGCGCCCCATCCAGCAGGGTGTCGCGGTGGCGGGTAGCGCAGTAACGGTGCTGGTCGCACCGGGCGACAACTGGATGTTCCACGTTGCCGTCGAGCAGTGCCGGCCCGGTGACGTGCTGGTGGTGGCGCCGAGCTCGCCGTGCAGCGACGGTTACTTCGGCGACCTGCTGGCAACCTCGCTCAAGGCCCGGGGCGTGCGCGGCCTGGTTATCGACGCCGGCGTGCGTGACAGCCAGACCCTTCGCGAGATGGGCTTTGCCGTCTGGTCCAACGCCATCAGCGCGCAAGGCACGGTGAAAGAAGTCCTCGGGTCGGTGAACCTGCCCGTGCTATGCGCCGGGCAGCTGGTCAATGCCGGCGATATCATCGTCGCCGACGACGATGGAGTGGTCGTGGTCCGCCATGAACAAGCCGGCGCCGTGCTGGACGCCGCCAGCCAGCGCGCCGCCCTGGAAGAGCGCAAGCGCCAGCGCCTGGCCGCCGGTGAGCTTGGCCTGGACATCTACGACATGCGCCAACGCCTGGCCGACAAGGGCCTGCGCTACGTCGACCAGCTCGCCGACCTGGAAGGCTGAACATGGCCCAGACCCGCATCCCGTGCCTGCTCATGCGTGGCGGCACCTCCAAAGGGGCGTACTTTCTGGCAGACGACCTGCCCGCCGAGGGCGCGTTGCGCGACCGTGTACTGCTTGCCGTGATGGGCTCGCCAGACCCGCGTCAGATCGATGGCATCGGCGGCGCCGACCCGCTGACGAGCAAGGTAGCGATCATTCGCCGCTCGCGCCGCGAAGATGCCGACGTCGATTACCTGTTCGCCCAGGTGGTGGTGGACGAAGCGCGGGTGGACTACGGCCAGAACTGCGGCAACATTTTGGCCGGCGTGGGCCCATTCGCCATCGAGCGTGGGCTGGTGACGGCCACCGGTGCGTCGACCCCTGTGCGCATCTTCATGGAGAACACCGGGCAGCTTGCCGTCGCCCAGGTGCCCACCGCCCACGGCCAGGTGCAGTATGCCGGGGACACACGTATCGACGGTGTGCCTGGGCTGGCGGCGCCGGTGCTGGTGAGCTTTGCAGACGTTGCCGGCTCCAGCTGCGGCGCCCTGCTGCCCACCGGCAACAGCCATGACCTGATCGACGCAGTGCCCGTGACGTGCATCGACAATGGCATGCCAGTGGTGGTGCTGCGTGCCGAGGACTTCGGCATTACCGGCCATGAAAACCGGGAACAGCTGGACGGCAATGCCGCCCTGAAAGCACGCCTGGAGTCGATCCGCCTGCAGGCCGGCCCGCGCATGCAGCTGGGTGACGTCAGCCAGCGCAACGTGCCAAAGATGTGCCTGGTGTCAGCGCCGCACCAGGGCGGGGCAATCAATACACGCTCATTCATCCCCCACCGCTGTCACGCCTCGATTGGCGTGTTCGGCGCGGTGAGCGTCGCCAGCGCCTGCCTGATCGAAGGTTCGGTGGTGCAGGGGCTTGCGCGCATTACTCCAGGTAGCACGCAACGGCTCTCGGTCGAGCATCCCAGCGGCGAATTTACCGTGCAGATCAGCCTGCAGAACGGCGCGATCGGCCGTTGCGGCCTGGTGCGCACGGCGCGTCTGCTGTTCGACGGGTACGTTTGCATTGCGCAACAGGTCTGGTCGCTCGCCGATAAAACCTGAACGTTTGCCAAACACCTCCGGTCGCAGCAAATAGACGCAGCCGACTGCGCGATGCATTCCTGACCGTGAGGTTTTCCATGAGCGCGAACTCCCAAGCGGGCGTCGATGGGCATGCCATCAGCCTGACACTCAACGGCGTCCCCCGGTCGCTTCAGGTCCAGCCGTGGACGACGTTGCTCGACCTGCTGCGCGAGCAGCTGGACCTGATCGGCAGCAAAAAGGGCTGCGACCATGGGCAATGCGGTGCCTGTACTGTGCTGCGCGACGGCAAGCGTATCAATGCCTGCCTGACCCTCGCCGTGATGTGCGACGGCGCCGAGCTGGTCACCGTCGAGGGGTTGGCCGAGGGTGAGCAACTTCATCCGATGCAACAGGCCTTCATTACCCACGATGCCTTCCAGTGCGGGTACTGCACCCCAGGGCAGATCTGCTCGGCCATCGGCCTTGCCCGCGAAGGCCGGGCCCACACGCGTGAAGCCATTCGCGAGCTGATGAGCGGCAACCTGTGCCGCTGCGGCGCCTACAGCAACATCGTTGCCGCCGTGGAAGAGGCCCTGCCGCTGATGCGCGATGAGCGCGAGCCTGAAGGAGGGTCGCAGCCATGACCCCCTTCAGCTACCACAAGCCGTCCTCTGTCAGCGAAGCGGTCAATCTGGCGGACCACGCCTCGCGCTTCATTGCCGGGGGTACCAACCTCGTCGACCTGATGAAGGAAAACGTGGTGAGCCCCACCCGCCTGATCGACATCACCGCCCTGGCGTTGAACGGCATCGAGCAGACTTCAAGCGGCGGCGTAATGATCGGCGCACTGGTCAGCAACGCTGACCTGGCCTGGCACCCCTTGATCGAGCAGCGCTACCCGCTGCTGTCGCAGGCCATCCTCGCGGGCGCCTCGCCGCAGTTGCGCAACATGGCCAGCACCGGCGGCAACCTGCTGCAACGTACCCGCTGCTACTACTTCTACGACACCGGTACGCCCTGCAACAAACGTGAGCCGGGCAGCGGCTGCCCTGCACGCACAGGCCTCAACCGGATACATGCCATTCTGGGCGCCAGCGACAGCTGCGTGGCCACGCACCCCTCGGACATGTGTGTTGCCTTGGCCGCGCTGGATGCCGTGGTCCACGTGGAGGGCCGGGCTGGGCAGCGGCGCATCCCCTTCGCCGAGTTTCACCGGTTGCCGGGTGATACGCCGGAGCGCGACAACCAGTTGAGCGCTGATGAACTGATTACCGCTATCGAGCTGCCGCCCCCAGCGTTCGAAGCGCATTACCGTTACCTGAAGATTCGTGACCGCGCCTCCTACGCCTTCGCACTGGTGTCGGTGGCTGCCGCGCTCAAACTCGACGGCGACGTCATCCAGGACGCTCGTGTAGCGCTAGGGGGTGTCGCGCACAAACCCTGGCGAAACCAGGCCGTCGAGGCAACCTTGAAAGGCCAGGCGGTGTCGCCCGCACTGTTTGCACGTGCGGCCGACGCATTGCTGCAACAGGCAACGCCGCTCAAGCACAACGCTTTCAAGGTAGCCCTCGGCAAACGTGCGATCGTCCGTGCGCTCACAGAAGCCGCGGCCGGCGCCAGCACCTGCAGGACAGCCCCATGAACCGAATGAAAACTGTAGTGGGCACGCCCCTTGACCGTGTGGATGGCGTAGCCAAAGTGACGGGCAAGGCGCGCTACGCCGGTGAGTATCCCGAGCCTGGGCTGCTGTACGGCAGTGTGGTTTCGAGCACCATCGCCTGCGGCCGAGTACGCAGCATCGACAGCGCGCAGGCGTTGAACGTGCCGGGGGTGATCGCGGTGCTGCACCACGCCAATCGGCCACGGATTTCCAGCTATGACGACGATTACAGCGATGCCGACGCGGCCGAAGGTGCGCCATTGCGTCCACTGTTCAACGATCGTGTCCTCTACAGCGGCCAACCGCTGGCGCTGGTGGTTGCCGAGAGCCTCGAACTGGCGCGGCATGCCGGCTCGTTGATCCGCATCGACTATGACCAGGCAGGCCACCAGACTGACTTGCATGCCGTGCTCGACCGAGCCCACCCCGCCCCTGCTGAAACCCCCAAGCCCCGTGGCGATTTCGCCGGGCAGTATGCGCAGGCGGCCGTACAGCTCGACGCAACCTACGACACGCCCAACGAGCACCACAACCCCATGGAGCCCCATGCCTCCACGGTATTCTACAAAGCCGACGGCGCGCTTGAGATCCATGACAAGACCCAAGGCACGCAAAATTGCCAGGACTACCTGCACAAGGTGTTCGGCCTGCCCAAAGACAAGCTCAGAATCCTCGCCGCGTTCGTCGGCGGTGCCTTCGGCTCGGGGCTGCGCCCGCAGTACCAGCTGCCCTTGGCCGTGATGGCAGCCCTGCACCTGAAACGCTCGGTACGCGTGACCCTGACCCGCCAGCAGATGTTCACCTTCGGCTACCGCCCACGCACCCGGCAACGGGTCCGGCTGGGCGCAACCGCGCAGGGCAAGCTGCTGGCGATCGCCCACGATGCGATCGGCCAGACCTCGCGCTTCGAAGACTTCACCGAGCACCTGGTGGAGTGGAGCGGCATGCTTTACCAGTGCGACAACGTTGCGCTGAGCTATCGCCTGGCCCCGCTGGACGTGTACACGCCGCTGGACATGCGTGCCCCGGGCGCCGCGAGCGGCGTGATCGCCCTCGAGTGCGCGATGGATGAGCTGGCGTGTGCCGCGAACCTCGACCCAATCGAACTGCGTCGGGCCAATTTTGCCGCCAGCAATGGCAATGAAGGTAAACCGTATTCCAGCAAGGAACTGCTGGCCTGTTACGACCAGGGCGCCGCACGGTTCGGCTGGGGCGCACGTACACCGCAGCCGCGCAGCATGCGCACGGGTAACCAGCTGATTGGCTGGGGGATGGCTGGCGGTGTCTGGGAAGCGATGCAGATGAAGGCCAGCGCCAAGGCCCGCATCGACCGCCAGGGCAAACTGACCGTCAGCAGCGCCACTACCGACATCGGCACCGGCACCTATACCGTGATGACCCAGATCGCGGCGGATGCTGCTGGCGTCATGCTGCAGGACGTGACCTTCGTCCTGGGCGACTCTTCACTGCCGACAGCGCCTTTGCAAGGTGGGTCATTCACCGTGTCTTCGGTGGGCTCCGCCGTGCGCCAGGCCTGCCTGGCCCTGCGCAGCCAGGTGCTGGCGCTGGCACGCCAGGCCTTCCCCGCAATCGCTGCAACGCCGGCGCAGGCAATAACCTTCGGCGACGGGTACCTGCAGGCTGGCCAACACCGTATCGCCATCGCCGATGTCGTCGCCGGGTCTGCAGACGGAGCCCTTGAAGTACAGGTTACCGCCGAGCCCAGCGCCAAGCGTGAGCCATACGCCACGGCCACCCATTCGGCGGTGTTCGTCGAGGTCCAGGTCGATGAGGACCTTGGCACCATCAAAGTGACCAAGGTGGTCAGCGCGGTGGCAGCAGGCCGCGTGGTCAACCCGAAGACCGCCCGCAGCCAGATCCTCGGCGGTGTGGTGTGGGGCTTGGGCATGGCGCTGCAGGAAGAAACCCAAACCGACCACCCGCTAGGTCGATTTCTCAACCACAACCTGGCCGAATACCACGTACCGGTGCATGCCGATATCGCGGACATCGAGGTGATATTCGTTGAAGAAAACGATGACATCGTCAACGAACTGGGCTCCAAAGGGGTAGGCGAAATCGGCATCGTCGGCGTCGCCGCCGCAGTTGCCAATGCCATCTACCATGCCACCGGCAAACGCGTGAGGGAGTTCCCGGTCACTCTCGACAAGGTGCTATAGGGCGGCTGACCGGTGGTGGCCCGGCCAGCGGAACGGCGACTGGCCGGGTGGCGTTTGAACTACAGGCCCGGCGCCCGATTGCGCGGAGGCAACTGCACACATGAGCTTTATTGTCTGGGTCGCCATGCTCGGCGCAGTGCTGTTGCTGCTGGCGCTGACCGCCTCTTACCTGCGCTGGGTGCCGGTCACCACCTCGGTGGTGTGCCTGGCGCTGGGCATCGCCTTGGGCCCGAGCGGGTTGGGCCTGCTGCAACTGGACCTGGCCAAGGCCAGCGGCTGGATCGAGCACCTCACCGAAGTCGCCGTGCTGTTTTCCCTGTTTGTCAGCGGCCTGAAGCTGCGGCTGCCGTTACGTAGCCGCAACTGGCGAATTGCGTCGATGCTGGCCGGGCCGCTGATGCTGATGTGCATCGGTGGGGTCAGCCTGCTGCTGCATTACGGGTTGCACTTGAGCTGGGGGTTGTCGCTGTTGATTGGCGCGATTCTCGCCCCCACCGACCCGGTGCTGGCGACGCTGGTGCAGGTCAACGATGCGCAAGACTATGACCGCGTGCGCTTCAGTTTGTCTGGCGAAGCGGGCCTCAACGATGGCGTGGCCTTCCCGTTCGTGATCCTGGGCCTGTTGCTGCTGCAGAACACCCAAGGCGAACAATGGCTCATGGACTGGCTTGTCCAGGACCTGTTGTGGGCCGTGCCCGCCGGGCTGCTGTGTGGCTACTGGATGGGGCGCGGGCTTGGGTATTTCGCCCTGTACCTGCGCACCCGGCACGACGACAGCACCGTTTCGCCCAACGATTACCTGGCGCTGGCCTTGATTGCGATGGCCTATGTGTTCGCCGACCTGATCCATGGCTACGGTTTTCTCGCCGTGTTCGCCGCAGGCCTGGGCCTGCGACAAGCCGAAGTCCACTCCACCCCCGAGCCGCACGAGCCCGCCGAGCACCTGGTGCAGCCGGTGGTTGGCCATCAGCACGTGGCCCCCGAGCATGCGGTAAAAGGCGATGTTGCCGACCTGGAAGACACGCAAGTGGCGGCGGGCATCATGCTCGGCGACATGCTTTCGTTTGGCGGCCTGGTGGAGCGTGCGATGGAGGTGTTTCTGGTGACCTTGCTCGGCGTGGTCTTGCTTGAGCACTGGGACTGGCGGGCGTTGTGGGTCGCTGGGGCACTGTTCGTGCTGATCCGGCCACTCAGCACCCTGCTACTGCCTTTCGGCGGGCTGCTGGACGTGCGTCAGCGCGGCATGCTGGGGTGGTTTGGGATACGCGGGATCGGCAGCCTGTACTACTTGTTCTACGCGCTCAACCACCAATTGCCGCCGGACGTCGCGGCGTCCAGCACCAACCTCACCCTGTCGGTGGTGGCGCTGAGCATAGCGGTGCACGGGCTCAGCGTGCAGCCCATTCTGGCGCGATATCAACAGCGGGGTGCTCGCCCCGGTCGCTGATGCAACAGAGGCGAGCACAGCCTGGCACTTCAGGACGGGAAGCCCAGGCCCGCAGACAGGTCCGAATCCCCTGCCCTGTGGGTCCCGCTGGGCGCTTCTTTGGCCGTCGCTTCCTTCACCGTTTCCTTGACCGCCTGCTTGGCTTGCTCGCCCTTGGCTTTCAAGGTGTCGGTCAACCGGTCACTGCTGGCGCCCATCAGTTCGTCTTCCTTGCGGGTGCCAGGCAGCGCCGCCCCCAGCGCTGCGCCCAAGGCAATGCCCAGGGCGGCCAGCACCAACGGTTGCTCTTTGAGCAGATGATCGAACTGGCCTTTCAGTGCCGTGGCTTGTGCACTGACCTGATCGGCTGCACCGCGCAGGCTGTCAGCCGAGCCCTCGACCGAATCCCGAGCACCTCGGCCGATGTCACCCGCCCGGTCCCGCAGGTCATGGGCTTTGCCGCTCACGCTGCGCCCGGCATCGTGCAGCGCTTCACCCGCATGGGCAAAGGCGCCTTTTACCGCGTCGACCGCCTCGCCCAGCTTTTCACCCATACCCGGCCCGGTATGCGCAGGGCCGGGGTTGAACGGGCGGTTCTGGTTGAGGCCCAGCCAGGCCAGGCCCAGTACCGTCAGGGTGGTCGGCACCGGGTTGTTCTTCAGCGTCGTGCCCAGGTTATGGAAGAATTCGCCGCCATTACCCTTGGTGTAAGCGAGCATCTGGTCCATCAACTGGCCCGGGCTCAGGCGTTGCTCCAGGGCATCGACCAGGTCACTGATGTGCTCACGCTTGGCGTTGATTTCCTGCTCGAGCACGTCCGGGTCCTTGTGCGTGTCATGTTCGAAGGAGGTATTCATGGCAGTTTCCTCTTCAGCGCGTCCTTGTCCTGCTGCATGGCATGCAGCGTGCGGTCCGGGGCCAGTTGGCCGGGTTCGAACTGTTTCTTGCCCGACTGCAGCATGACAAAGCCGACGATCATGGTAATGGCACCCACGATCAACGCGGCCAGCCAGGGCGCGACGACCATGGCCAAGGCATACACCGCAGCCAGCAGCACGATGATGAAGCCCGCCAGCAGCACGATCGCGCCTGCCGCCACGGCAGCGGTGCCCGCTTTCAGGGTATTGAGGTTGTGCTGCAGCTCTGCCTTGGCCAGTGCCAGTTCTTTGCTGAAGAGTTCGGGTACTTCACGCATCAGTTGACGCAGCAGGCTACCGACACCCACGGCGTCTTCGATGGGGGTGTGCAGCGGGGGGGTGGCTTGTAGCGGGTCCTTGTTCATCATTCACCTCCTTTGAGCGGATCGCGGTCCAGGGGCCCGCCGCTTACCAAGGTTCCGGCGCCCATGCCGACCGGGTCGACCGGGGTATAGGGTTTGTGGGTGGCCACGTCGCTGGCGCGGTCCGGCTGGGGCGCCGTGCTGTGGTAGGGCTCGCTGGCACCATAGGCCGGGGCTGGGGAGGCAGCAGCCGGTGCATGGCTGGCGCTGGCACGCAGGAACCGCGACAAGGCGAAACCTACGGCCACGCTGCCGGCCAGGAACAGCGCAGGGTTGTCCCGCGCCAGGCGCGAACCTCTGTGCAGCAGGTCCTCAGCACTCTCGTGGCGGATCTGCTCGGCAAAGCTGCCGATATATTCAGCGGCCTGGCCCAGGTATTGGGAAAGCCCCAACGAGTCATTGCCTTCCAGTGCAGAGGCTGCTGACTGCGCGCCCTGCTTCAATGAGTCCAGCTGCTCGGCGGCGGTGTCACGGTAGTGTTCGAACTGCTCGGTGCCTTGCGCCTTCGCCTCGTTCAGCAGCGCGCCCGCTTCGTCGGTGATGGCGTGCAGGTGCTCCTGGGTATCGCTGGGGGGCGATGCTGAGTTTTGCTCGCGTTCCATGGTCATGTCCCTCGCAAGTGGTCATCCGGCGGCTGCCGGAATGTGTGCCTCTCACACGGGTGACGTGGTGCATGGGCTTGGAGTTCATTGAGAGTGATCGGCGACCGTTAGCTGTCGCGCCAAGAGCTTGCGGGGGGGTTACTGGTGCGCGGCCGGCAGCAAAAAGGCTGGGGGACCTTTCGCGGCACAAGGCCGCTCCCACACTGACCGCGCTATAACCTTATCTAGAGGGCATACGCGAACGCTGTGGGAGCGGCCTTGTGCCGCGAAAGGGAGCCGCAGAGCGGCCCCTGTATCAGCGATCCAGCTCGTCTTTGATGATGGTGCCGTTGTGCGGGTCTACCTGAAACTCATATTGCTTGCCATCAGCCTTCAGGCCCTCGCCTTCCCAGTGCCCGTCATCGGCTTCGATCTTGGTGATCTGGGTGTAGCCGGCGCCCTTCAATGTGGCTTCGGCCTGGTCCTTGGTGACCTTCCAATCAGCGCCGGGCTGGTCCGCCCAGGCAGCGGAAGCGCCCAGTGCACCGACCAGAGCCAGGCCGGTAAACAGTCGAGTCATCGCTTTCATTGCCAACATCCTTTTTTGTCGGGTTCAAGACTGCGACTCATCCAAGGCTGCGGCAGTTCCATCGGGTCAACTCACCAGGCCCAGCGTGCGCCCCACTTTGGCGAGCAGTTCGCTGGTCTGGAACGGCTTGATCAACAGGTCCATGCCCGTGTCGAGGAAGGCCTGGCGATCCAGCGCCGTCTCGGCGTAACCGGTCATGAACAGCACCGGAAGCCCCGGCCGGTAGGTTCGCGCCATGTCGGCCAACTCTCGGCCACTGATGCCCGGCAGGCCGACATCGGTCAGCAGCAGCTCGATGCTTGGGTCTTGGCGCAGGTGGTCCAGCGCCCGCTCGATGGTGTCGGCCAGGGTGCAGCGATAACCGGCATCGGCCAGCACCTCGGCCACCGACAGCCGCACCGAGGCCATGTCCTCGACCACCAGCACATGTTCGCCGCCCCCCTGCTGGTCGAGCTGTGGCCCGCGCTCCTCACGGGCCTCCTGCTGGTTGCTGGCCGGCAGCAGCAAGGTCACTTCGGTGCCCTGCCCGACTACGCTGCGCAATGCCACATGGCCGCCGGACTGGCGAGCGAAGCCGTAGATGGTCGACAACCCCAGCCCCGTGCCCTGCCCCACCGGCTTGGTGGTGAAGAACGGGTCGAACACTTTTTCAAGCAGCTCAGGCTCGATGCCACAGCCGTCATCGCGCACCGTAACCGCAACATACGGGCCGTCCTGCAGGTTGGGGTCACCGTGTGACCAGGTAGCGGCGGTGGTCACCCAGATACGCCCGCCCTTGGCCAAGGCATCGCGCGCGTTGATCACCAGGTTGAGCACTGCGCTCTCCAGCTGGATCGGGTCGACCAGGGCAATGGTCGGCTCGCTGGAAAGGGTGAGGGCCAGCACGATGCGCTCGCCGATGGTACGAGTAAGCAGCTCTTCCAATGACCGTACACGCTCGTTGATGTCCACCGGACGGGTGTCCAACGGTTGTTGGCGGGCGAAGGCAAGCATTCGATGGGTCAGCGACGCGGCGCTCATGGCCGAGCTGAGGGCCGCGTCGGCGTAGCTTGGGACTTTCTCCACGCGGTTCTGCGCCACGCGTTTGCGAATCAGTTCAAGGCTGGTGATGATGCCGGTGAGCAGGTTGTTGAAGTCGTGGGCGATGCCTCCGGTGAGGCTGCCCAGGGCGTCCATCTTCTGCAGTTGCAACAGTTGCGCCTCGGTCCGCGCACGCTGCGCCACTTCGCGGGCCAGCTGGGTATTGGCATCGTCCAGGCGCGCCAGGTGCGAGCGCTCGCGGTGGCGGTGTTCGGTGACATCCTCGACGAACACCAGGCACAGCCCTGGCGCGCGGTAAGGCGAAAGCTGCCATTCGGTGTCCCGTGGCTGGCCGCTCACGGTCATGCCCAGGTTGCCGCGCCAGCGCTGACCATCCGCCACATGGCGGCGCAAGGCGGCGATGGCGGCCTGCTGGTCGTCGCCGAAGCATTCCTGCAGCGCTTCGGGGTTGCGGTTGTCCTGGATCAGCTGGGCAAACGCCTGGTTGCACTCATGCACCTTGAGCCCGGCATCGAGCACGGCGATGGGCGCAGAGACATTGCTGAAGATCTCACGAAACCGGGCCTCGCTGTCGCGCAGCGCCCGCTCGGTATCGCGCACCCGCAACAGGGTACGCAGGGTCGCCACCAGCACGTCGGCATCCACCGGGTGCACCAGGTAAGCGTCGGCCCCGGCATCCAGGCCAGTAATGATATCGCCGCTCTGGATCGACGCCGCCGACACGTGAATCACCGGCAGCAAGGCGGTCGCCGGGTCTGCCCGCAGCAACCTGACGATGTCGAAGCCGCTCATGTCGGGCAAATTGACGTCGAGGATGAGCGCATCGATCGCTTCGCTGCGGATCAAGGCCAGGCCATCACCGCCGGTTCCAGCCTCCAGTACCTGATAGTCATGCAGCGCCAGGCGCCGGCGCAGCGCATAGCGCGTGGCGGCATTGTCGTCGACGATCAGCAGGCGGATGTCAGGGTTCATCAGTGCGCGCCTCGGGGGCCAGGGCCAGCGGGAGAGTGACGAAGAATGACGAGCCAACGCCGGGCGCGCTCTCCACGCCCACCTCGCCACCCAACAGCGCGGCGAAGCGCTTGCACAGCGAAAGCCCCAGGCCGGTGCCGCGCAGGCGTTTCTGCAGGGGCGAGTCGAGCTGGGCGAAGTCTTCGAACAGCCCGCCAAGCAGTTCGGGGGCAATGCCGATGCCGGTGTCGCTCACCGCAAAACGGACCTGGTTGCTGCCATGCAACTGCGCCGACACCCGCACTTCACCACGGGTGGTGAACTTCAGTGCATTGGAAATGAAGTTGCGCAGGATCTGCGCCAGCTTCTTGTCATCGGTATACATCTGCGGCAAGCCTTGCGGCTCTTCGAAGATGAGATCGACCGTGCCGGCGTCGACGATCGGGCGGAACATCCCGCGCAAGGCGGCAAACAGGTCGAGCATGTCGAACCAGGCCGGTGAAATGGTAAGCCGCCCCGCCTCGATCTTGGCCAGATCGAGCAGGTCGTCGACCATGTCGCTGAGTTCGCGCGTCGCGGTGCTGATAAACGCCACCTGCAACTGCTGCTCCTTGCTCAACGGCCCGTCCACCTCGTCGGCGAGCAGGCTGGTGATGCTCAGGATCGACCCCAGCGGCGTGCGGAACTCGTGGCTCATGTACGACAGGAAGCGGCTTTTCAGGTCCGATGCCTGGCGCAACTGCTCGGCCTGGATGTCCAGCTCGGCATACAGCGCCAGCACACCCTGGTTGGTGTCCTCGAGTTCGGCGCGCAGGGCCTGGTTTTCGGCGTGCAGGCGCGCTACGTCGGCCTGCGCGCTGCTGTCGGGGGTTGGCTCAGCCATGCACGGCCTCCAGATCGATGACCAGCACCGTCACATCGTCCCGCCCACGGCAGAAGTCGCGGTGCAGCACGGCGGCGATCACCGCCGGGTGGCGGTGAGCGAGGCCGGGGTAGGTTTGCAGGTTCCAGCGCGTTTGCAGGCCGTCACTGAACATGACCAACAGATGCCCCTTCAAGTGAGCGTAGTCGAACACCTGGCCCTTGCGGTATTGCCCGCCGACGATGCCCGGGTGCGAGGCCAGGCCCCGCGGGCGGTCGCCGCCCACCAGGGTGGCGCCGATATTGCCGATGCCGATGAATGCCAGGCTGTCGCGTTCCCCGTCGTACTGGGCGATCGCCACAGCCCCGCCGCGGGTACCACCCATGGCATGGTGCAACTCGCCGAGCAGTTGCTGAGGGGGGGTGAAAGGCGCCTGCACGAACGCATCCACGCCGGCCCTGGCCGCGCGCTCGGCTTCCTCGCCGTGGCCGAGGCCGTCGACCACCAAGGCGCTCACGCGCTGACCGTCCAGTGTCACGTGCCAGCTGTCACCGCAAGCCGGGTCGTCATGCAATGAATGCTGGCTCACGCCCACGCGGACATCCTTGCCCTGGTCGTCTTGCCGGTAAAGGCGTGCCAGCACCACGGCGCCCTGGGCGTCCGCATGCACATCGAACACCTGGGCCAGGCGGCTGACCGCCCCCAGGCCAATGCCCTGGGTGCCCCCGGTGGAATAGCCATCGACCAGGCAACTGGGCAGGTCGAAACCGTGGGCGCGGTCCACCGCGATCAGTTCGATCCCAGGCTGGCTGCCATGCGCCAGCACCCGCAGGTGCAGTTCACCGCGCTGGGCGTGCTTGAGCACATTGCTGGCAAGCTCGGTTGCGACGAGGGCCGCCCGGCCGGCATCGGCCGTAGCAAACCCATGCTGCTCGGCGAGCTTCTGCACGACACGGCGGGCGTGGCCAACCTGGCTGACATCGTCGAGCCGCAGGACCTGGGTAAGGCTTGCCGCCAGGTTCAGGCCCATCGGGTGATCGTTACCCGGGTACCTTGCCCGGGCGTGGTGTCCAGTTCGAATTCATCGACCAGGCGCCTGGCGCCGGTCAAGCCCAGGCCCAGGCCACCGCCTGAAGTCCAGCCATCGGTGAGCGCCAGCTTGACGTCAGCGATACCCGGCCCTTCGTCGCGGAACACCAGGCGCAGGCCAACCCGGCCGGCGTCCTCGATCACCGCCCAGTCCATGTCGCCGCCGCCACCGTACACCACGGTGTTGCGGGCCAGTTCACTGACGGCCGTGACCAGCTTGGTCAGGTCGACCAGGCGCATGCCGCACTCGCTGGCAACCTTGCGCGTGAGTTGGCGGGCCAATACCACATCCTGTTCGATACGCACCGGTTGGCTGCCGCTTTGGCGAATGGTCATGGGCGGCCTACCCGCTGGCGCAGCAGGTTCATGCCACGGTCGACATTCAGGGCTGTGCTGACCCCGGGCAGGGTCAGGCCGAGTTCCACCAGGGTGATCGCCACGGCAGGCTGCATGCCCACCAGCACGGTCTCGGCATCCATGATGCGCGACAGGCCGGAGATGCTGGCGATCATCCGGCCGATGAACGAATCGACCATGTCCAGGGCGGAGATATCGATCAACACGCCACGGGCCGAGGTCTGGTCGATCCGGTCGGTGAGATCGTCCTGCAGGCGCAGCGCCAGCTGGTCATGCATGTCGACCTGAATGGTCACCAGCAGGAATTCGCCCATTTGCAGAATGGGAATACGCTCCATCGGCTCACACCCGCTCGCCAGTGCTGGTACCCAGGCGCGACAGCGCCAGTTTCAGGGCATCGGCCAGGTTGGACTTGGTGGTCAGCGTGCCCAGGTCCAGGCCCAGGTGCACGATGGTCTGGGCGATCTGCGGGCGCACGCCGCTGATGATGCAATCGGCGCCCATCAGGCGGATGGCCGTCACGGTCTTGAGCAGGTGCTGGGCCACCAGTGTATCCACGGTGGGCACACCGGTGATGTCGATGATGGCGATTTCGGAGCCGGTGTCGACGATGCGCTGCAGCAAAGATTCCATCACGGTCTGGCTGCGCTGCGAGTCGAGCGTGCCGATCAGCGGCAGGGCCAGTACGCCCTCCCACAGTTTGACGACCGGGGTAGACAGCTCCAGCAGCTCTTCCTGCTGGCGCTTGATCACCGCCTCACGGTTTTTCTGGTAGGTGCGGATGCTGTGCAGGCCTAATGCATCGAGCAGCTGCGAAACTTCCCAGAGCTGCTCGGCGAGCAACGCCGGTTGCTCGCGGTAATGCGCCTGCAGCAGCGTGAACAGCGGGCCTTTGAGGGCAAAAATGAAGTAGGCAGTCTGGTGGGACTCTTGGCCGACCTGCGCACGGCTGGCAGATAGCTTCTCCAGAAAACGTCGGGCTTCCTCCCAGCCCGCGACACTAATCTCGGTACCACACTCGCTGCGCAGGCCGTCGATCACTAGCTGAAGAAAATCCCGGGTTTCCTGACGCAGGTCCTGCTCACGGATATTTCGCGTGGCGCCGTTGGCTTCGAGTGCGGCCAGCCATTCCCCTAGCAGTTGCGCCTGATTGCTGACAATCGCTTCCAACGTGCTGTTCTGCAGTGCTGCCATGTGCGGTTCGCTCCTGAAAATGACATGCCGACTGACCGATGATCATGGCGGCTTCGAGAAGTGACAGCCGGCGATGAAAATAGTTGTGGTCTGGTTCGATAATTTCATTGCGCCATCTAGCGTGCCGCTAACTTTAGGCCAAGTTCACCGGCCGCGTGGCCTGTCGCGCGAGTCAGCCGTGATCAGTTGGCAATGCGCGACAGCCCGACCAGCACCGCTTCATCGTGGCGGTAGCCAGTCTGGCCCTGCATTGGCGCCTGCCCTTCCAGTTGCCGGGTGCGCGCCCGCGAGCGATAACCCAACGGGCTGATGCCAAGCTGGCGCTGGAAGCTGCGGCGCATGCGCTCTTCGTTGCCAAAACCGGTGGACACCGCAATGCGCTTGACGGGCTCGGCGCTGGTCTCCAGCAGCCGGCAGGCCGCTTCCAGGCGTAGCGTTTCGACGGTCTGGGCCGGTGTGCCGCCGGTGGCTGCAACATAAGCGCGGGCAAAATGCCGGGGGCTCATGCCGAAGCGTTCGGCCAGCCGCTCGACGCGCAGGTCGCCGCCCAGGTTCTCTGCCATCCACGCGTGCAGGCGCACCAGGCGCTGATCCCGGTCGGTGCGCAGGGCGTCGCTCTGGGCCTTGAGGGTGGCGCTCAGTTGCGACTGTTCTGCAGAGCGGCGCAGGAACACGGTGAAGTAGCGGGCAAGGGCCAGCGCGGCATGGGGGCCTAGGTCTTCCTCCAGCAAGGCCAGGCCCAGGTCGATGCCTGCTGCGGCGCCGCCGCAGGTCCACAACCCTTCATCGCGCAGGAACAGCGCGCTGCGCTCCACATCCAGGCTGGGGTAACTGCGCTGCAGGTCATCGGCGAACTTCCAGTGGGTGACCACCCGCCGCCCCTCCAGCAGCCCTGCCGCGGCCAGGGCGAAGGCCCCCGTGCCCACCGAACAGACCCGCCGCAGCGCCGGAACACGGGCACGCAGCCAGTCGATCACACCGCTGTTCTGTTCAACAACAGTAACGCCAGGGCCGCCGATCACGATCAGTGTGTCCACCGCCTCGTCGCCACCGATATCGGCAAGGGCTCGGGTTTGCACGACGATGCCAGAGATGCTTTCGATCGGCCCGCCTGCCGGCGACGCCAGCACTACCCGGTAAGGCGGCTGCCTGGCGAACGCGTCGCCCAGCACGCGCGCGGCGGCCGCAAACACCTCCAGCGGCCCGGCCGCGTTGAGCAGCAATGCCCCTGGAAACGCCAGCACCAGCACCGTACGCGGGCAGCCCATGGCAGAAAAGGAGGGGTGTTTGGCATAGTGGCGCAGCGGTTGCCTCGACATACTCAAGCCGTCCGATGATTCGAGAGCCGCAATGATGCACACAAAGCCGAGCCTGACCAAGCGCCTGCACACCCTGCTCTTCAGTGCGCTGGCCAGCCACCTGCTGCTCGCAGGCCAGGTGCAGGCCGAACCCTCGGCGCTGGCAGGCCAAAGCCCGGCAGCGCTGGCCGAGGCGCAGCTGAAGGTCGGCGACCAGAGCGGCCTGACGCGCGCGCTGCTAAGCGCCGCTGGGGAAGACCGCGCGCTGCCGTATCACCTGGCCTGGCGCCCCTTCGTCGCTGGCCCGCCGCTGCTCGAGGCGCTGAACGCCGGGGCCATCGACGTAGGCGTGGTGGGCAACGCCCCACCCGTCTTCGCCCAGGCTGGCCACGCTCAGGTGCGTATCGTCGCAGCAGCCGAAGGCGCGCAGAACAACAATGCCCTGCTGGTCCCCGGCGACTCGACCGTTCAGCGGGTAGCCGACCTCAAGGGCAAGCGCATCGCCGTGGCCAAGGGCACCAGCGGGCACTACCTGCTGCTCGCCGCCCTTGCCCAGGCGGGGCTGGGCAGCCGCGATGTAGAGGTGGTGTATGCAAGCCCTGTGGACGCGCAGAACGCCTTTGCCGGTGGCCAGCTGGACGCCTGGGCGGTGTGGTACCCCTTCGTTGGCCAGGCCATCGCACAAGGCGCGCGGCGCTTGCTGGACGGCAGCCCGTGGCCGGAGACCGGCCTGAACTTCACCCTGGCCAGCGAGCGTTCGTTGGGCGACCCGCTGCAGCGCGCACTGGTCGGTGACTTTATCCAGCGCCTGGCCAGGGCACAGGCCTGGGCCAGCGCCAACCCCGGGCCCTGGGCCGAGCAGCTGGCGCAGGCCACGCGGCTGCCACTGCCGTTGGTGCAGGAGATGCTCGACCATCAGCAGCTGCGCTTCGTACCGCTGGATGACCGGGTCAGCGCACTGCAACAGCGCCTGGCCGATGCCTTCGCCCAGGCCCGCCTGATCCCCCGGCCGGTGCAGGTCAGCGACTTTTTCGACCCGCGTTACAACGCCCTGCTGCCCAGCGCCCACTGAACCCGTTTCGCCCGCCTGCCGCCCCACGCGGTACGGCGGCGCTCACCCTGGAGAAACCCATGTCACGACTCGATACCACCACCCTGCGGCGCCACGCCACCGGCCTGATCGCCGTGGACGAACAACGCTCTGCTGGCGGCTACACCCTGTTCGCCCCGCAAACGGCAGGCGGCAAGGTCTTTTTGATCGACCTGCAAGGCCGCGAAGTGCATCGCTGGGCGCTGCCCCAGCGCCCTGGGCGCGATGCGGTGCTGCTGGCCAACGGCAACCTGGGCTACAACGGCAACCACCCGGACTCGGCAGATCGCTTCCCGGGCTGGTCGGTGTGGCATGGCGGCCAGTTCAGCGAGGTGACCCCGGAGGGCGAGATCGTCTGGCAGCACACCGACCTTGCGCACCACCACGATGCCCAATGGCTGGCCAACGGCAACCTGCTGTACACCACCGCCGAACCGCTGCCAGTGCACATTGCACAGCGGGTGCTGGGCGGCATCCCGGGCAGTGAAGCCCCCGGCGGCGTGATCTACGGCGATGTGGTGAAAGAAGTCGACCGCGCCGGCAACCTGCTGTGGGAGTGGCGCAGCTGGGAGCACCTGGCCCCGGAAGACTATCCCCTGCACGACTGTTTCGAACGCTACCACTGGCCGATGACCAATGCCGTGACCCCAGCCAGCGATGGCAAGGTGCTGCTCAGCCTGCGCAGCGTGTCTTCGGTGATCTGCGTGCAGCGCGGCAGCGGCCGTGTGCTGTGGCGCCTGGGCCATGACCTGGTGGCGCAGCAGCATTGCCCCAGCGAGCTGGAAAACGGCAACGTGCTGGTGTTCGACAACGGCATTTCGCGGCCGCATGTGTCGATGCCGCATTCGCGCGTGATCGAGGTCGACCCGGTCGAGCAGCGCATCGTCTGGCAGTATGCCGATGCCCCCGGTTACGCGTTCTTCAGCCCGTTCATGGGCGGTGCCCAGGCGCTGCACAACGGCAACGTGCTGGTCACCGAAGCCAACTTTGGCCGCCTGTTCGAAGTGACCCGCACAGGTGACGTGGTGTGGGAGTACATCAACCCGCATTTTGCCGCCTACCCGGACGCCGCCTCGCGGGCCTACCTGCCCGGTGAAAACAACGCCATCTTCCGCGCACACCGTTACCAGCGCCAGGACATCCCCTGGCTGCGCGACTGACCCCTACCCCACCCCCAACCGTTGATCACGCTTACGCAAACCACGCGCAGCGAGGTCCATTCATGCCTGGAGTTCATGATGACCACGCCCGTTCCACACCTCGCCTGCGCGTGCGCCTTGCGCATGCTGGCCCCTTCCCTGCTTGCCCTGGCCTGCGCGCCGCCGGTATGGGCCGCCCCCGCTGACAGCACAGCCGTAAACACCGGCGCCGCGGCCAATGACACCACCCTGCGCACGGTCACTGTCACCAGCCGCCGACGCAGCGAAGATGCGCAGTCGGTGCCTGCCGCCATGACCGTGCTCTCGGCGCAAACCCTCGATGACCAGCGCCTGTATCGCCTGCAAGACCTTCAGCAGGCGCTGCCCAGCGTCAACGTCGCGTTCATGCACGCCCGCCAGTCGAGCCTGTCGATTCGCGGGCTGGGCAACAACCCGGCCAGCGACGGCCTTGAAGGCAGTGCCGGGATCTACCTGGACAACGTCTACCTGGGCCGCCCGGGCATGGCCGTGTTCGACCTGCTGGACATCGACCAGCTGGAGCTGCTGCGCGGGCCGCAAGGCACGCTGTTCGGCAAGAACACCACTGCCGGGGTGCTGAACATCAGTACCCACAAGCCCACCTTCACCCCGGAGGGGCGCGTGTCCAGCTCGTTGGGCGAAGATGGCTACGTGCAGAGCCAGGCAAGTGTCTCCGGCCCGTTGAGCACGACAGTGGCCGGGCGCGTCTCGGCGTACCGCACCCGCGAGAACGGCTACGTGAAAAACGATTTCGACGGGCATACCCTGGGCGGCGGCACCCGCCAGGGCGTACGCGGCCAATTGCTGTTCGAGCCCAACGAAGCGTTCAACGCACGCTGGATCGCCGATTACAACGAAGAAGCGTCCAGTGCCGGAACTCGCTCGCTGTTCAGCACCGGGCCGGCCATCAACGGCGTCAACCTTTACCAGCAGCGCGCTGACGCGGTCGGCGCGACACTGGCGCACGGTCGCCACGTCAACCTGGACGCAGACCAACGCGTAACGGTGTTCCAGGGGGGGACCAGCCTGGAAGCCAACTGGACCACCCCCGGCGACTACACCCTGACATCGGTCAGTGCCTACCGCTGGTGGGATTTCACCCCACGCAACGATGACGAACTGAACGTGCCGGTGATGTACAACGTCGGCCAGTCAGCGCGCGACGAGCAATACAGCCAGGAGCTGCGCCTGGCGTCGCCGTCGGGTGGCACATTCGACTATGTACTGGGGGCGTTCTACTTCCATCAGGCGATGCGCAACAAAGTGTTCACCGCCTACGGGCCACTCGCCGACACCTGGAACGGCACGCCCCAGGGCGCGCTGAACAACGTCACCAGCATCGGCCACGGGCATGTCGATACCGACAGCTTCGCGCTGTTCGCCCAAGGTACCTGGCACCTTGCACCGCGCCTGGAATTCACTGCCGGCGTGCGCGGCACCTACGAGGCCAAGCAGGCACGCGTTACCCGCGATGCGCCGGTTGGCGGTGTGGCCGTCGACGGTCGCGCTGCCAACGTGCGCAACGCAAGGCTCGGCGCCTACGACTCGGGCGACCTCAACCTGTACAGTTTCAGCCCCTCGGCGCTGCTGAGCCTGAGTTATCGCTTCGATGAACAGGTGATGGGCTACGTTTCGCTGTCCCATGGCGAGAAGTCCGGCGGCGTCAACCTGTCAGTGGCCAGCGCCCCGGTGGCCGGCGCCGATTCGCTGCTGATCGGCAGCGAGCGCGCCAATGATGCCGAGCTGGGGATCAAGAGTTCGCTGTTCGACCAACGCCTGCAACTCAACGCCAACCTGTTCTGGACGCTGGTGCACGGTTACCAGACCAACGCCTACGACGACGTCAACCTGACCAGCTACCTGACCAATGCGGGTGCGGTGCGCAGCCGTGGCGCCGAGTTCGAGGCCACCATTCTGCCCGCAAGAGGGCTGACGCTAAACTTCAACGGCGCCTTCAACGACGTGCGCTACCTCTCCTACCCCGACGCACCCTGCCCCGCCGAGGTGGCACTGCAGCCGGGCGCGCCGGCGTCCTGCGACCTGGGCGGGCACGCTGTGGTCGGCGCCTCGAAGTGGACCTTCAATGGCAACGGCACCTACGAATGGCAACTGCAAGCGCTGCGGCCCTACGTGAATGCCAGTTACGCGTTCCGCTCCCATGCCGTGGGCACGGTCGACGACTCGCGCTACGCACAATTGCCGAGCTATGCGCTGGTGAATGTATCGGCAGGGCTGCGCGGCGACCTTGGGGATGGCCAGTGGGACGTCTCGCTGTGGCTGAAAAACGCCTTCGACAAGACCTACTACACCACCTTGTGGAACTCGCCCAATGGCGCCTACACCGGCGTGCTGGGCACGCCGCGCACGCTGGGGGTCACGGCCCGCTACGACTTCTGAGGGCGGCTCAACGCTTGTCCAGCACCTTCGCCAACACGAAGGTCGCCACCACCGCAAGCACCACTGCGGCCGAGATCGACGGCACAGTCCCCAGCGCTACGATGGTGCTTTTCACAGCCAGGTAGAAGCCCAGCACCCCCACCGCGCCAATGGCGTTGCCACGCACAATGGCCCCCAACTCGTGGTGCCCGCCCTGAACGTGGGCGAACACCGCGAGCGGCCAGGCAATGATCGGGATCGGCGCCAACAGCCCGCTGGCGACCGGCCCGAGCCATTGGGCACTGGCGGTGATCGCCGCCAGCAGCAGCGTTGCCGTGAGCATGCGCATCGGGATCACCCAGCGTGGCAACGGCACGACGTTTGCGGCGTGGGCCTGTGCCTTCGTCGAAGTGACGACGATGATCAGCGTCAGCAGCAGCACCGTCACGCCGACCGACAGCGCCACCTCCCCTATCCGGCTCATTACAAAGGCGCTCGCAGCGTAGACCGCCAGCGCCGCGATGCAGCCGGTAAGCGCACCCACGCGGCGCGTCACCAGGAAGTAGAACAGGTAAGTCGCCTGCACCGCAGCCAACCCCGCCAATGCCCCAGGCACCGCCTGCAACGCAAAGCCCGGCCCTTGTTCAAGGCTCAGAAACAGCATGACCAGCGCGGACGTCACGGGCAGCCCGGAGAGCAGCCCGCCAATTTGCGTACCCCAGCGCCTGGCCGCCAGCGAGATGGCCAGCATGAGTGTGGGGGTGATGAGGAACTTGAGATAAAAGACGGTCATCGGGAGCTATGTCAGTTCGCAGAGAAGGGAGCCTGATGTGCCAGGCAGGCGGCGTTGGGCGCCCCATGCTAATTGAACTGGGGTGACATGACGCGATTTTTAGTGGGAGGAAGCGCGTGGGCGATCCGCGCAGAAGCCGTCGATGACGCCAATGGCACGCTGGTTAAACTAATGAAAATAAAAGCATTAATACCGTCATACGGTACAGGGTTTAGACCACGCGACGCATAGCCTAGTGCGCTGCTTATTCACTATCAGAATAGAAAAGAGTTCAAGCGATTAAAAATCGAATAGATCGTTAGCAGACTAAGTGATAATCTAAATGAAAGAAAAATATTTCGCAATCCGAAAAAACAAAAAAGGTGCGAAGCCATGGATAAAGTCGTTAAACAAGTTGCTCCCGGCACTACCGCCATGAAGGAACTGGATGACAAGAAAGCACGCAGTACTGTGCAATCGCTGGCAAAAGGTTTTCGGGTACTGGAGTCGTTCACTGCCGACAATGAAGAGCTCACGCTGAGCCAAATCGCGGCAGCCGCTGAGCTCGACCCCGGCACCACGTTCAGGATGCTCAATACCCTGGTGGACCTGGGCTATGTCTCCAGGCTGCCAGAGAGTCGCCGTTTTGCCTTGACGCTGAAAGTGCTCGACCTTGGCTTCCACGCCATTGCCAGAACAGACCTGCGCAGTATCGTGCGCCCCATTCTGCGGGGCCTGGTCAGCGAAACCCATGAGGCTGCAAGTTTCGCCGTGCTGCAGGGGGCCGACGTGCTTTACCTGGAGCGAGTGCGCGCAGGCATCACCCGCCTCGGTGTCGATATCCGAGTCGGCACCACGGTCCCCGCAGCGCAAACCGCTGTTGGCCGTGCGATCCTGGCCTTCCTGCCAAAGGCTGAGGTGGAACGCATCGCCCAATTGCAGCCTTTGATGCCTTTCATCATGAAACCGCAAGCGGATGAACAACGACTTTCGGACACCCTGGAACACATTCGTGAAAACGGCTACGTGCTGACTGACTCCCTGTTTACCGAAGGCTTGAGAATACTCGCAGTGCCGGTGTTGGATATCGATGGTTACCCGGTGGGTGCTATCAGTATTGCCGCGCCGGCGGTCCGTTGTACCGCCGAAGAACTGAAAGTTCGGGCGTTGGAAACAACGTTGGCGGCCGCCGATGCCATTGGCAAAGCACTGCAAGCCAATGGAAGTGTCGGCTAAGCCACCGGCGCGCCTGTATCGAAACAGTGCTGAAACTGCAGCGGTAAACCCGATTGCTGAACAATAGACAGCGGGCTCTGCTCGTCCCTGATAAAGCTAACAACAATAAAGGACACGCTATGTTGATGCAGCAGGAAGTTGAAACATTGCCCGACAAGGTCAAAAGCCAGGCGAACATCAGCGCACGGCTTGAACGGCTTCCAATCACCCGTCAGGTGTTCTGGGCACGCAACATCATTGGCGCCGCCACGTTCTTCGACGGCTATACCATCATCGCAATTGCCTATGCCATGCCGGTATTGGCCAAAGAGTGGGGGCTGTCCGGCGCACAGATCGGCATGATTCTCTCAGCCGGCTACCTGGGCCAGCTGTTCGGCGCGTTGATTTTCGGTTGGCTTGCCGAGCGCATCGGGCGCATGAAGGTGCTCACCTTCACCATCCTGTTGTTCGTGGCCATGGACGTTGCATGCCTGTTTGCCGCCAGCGCCGCGATGATGATCGCCTTCAGGTTTATCCAGGGCATCGGCACGGGTGGCGAAGTGCCGGTGGCCAGTGCCTATATCAACGAGCTGATCGGGTCGAAAAAACGCGGCAAGTTCTTTTTGCTGTACGAGGTGATGTTCCTCCTGGGCCTGGTGGGTGCAGGCGTCATCGGCTACCTGCTCGTCCCCGTGTATGGCTGGAAAGCCATGTTCGCGGTGGGCCTGGTACCGGCCGCACTGCTGATCCCGTTACGGTTCTTCCTCTTCGAGTCGCCGCGCTGGCTGGCTTCCAAAGGGCGGCTTGAGGAAGCGGACCAGATCGTCAATCGGCTGGAGGACAGCGCCATCAAAGCTGGCAAGGTGCTGCAGCCGCCCGTTGAAGTGCCACAGATTCAGCGCACCCCGGATGCCCAGGGCTGGAAGGAACTGTTCCGGGGCATGTACCTCAAGCGCTCGCTGGTGATCTGGGCGATGTGGTTCGGCTCTTACATGGTCGCCAATGGCCTGATTACCTGGCTGCCCACCTTGTACCGACAGCACTTCAACCTGCCGCTGGAAACCAGCCTGGCGTATGGCTTCATTACTTCGGCAGCCGGTGTGGTGGCAGCGGTGATATGCGCCCTGCTCATCGACAAGGTAGGGCGCCGCCGCTGGTACGTCGGGGCATTGTTCCTCGGTTCAGTGCCATTGGCCCTGCTCACCTTCACAGGGGCAACGGCCCCCCTGCAGATCCTTGCCCTGGCGGGCCTGGCATATGCCTTGGTACAAACCGTGACGTTCTCACTGTACCTGTACTCGGCAGAGTTATACCCCACTCGCCTTCGCGCACTGGGCACCGGTGTTGGCAGTGCGTGGCTCAGGTTGGGTTCCGCCACAGGCCCATTGATCGTAGGCCTGGCAGTAGGCGGTGGCGGTGTCCACTACGTGTTCGGCGCATTCGCATTGGTTCTGGTTATCACAGGCTTGATGACATCGCTGTTTGCCATTGAAACCAAGGGCCGCATTCTGGAAGAACTCTCACCCTGAAACTAAACACTCAATGTTTATAAAACCGTAATTACCTGCAACACCGAAGTTCAGATCCCAACTTACCAGAAAGTACAGACCTGTATTTTTTGCGCCCCCGCACGCGTCAGTGGCGGCATTTCATAACCAAGAGGAAACATCATGAGCACTAAAAACACCCTGGATCTCAAAGGCCTGGTTCCTGCGCCGGTGACCCCATTCACCCGTGAGGGCCAGGTGGACTACGACGCCATTCACAAGCTGGGGGCCTGGCTGGCCAGTTTCGACGGCGTCAAAGGCCTGGTGGTGCTGGGCCACGCCGGTGAAGGCACCTTCCTGACCCAGGCTGAACAAGGGCGCGTCATTCAAGCGTTCAAAGAATCCTGCGGCGGCCGCCTGCCGATCATTGCCGGTATTACCGGTGAAGGCACGCAAGTGGCTGCCGAAGAAGCGAAGCGTGCCGTAGATAATGGTGCCAGCGCCGGGCTGGTCTACCCCTCCCACGGCTGGCTGCGCTTCGGCTACCAGAAAGGCGCAGCACAAGACCGTTACAAGGCAATTTATGAAAACAGCGGCCTGCCGTTGATCCTGTTCCAATACCCGGATGCCACCAAAGCCACCTACGACCTTGAAACACAGTTGGAAATCGCCAAACAACCCGGCGTCTTCGCCATGAAAAACGGCGTACGCAACATGCGCCGCTGGGACACCGAAATCCCGGTGATCCGCAAAGAAGTGCCTGAACTGCAGATCCTCACCTGCCACGACGAATACCTGTTGCACACCATGTTCGACGTCGATGGCGCGCTGGTGGGTTACGGCGGCCTGACCCCAGAGCCTCTGATCGACTTGATCGCTGCCGGCAAGCGTCGCGACTACCCGGCTGCCCGCGCCATTCACGACAAGCTGCTGCCGGTGACCCGCAACGTCTACCACCGTGGCTCGCACATGGAAGGCACCGTGGCCCTGAAGCACGGCCTGGTTGCCCGCGGCATCCTGGACCATGCCACGGTACGCTCGCCGCTGCTGCCACTTGCCGAAGGCGCAGATCGTGAAATCGCCGACGCACTGCGTTCGGCTGGCTTGATCTGAACGAACCCTTGGCGCCTGGCCCAGGCGCCGCACTCAACCACTGAGACAAACAAGGCCCTGTGTTGACAGGGCCTTGTCACCTCCTGAACCCATCAATAAAAATAACAAGGGTTGGCATGTTGAAAATACACGCGGGTTCGCGCATCACGGTATTAGTGATTCCCTTCGCCATGGGCGCTGCGCAGGCTTATGGCAATGACTTCATCGACAACACGAAAGCGACGCTAACGACCAGAAACTTCTTGTTCGATAGAAACTTCACGTCACCGAACACCCCTCAACACTACGCACGCGAGTGGACACAAGGTTTCATCTTCGACCTGAAATCCGGCTTCACCTCAGGGCGTTCAGGCGTGGGCATCGATGTGCTTGGCAAATATGCCATCAAGCTCGACGGCGGCGCGGGGCATTACGGCGCGCTGTTGCTGCCCAAAGATGATGACGGACGCCCCGCACGCAACTTTGGCCGACTGGGCATCGCCTTCAAAGCGAAGTTTTCAGCCACTGAACTGAAAGCGGGTGAATGGATGCCCAATCTTCCTCTTGTTACAGCAGATGACTTCCGCGCGCTGCCGCAAACGTTCAGGGGCGCACAGCTTGCCTCTGAAGCGCTCAAGGACTGGAGCCTGTACGCTGGCCAGTTCACAAGCACCAGCTTGCGCAACGACTCTTCGATGGAAGACCTGGCGTTCGCAAATGCCCGCTCGGATGCCTTCCGATTCGTGGGCGCTGACTATCGGCTACCCACGCAAAAGACCCAGTTGCGCCTGGCGTCAGGGCAGCTGAAGGATATCTACGAGCAGCACTATGTGGGCCTGATGCAAGGTTGGCAGCTCGCGCCCGGGATAGCACTGAACGCAAACCTTGCCTATTTCCAGGGCAGCGACGATGGGCGCGCAAAGGCAGGGCGCCTGCACAACAAGACGGCGTCCGCACTGATCGGCCTCACTGTGCGGCAACACACCGTGAGCATCGGCCTGCAGGATGTCAGCGGTGATAGCGGATGGATGAGAATCACCGGCACCGGTGGCAGTTACCTGGCCAACAACACGTTCAACCATGCGTTCGATAACGCCAGGGAAAAATCCTGGCAGGTTCGCTATGACCTCAACTTCGTGGGTTATGGCATCCCGGGCCTGACATTCATGACGCGCTACGTGCAGGGCCGCAACGTGAAGACATCGGCCGTGGACAATGGCACGGAATGGGTCAGGGAGACGGAGATCGGGTACGTGATCCAGAGCGGGGCGCTGCGAAATGCATCAGTCCGCTGGCGCAACGCGAGTGTTCGCCGTGGCTTCAACGCCAGCGACTACGATGAGCACAGGGTGATCATCAGTTATCCGATCGATATCTTCTGACATCTGGCCTGGCCAGTCTTGGCTGTTTTGTAGCCGCGGCAAGGCCGCTCCCACAAAGCCCGCGAGCGCCGCAGTGGCAGCGTTCAAGCAAGGTCGCCATCGATGATGATCGGCCAGCGGCGGTGGCTTGCGTTGGCTAAGCTCGCAGGTGAGCTGACCTGCCAAGCTTTCAAGCCTAGGAGCCGCCCATGCCTCTGGTACGCATCGACATCAGAAGACACCCCGACCCCACTCACCTGCAGAAGCTGGGTGGCGTCGTTTACGCCGCCCTCAAGCAAACGATCAATGTCCCCGATCACGACAACTTCCAGGTGCTGACCGAGCACGACGGCGACCGCCTGGTGTATGACCCTCAGTACCTGGGCATCCAGCGCACCGATGGCCAGGTGTTCATCCAGATCACGCTCAGCGAGGGGCGTACGGTCGAACAGAAAAAGGCGCTGTACCTGGCCATCGCCGAAGGGCTCAACCGCGAAGCCGGGGTGCGTATGGAGGATGTGTTCATCAACCTGGTCGAGGTACGCAAAGAGAACTGGTCGTTTGGCAACGGCATCGCCCAGTATGCCCTTTGACGCTCACGCGTTCAGGTGGTCATGCAACGCCTCGCCCAACACCTCGAACACCTGAGCGATACGCTTGACCCGGCGCAGGTCGCTGTGCATCGCGATCCACACATCGACCTCGAAACCGAAGCTGTCGGGTAGCACGTGGGTGAGCCCCTGCTGTTTGCCGATGCAGGTCGGGCACAGGCCGAAACCCAGCCCAGCCTTCAGCGCAGCGAGCTGGGCCAGATGATTGTCGGATGCTACGGCGAAATACTGGTCCGGCTCACATAGCCCTGTTTCAACCCACCGGCGCACATCGGCCGAGCGCCGGTCAGGGCCGATCAGCGGGCCGCGGCGCAACGCATCGAGGTTTTCAGGTTTACCGTAGCGCTGCAGGCACTCGGCGCTGGCATGCACGCCGATGCGCAAGCTGCCGACGCGCCTGACGGTGATGTCGGCTTCAACCGGGCGCAGCAGGCGCACGGCAATGTCCGACTGCAGCCTGGCGATGTCTTCAAGCGCGTCGCCGATGCTCAACTCCAGCTTCACGCCGGTGTGGCGATGATGAAAGTCGCGCAATAACCCAGGCAGCACCTCGACGCCCAGCAAGTTGCCACAAGTTACCCGCACCGTGCCGCTGTCGGTGGCCGTTTCGGCGCTGGCCATGCGGCTGAACGCCTGCGCAGCATGGTCCATACGCTCGACATGCTCGATCAGCCCGCGCGCCGCGGTGGTCGGCGTGAGGCCCGCAGGCGTGCGGGTGAACAGGCTCAGGTCCAGCGAGCGTTCCAGGTGGTCGAGCCGGCGCCGCGCCGTGGCCTGGGCAATCCCCAGCAGCTTCGCCGCGCCGCTCAGGCTGCCGGAACGCAGCACCGCCAGAAACACCCGCTGGCTTTCCCATTCAAGCCCGCTCATACATTCTTGACCAACGGCTGCTCCCTTTTCGCTCTTCTACCGGGGGCGGCCAACGAGGATGATGCGCCCCTGATTCATCTCGGACGCCATTGTAAGGACTAACATCATGCGATTCACCGGTCATTGCCGCTGCGGGCAACTCGCGCTCGAAATCGAAGCCGCTGCGCGCCCTCCCCTGTATGCCTGCCACTGCCTCAATTGTCAGCGCTGGAGCGGCAGCGCGTTCGGCCTGCACATGCTGTGCGTGGCGTCAGCGGTGCAGCTAACCGGGGAACCCAGCACCTACACCCATGAACATGAGGGGCAGACGTCGACGCAATATGCCTGTGGCGTTTGCCATACCCGCATGTTCAACGAGACGACAGCCGCGCCCGGCATGCGGGTGGTGCGCGCCGGCGTGCTGGAGGGCGCAGCGCACCTCACCCCTGTCGCGCATATCTGGACCCGACGCAAACAGCAGTGGGTAACCCTGCCGGACGGCGTTGCCCAGTGGCAGGAAACACCAACAGCCGAAGCCTTCGCGGCTGCGTTGATGGGGTGAGACACCTGGGGTAGCGGCCGCCAGGCAGGCGGCCTCAGCCCTAGGAAACGGTGCTCTGCTCGGCTGCAGCCTGCGCCTCCATCTTCAATCGGTCGGCCTTGCAGATGTACTTGGGCTTGCTCTTGGGCGCCAGCTTCGCCGCGGCTTTTTTCTGGTGGGCTTTCAGTAGCTGGTTGATTTTTTTGCGACGGTTCATGGTGACACTCGGTTTACAGGTTTGATCAATTGGCATCATACGCGTGCGCGTAACCAACATCACATTGCGGATGAGGGCTTGCGATAGAAATCCGAATATGCGTATATACGCATATTCACATATATGGATGCCCCATGATCACCCCTCCTGAAGTCTTCAAGAGCCTGGCAGACGAAACCCGTGCCCGCGCGACGCTGCTGATCGCCAGCCAGGGCGAGTTGTGCGTCTGCGAACTGATGTGCGCGCTGGATGACAGTCAGCCGAAAATCAGCCGGCACTTGGCGCAACTGCGCAACAGCGGCCTGTTGCTGGACCGTCGTCAAGGCCAATGGGTCTATTACCGCCTCAACCCTGCCCTGCCGGCTTGGGTGGGCGAGATGTTGCACGTCACGCTGCAGGCCAATGCCGATTGGCTGGCGCACGACTGCGCACGCTTGAAAACCATGGACGGGCGTCCCGTCCGTGAAGCCACCTGCTGCTGAGCCCTTTGACGCCGCCACACAGCGGCAGGAGTTATCGATGCGAGTGTTGTTCATGTGCACGGCCAACAGTTGCCGCAGCATCCTGTCCGAAGCGCTGTTCAATCACCTGGCGCCGGCAGGCTTTGAAGCTGTCAGTTCCGGCAGTTTTCCCAAAGGCCAGGTATTGCCGCGCAGCCTCACCACGCTGCAGCAGGCGGGTATTTCGATCGACGGCCTTGGCAGCAAAGGGAACGATGCCTTCGAAGGCAACCCGCCAGACCTGGTCATCACAGTCTGCGACAAGGCAGCCGGCGAGACTTGCCCGGTGTACTTCGGCGCTGCCCTGAAGGCGCACTGGGGGCTTGAAGACCCGTCCGACGTGGCAGGGGACGATGCACAGATCAACGCCGCTTTTGTCGCCACGCTGCTGCGCATCGAAGTGCGCTGCAGCGCCTTCTTCGCGCTCGCCTTCGACCAGCTCGGCCCTCAACAACTCAAGCACGAGCTGGACCGCATCGGCTCGCTCTGAACAGGTACAACTGCATGCACAATGAATTGCCCAACCTCGACCTTTCCCTGCTCGGCGATGCCCCACCCGAAACCCGCGCCAGCAACCACAAGCCGCGCATCTTGCTGCTGTACGGCTCCACGCGAGAGCGTTCGTTCAGCCGCCTTCTGGTAGAGGAAGCCGCCCGCCTGCTGGAGCACTTCGGTGCGCAGACCCGCATCTTCGATCCATCGGGATTGCCGCTACCCGACGATGCGCCAGTCGAGCATTGCAAAGTGCAAGAGTTGCGCGACCTCATGCAGTGGTCGGAGGGCCAGGTGTGGTGCTCACCAGAGCGTCACGGGGCGATGTCTGCCGTGTTCAAGGCGCAGATCGACTGGGTGCCATTGGCGCTGGGTGCCGTTCGCCCCACCCAGGGCAAGACGTTGGCGGTGATGCAGGTTTGCGGCGGTTCGCAATCGTTCAACGTGGTCAACCAGCTGCGGGTGCTGGGCCGCTGGATGCGCATGTTCACCATCCCTAACCAGTCTTCGGTGCCCAAGGCGTATCTGGAGTTCGACGAGGCGGGGCGAATGAAACCCTCGGCCTACTATGACCGGGTTGTCGATGTGATGGAGGAACTGCTGAAGTTCACCCTGCTGCTGCGCGATCGCAAGGACGCGCTGGTGGACCGCTATTCCGAGCGCAAGGAAAGCGCCGAGCAGCTGTCGGCGCGGGTCAATCAACGTTCCATCTGAAACCCTGGCCGTAGCGCGGCTGAACCTCGCTCCTGCGCTCAGCTGGCCTGGCGGCGCATGGCCAGAATCGCGGCACCGAAACCGATGAAGGTGGTACCGACCACGCGGTTGACCCAGCGCGACGACTCAGGCCGGGTCAATACCCCTTTAGCCCGCGCGGCCAGCGCGGCATAGAGGCTCAGAGACGCCAGCGACAAGGCCACGAAGATGCCGGTCAGGGCCAGAAACTGCGGCAGCAGCGCGGCGCTCTGGTCGATGAACTGCGGGAACAGGGCGGTGAAGAACATCGTCGCCTTGGGGTTGGTCACGGCGGTCAGGAATGCCGACTTGTACAGTTTGAACGGGGTGGGCTTGCTGGCACTGGCCTCTGCAGTGCCAACCGGGGTCGAGGTTTTTTTCAGCAGTTGCCGGGCGCCGAGGTAGAACAGGTAGCCTGCGCCGATGACCTTGACTGCGTTGAACAGCATTTCGGAGCTGGCAAGCAGCGCCCCCAGGCCAAGCATGGCCGCCGCCGACAGGCAGAACAGGCCACTGCCATTGCCCAGCGACGACCACACCGCGCTGCGCTGCCCGTGGGCCAGGCTGTTGTTGATGGCCATCAGGGTGGCGGGACCCGGGCTGGCGATGGCGATCGCGGCAACCAGGGTGAAGGCGAGAAGCGAGTGCGGGTCCATGTTGCATGGCTCGTTGAATACGGAGCGTGCATCTTACCTGAGATCCAGGCGCAGCTTTACAGGCGGTGACGAGTAATGAATCAGTCGCTGCCCTTGCGCTTGGCGCTTTTTTTGACGATGGCCTTCATTCGCGTGGCGGCCCGCTGCACCGTGGCCATTTTCTCCGGGCGCTTCATGCCGCGCCACTTGCGTATCTCATCCCGCGTTCGGCCACAGCTCACGCACAGCTCGCTGTTGAGCTGGCAGAGCGAGACGCAGGGGTTGTCGATGTCCTTGGCCATGGGCGGCTCCGTTTGCGGGGTGCGGATGGTAACGCAAGGCAGCAGCGTTGGGTGAATCGCAAGTAGACCGCCGCCCACAAACTCGCGCCCAAGTCATCGAGCCACACTGCAGTTCACGCCGCAGCCACCCGTTCGATATCGCTGCTGACCTCGAACTGCCCTACCAGCTTTTGCAGCTTGTTGGCATTGACCTTCACCGTCTCTGCACTGTTCTGCAACACCACCGCCGTCTGGCGCATTTCGCTGGAAGACTGGTTGACCTGCTCGATGGTCTTGCCATATACGAGGCTGCGCCTGTGAAGCTGCTGAATGATCGCGAACATGCCTTCCACCGCTTGATGCAACTGTACGTTTTCCGACGACGCACCTTCAGCCAGGCGCAGGCTGTCATCGACGTTCTGCACGCCCTCCTCCATGAAGCTCACTGCTTGTTGGGTTTCGTTCTGCAGGCCTTCGACTTTTTCCCGGATTTCATCGGCGGCGCGCGCAGTGCGCAGGGCCAGGCTGCGTACCTCATCGGCCACCACTGCGAAGCCGCGGCCATGTTCACCCGCCCGCGCGGCCTCGATGGCGGCATTGAGGGCCAGCAGGTTGGTCTGGTTGGTGATGTCGCTGATCAGCCCGGTGATGTTGCCGATCTGCGTCATCCTGCTGTCGAGCGACTGCACGCTGGAGGCTGAGCGCGCCACCACATCACGAATCGACTGGGTGCCCTCCTGCACCGCCAGGTATTGCTCACGGGCACGGCTGACCACCTCATCCATGGCCTGTTTCATCTGCTCGGCGCTGACCGAAGCTTGCTGCAGTTCGCCCAGTTGATCCTCCATGATGATCATCATCTGGTGCACTGCATCGGCTACCTCGGCAGAGCTGACGCTCGCCTCCTGGCTGCGCCCCAGCATCATCTGGTTGGTGGCGCCCACCGTGCGGCTGGCCTTGACCACTTGCCCCACCACTGAATCGAGGCGGTCGATGAAGCTGTTGATCCAGCGCGCCATGTCGCCGGTCTCGTCATTGGCCATGGCCGTGGTGTCCAGGCGTTGGCGCAGGTTGCCTTCACCCTCGGCGATGGTCCGCAGCACCCCGCTCATGTCATTGAGCCTGGCCGCCAGCCTTCGGGGCCCGACCACGCTGAACAACAGCGTGGCCCCCAGCATGCTCAAGGCTGCCAATGCATCGTTCAGCCCTTGGGCCAGGCCGGCGTAGTGTTGCACCAGGAAGTTGCAACCGAACAGCCCGGCCATGATCGCAATGTACGGTTTCATCAGCCCGTAGCTGAGCGAGCGCCGACGGTAGACTTCTTCCAGGTCGGCTTCACACATCATCCCCCAACGGTCCGGTGAACCGGGCAGCTGGAACGTCACGCCTTTGCCCACTACCGGTACATGGCGGTAGTCGGAATAACCGGGGGAGGTGACGAACAGGTTGGCGCCGTGGCGGATGGTTTCCCGCACGCCGGGGTGAAGCTGCTGCGTGGCCGGGTCGGTGAAGCGCAGCTCAAGCTCCGTATGGCGTTGAACCTGCACGGTGGCCCAGCGCGTATGCACCCCGCTCTTGAGGTTTTCGCCCTGGGTGAACGTAGCGTCTTCGAAACGCGAGCGTGACAACGCGGTGCCCGGCTGGACTGCAGGGTCGAAGCGCGAGTGCGCCATGAACAGGTAGTTGTCGCCCGACTCGGCGAAGATGTGCCCGGCCTCACGCTGGATAAGGTCCCCCAACACATCGTTGGGCACCCGGCCACAGAGGCAGCCGACCACCTTGCCGTTGGCCTTGAGCGGCTGATAGAACATCAAGGTGACTTCATCGTGAAAGCGCGACGACGAAGGGCCAATCTGCAGGGTCAGCGGGTCCCTGTAGGGGCCGTGCAGGAACGCTGCCTTGAGCCCTTCGGCCACGGCTGCGGTTTGCTCGACCCGCTGCTTTTCGCGTTGCGGCCAGGTCGAGGCGATGACCGTGCCGATGCAGTCGATGACGAACAGTTCCGAGAAGTCTTCAGCCTGCGCAAGCTTGCTGTGCAGTGCCTTACTGTCGAGATTGGCGAACCCCGGCGTCAGGTGATCGGCCAGTTCGCTCAAGTGCTCCCACTGTTCACGGGCCCAACTGTGCAGCAACCGCATGCGGGTCTGGGCGATGGCTTCAAACGTTTGCTCGATCACGGGGTAGCTGGCCCGGTTGAGCCAGCAGGCCCAGCCCATGCTGAGTTTGCCTGTTTTCCCCAACCAGGGGAGCCAACGCTTTTCGCTTGATGACAACGGCATGGAACTACTTGAAAGCGACATTATCTTCACCACATGCGACATGAAAATGGCAAAGTGACAGCAAGGAGTGCGCCAACTCGTATGCATGCTAACGATTTCGACGTTTGGGCTACGCAACGCACATGTGCTGCGCACCAATTAGGTGCTTCGATCACACCGAGCGCCCATCCGGAGCGACGCGCCGTCAAGCCGCAGCAGGGGCTGAGCAGCCTGGAGCTGGCGAATATGTGAACCCCGCGTGGCGGTGGCTGGCGGGGGTAGCGGGAGCCGCTCCGGGGCATTTATGCTTGGTGAACGTCACGCCAGGATACCGCCATGCCGTCCATTGAAGCCGACTTGCAGCTTAGCTGGCAGCTCAATGCCAAAGCCTGGATCGACGCCGTTCGCGGCGGCGCCATCGAAAGCCGCCGGCAGGTCACCGACCAGGCCATCCTGCTGGCGATTCTCGGCCGCCAGCCTGAACGCGTCCTCGATCTTGGTTGCGGCGAAGGCTGGTTGCTTCGCGCCTTGGCTGACCGGGGCA
Organism: Pseudomonas sp. P39-UII1; assembly: GCF_039672635.1. Taxonomy (NCBI): domain Bacteria; kingdom Pseudomonadati; phylum Pseudomonadota; class Gammaproteobacteria; order Pseudomonadales; family Pseudomonadaceae; genus Pseudomonas; species Pseudomonas sp. P39-UII1. Next base: position 200,053 of record NZ_JBDFPP010000010.1, read on the forward strand.
TCGATGCTGTCGGAGTGGACGGTGATGCTGTGCTGGTCGAAGCGGCGCGCGCAGCCGGTTCGTCAGCGGTTCATAAAGCCAGCTATGAACAACTGGCCGCTGAAGAAGTGGACATTGGCGGCGACTACGACCTGATCTGCGCCAACTTCGCCTTGCTGCACCAGGACATCATCCCCCTGCTGGCGGCGATGAAAGCGCTATTGGCCCCAAGCGGCACGATGGTGATCCAGACCCTGCACCCTTGGAGCATGGCGAACGGGGATTACCAGGATGGTTGGCGCGAAGAATCGTTTGCCGGGCTTGCCGGCCAGTGGCAGCCGATGCCGTGGTATTTCCGCACCTTGGCCAGCTGGTTGAATGCGCTGGATATGGCGGGGTTGCGCTTGGTGAACTTGCAGGAGCCGCAGCATCCTCAAAGTGCTGTGCCGCAATCTTTATTGTTGGTCGCTGAATAGGTGCTTTGCTGCGCCGCCCATTCGCGGGGCAAGCCCGCTCCCACAAAACAAACGCTAACTTACTGATATGGCGGGGATCCTGTAGGAGCGGCTTCAGCCGCGAACACCGGCGAAGCCGGTGCCATCCACCACGGCGCCTGCTTCGCGGCTGAAGCCGCTCCTTGTATCTCGACTTTCGCCTCCCAAGAGGCGAAAGTTCTCGACTGATCATCGAGGGAAGGTCTTGAAGCGGAGCCGCTCCTAGGGCATCGAGCCCGT
>NZ_JBDFPP010000011.1:0-183196 GCF_039672635.1 Pseudomonas sp. P39-UII1
AGGCCAGAGCGTCATCTACAGTACGGGCTCGATGCCCTAGGAGCGGCTCCGCTTCAAGACCTTCCCTCGATGATCAGTCGAGAACTTTCGCCTCTTGGGAGGCGAAAGTCGAGATACAAGGAGCGGCGGTGCGGCGATCCGACTTGCCCGCGATGCGCCGCGCGGGCGGCGCTCGATCACAAGAGCGCCACTGCCCTCGCGACAGGCACCTTAACCTCAAACTCAAACCTCTGCGAACTTCCCAACCCTGGCATCGCTCCTAACTGGTAACCCCAACCACCAGTGCCTACGCCATGGACCTCGTCATCGCCCGCCCCGAAGGCCTGTACTGCCCGCCCGGTGATTTCTACATCGACCCGTGGCGGCCGGTGGCGCGTGCCATCATCACTCATGGCCATGGCGACCATGCCCGTCGCGGCAACGCGCATTACCTGACCGCCACCCCTGGCGCCGGTATCCTGCGCAGCCGCCTTGGCCAGGACATCGACTTGCAGACGCTGACCTACGGCGAACGCATCCGTCACCACGGCGTCACCATCAGCCTGCACCCGGCCGGGCATGTGCTGGGCTCGGCCCAGGTGCGCCTGGAGCATGAGGGCGAGGTCTGGGTGGCCTCCGGTGACTACAAGGTCGAGCCCGACGGCACCTGCGCCCCGTTCGAGCCGGTGCGCTGCCACACCTTCATCACCGAATCGACCTTCGGCTTGCCCATCTACCGCTGGCCAAGCCAGGCCGAGGTGTTTGCCGGGGTGAATGCCTGGTGGCGGGCCAACCGGGATCAGGGCAAGGCCAGCGTGTTGTTCTGCTACGCCTTCGGCAAGGCTCAGCGCATTCTGCACGGCCTGGATAGCAGCATCGGGCCGATTCTGGTGCACGGTGCGGTGGAGCCCCTCAACCAGGTATACCGCGAGGCGGGTGTGTACCTGCCGCAAACCCTCTATGCGGGTGATGTGCCCCGAAACGACCCGCTCATGCGCCAAGCCATCGTTCTGGCGCCCCCCTCTGCCGCAGGCAGCAGCTGGATGCGCCGCTTCGGCGATTACAGCGATGCCTTCGCCAGTGGCTGGATGCTGCTGCGCGGCACGCGGCGCCGGCGCGGCGTGGACCGTGGCTTCGTGTTGTCCGACCATGCTGACTGGCCAGGCCTGCTCTGGGCCATCGAGCAGACCGGTGCCGAACGGGTGATGGTCACCCATGGCTCGGTCAATGTGCTGGTGCGCTTGCTCAATGAAAAGGGCCTCGATGCCCGCGCCTTCGTGACCGAGTATGGCGAGGAAGATGACGCCCCTGCGACGGAAGCCGGAGCATGAGAGCCTTCGCCCAACTCTACCTGCGGCTGGATGCCACGACGTCCAGCAATGCCAAGCTCGAAGCGCTGCGCGACTATTTTGCCGCCGCCCCTGCCGAAGATGCGGCCTGGGCCGTGTATTTCCTGTCGGGTGGCCGGCCGCGCCAGCTGGTGCCTACCCGCGTACTGCGCGAACTGGCGACGGCACTGGCCGGCCTGCCCGATTGGTTGTTCGAAGAAAGCTACCAGGCGGTGGGCGATCTGGCGGAAACCATATCGCTGCTGCTGCCTGAAAATCACCACGGCAGCGACGACGGCCTGGCCCATTGGGTTGAAGGCCACCTGCTCCCCCTTCGCGGGCTGCCCGCCGAAGAAGTGCAGCAGCGCCTGCCTCCCCTGTGGGCACAACTGGACCGCCCCAGCCTGATGCTGTGCCTGAAGCTGATCACCGGCAGCTTTCGCGTCGGCGTGTCCAAATTGTTGGTCACCCGCGCCCTGGCACAGCTGGCCGGGCTGGATGCCAAGCGCGTGGCGCAGCGCCTGGTTGGCTACACCGACATCAGCCATCGCCCTACTGCCGACAGCTACCAAAAGCTGATCGCCGCCGAATCGGCTGATGAACACAGCCAGCGCGGCGGCCAGCCTTACCCGTTCTTTCTGGCACATGCCCTCCAGGCCCCCACCGAGCAGTTCGACGACCTGCTTGGCCCCCCCAGCGCCTGGCAGATCGAATGGAAGTGGGATGGCATACGCGCCCAGGTGGTCAAGCGCGATGGCCAGGTGTGGGTGTGGTCGCGTGGCGAAGAGCTGATCACCGACCGTTTCCCGGAGCTGCACAGCCTGGCGCAGAGCCTGCCGGACGGCGTCGTCCTCGACGGCGAGATCCTGGTCTGGAAACCCGGCGCCACCGCCGAAGCGCTGGCCGTGCAACCGTTCGCCCTGCTGCAGCAACGCATTGGCCGCAAGACCCTGGGCAAGAAGCTGCTGACCGACACGCCCGTGGTACTGCAGGCGTACGATTTGCTGGAGTGGCAAGGCGAGGACTGGCGTAACCGGCCACAACATGAACGCCGTCAGCAATTGCAGCGCCTGGTCGCCGACTACCCACTGGCCCCCGTGCTGCTTTCGCCGCTGCTGGAAGGGCAGGACTGGCAAGACCTTGCCGTTCAGCGCGAACAGTCGCGCAGCCTGGGGGTCGAGGGCCTCATGCTCAAGCAGCGTGACGCCTTGTACGGTGTGGGCCGAACCAAGGACATGGGGGTGTGGTGGAAATGGAAGATCGACCCGTTCAGCGTCGATGCGGTGCTGATTTACGCCCAACGCGGCCATGGCCGTCGCGCCAGCCTGTACAGCGACTACACCTTCGCCGTCTGGAACGCGCCACCCGGTAGCCCGGAGCGTGCGTTGGTCCCGTTCGCCAAGGCCTACTCGGGCCTCAGCGATGAAGAAATGCGCAAGGTGGATGCCATCATCCGCAAGACCACGGTAGAAACCTTTGGCCCGGTGCGCAGCGTGACCCCGACGCTGGTGTTCGAGCTGGGCTTCGAGGGTATCGCACTGTCCAAGCGGCACAAGAGCGGCATCGCCGTGCGCTTCCCACGCATGTTGCGCTGGCGCCAGGACAAACCGGTCGCCGAGGCGGACGACCTGGCGACCTTGCAAGCACTGCTAACCTGACCGCATACCGTGGCAAGACGCGCAGAGAGGCACAGCCGGCAAAATTATGCTTAGCTTTGTGCCGACCCGTGTCGCAGACCGTTTTCGCCACGTAATCAGGACCACCATGCACCATTCGACCCACGACTTGCTGTCCCCCGTACCCGGCATCACTCGCCAACTGCACAGTTTCCACTTCGGCCCGCGCGGTGGCGCCAAGGTGTATATCCAGGCCTCACTGCATGCCGACGAACTGCCGGGCATGCTGGTGGCCTGGCACCTCAAGCGCCGCCTGGGCGAGCTGGAACAGCAAGGGCGCCTGCGCCGCGAAATCATCCTGGTGCCCGTGGCCAACCCGGTGGGCCTGGAGCAGGTGATGCTGGATGCGCCGCTGGGCCGTTTCGAGCTGCAAAGTGGCGAGAACTTCAACCGCAATTTCGTCGACCTTTCCGATAGCATCGGCGACCAGATCGAGGGGCATCTGACCCAGGACCCCGCGCACAACCTCGCGCTGATCCGCGAGTACCTGCGCCGCGGCCTGGACGCCCACCCGGCGCTTACGCCGCTGCAGTCTCAGCGCCTGATCCTGCAGCGGCTGGCCTGCGATGCAGACCTGGTCCTCGACCTGCATTGCGACTTCGAGGCGGTCGAACACCTCTATACCACCCCGGAAGCCTGGCCTCAGGTCGAGCCGCTGGCCCGCTACCTGGGGGCCCAGGCCAGCCTGTTGGCCACCGATTCCGGCGGGCAGTCGTTCGATGAATGTTTCAGCCTGGTCTGGTGGCAGCTGCAGCAACGCTTTGGCAAGCGCTTCCCGATCCCGTTGGGCAGCGTAGCGGTGACCGTCGAACTGCGTGGCCAGGCCGACGTCAGCCATGACCTGGCGAGCAAGGATTGCCAGGCGATCCTTGACTACCTCACCCACGCGGGCGTCCTAGCGGGTACACCCGCGCCCTTGCCGGCACTGCCCAGCCCCGCTACCCCGCTGGCCGCTGTCGAACCGGTATCGGCCCCTCTCGGTGGGCTGCTGGTGTATCACGCCCGGCCTGGCCAGCAGCTTGAGGCTGGCCAACTTATCGCCGAAGTCATCGACCCGCTCAGCGACCGGGTGACCGCCGTGCGCAACAGCCAGCCCGGCCTGCTGTATGCCCGTAGCGTGCGGCGCATGGCCACGGCTGGAATGGTCATTGCCCACGTAGCAGGTCAACAGGTGTGCCGCAGCGGCTATCTGCTGGCGAACTGACTCGGTAAAACCAATGCACCGGGCGGGTGGTCCTTATAAGCACAGCCTTCGAAGGACACCGCGCCCGCATGCCCGCCCAAACCGACCTAGCCAATGCCTGGTTCACCGCACGCGGCTGGAAGCCCTTTGCCTTCCAGCGGCAAGTCTGGGCGGCGGTCGGCCGCGGCGAATCGGGGTTGCTGCATGCCAGCACTGGTGCCGGCAAGACTTACGCGGTATGGCTTGCGGCGCTGCGCGCCTTTGCCCAGCCTGCCCCAGGGCGCCAGCCCGCGCCGTTGCAAGTGCTGTGGATCACACCCATGCGCGCGCTGGCCGCAGATACCGCCCGGGCCTTGCAAGCACCGCTGGATGAGCTCGGCCTGAACTGGAGCGTCGGTGTGCGCAGCGGTGACACCGGCAGCGCCGAGCGCGCCCGGCAAGCCAGGCGCCTGCCGAGCACGTTGATCACCACCCCCGAAAGCCTGACCCTGCTGCTGACCCGGGCACAAGCCTGCGAGGACTTCGCCCACCTGCGCCTGGTGGTGGTGGACGAATGGCACGAACTGCTGGGCAACAAGCGCGGCGTGCAACTGCAACTGGCCCTTGCCCGCCTGCGCCGCTGGCACCCGCGCCTGGTGACCTGGGGGCTCTCGGCCACCCTGGGCAACCTGCCCCATGCGCTCGAGGTGCTGTTGCCCGAGGGCGGCCAGTTGGTGCGGGGCCGCCAGGACAAACGCCTGATTGTCGACACCCTGCTGCCCGAGGCCATCGAACGCTTCCCTTGGGCCGGCCACATGGGCCTGAAAATGCTCGAGCCGGTCGCCCGTGAGCTCGACGGCAGTGCCAGCAGCCTGGTGTTCACCAATACCCGCGCCCAGGCCGAGCTGTGGTACCAGGCCTTGCTCGACGCCCGCCCCGACTGGGCCGGGCAGATCGCCCTGCACCATGCCTCATTGGCCCGCGCGACCCGCGACTGGGTGGAACTCAGCCTCAAACAGGGTGCGCTCAAGGCCGTGATCTGCACGTCCAGCCTGGACTTGGGGGTGGATTTCCTGCCAGTGGAGCGGGTCATGCAAATTGGCTCGGCCAAAGGTATCGCTCGCCTGATGCAGCGCGCCGGGCGTTCCGGGCATGCGCCGGGGCGTCAGTCGCGGATCACCCTGGTGCCCACCCACAGCCTGGAACTGGTGGAAGCCGCAGCGGCGCGCAGCGCCTTGGCTGCGGGGCATATCGAAGCACGCCGCTCGCCACGCCTGTGCATGGATGTGCTGGTCCAGCACCTGGTCTCTATGGCACTGGGCAGTGGGTTTCGCCCAGCCGAACTGCTTGCTGAAGTGCGCAGCACCTGGGCATTTCGCGAGCTGCGTGATAGCCAATGGCAGTGGGCGCTGGACTTCGTCAGCCATGGCGGCAGCTCACTCAGCGCCTACCCTGACTACCAACGCGTCGAAGCCCACGCCGATGGTGTCTGGCGGGTCGCCAGCGAGCGTCTGGCGCGGCGCCATCGCATGGGCATCGGCACCATCGTCAGCGACGCCAGCCTGCAGCTCAAATACTGGAGCAAAGGTGGCGGCGGCAAACACCTGGGCAGTGTCGAAGAAGCGTTCATCGCCCGCCTGCGCCCAGGCGACACCCTGGTCTTTGCCGGGCGTGTACTGGAGCTGGTGCGCGTAGAGAACATGACTGCCTACGTGCGCCGCAGCACTGCCCGCAAAGCCGCCATCGCCCGCTGGAATGGCGGGCGAATGCCGCTTTCCAGCGAACTGGCCGATGCCTTGGTGGAAAAGCTCGATGCCGCCGCCCACGGCCATTTCGACGACCCGGAGATGCGCGTGGTGCGCCCATTGCTCACGCTTCAGGGGCAGTGGTCGGCCTTGCCCAGCACACAGACACTGTTGGCCGAAACGCTTGCCACACGCCAAGGCTCACACCTGTTTCTGTACCCCTTTGCTGGGCGCATGGCCAACCTGGGCTTGGCCAACCTGATCGCCTGGCGGATCAGCCGCCAGCAACCGCTGTCGGTGTCCATTGCCGTCAGTGACTATGGCTTCGAGCTGCTCAGCCCTAGCCCCGTGGACTGGGCCACCCACCTGCCTGCGGCGTTGTCCGGCGAGGGTCTGCTGGATGATGTGCTGGCCAGCCTGAACGCCAGTGAAATGGCCTTGCGACGCTTTCGTGAAATCGCCCAGATTTCCGGGCTGGTGTTTGGCGGGTACCCGGCGGCGCAAAAGAGCACCCGGCAGATCCAGGCGTCGAGCGGGCTGTTCTTCGAGGTCTTTCGCAAGCATGATGCCGGCAACCTGCTGCTGGGCCAGGCACGGGACGAAGTGCTGCGAGAGGAACTGGAAATCGAACGATTGCAGGGTCAATTGGCTAAAATGAGCCAGCTGCGCCTGGACGTGCGCGAACTGCGACGGCCCGGGCCACTGGCGTTCACGCTGCTGGTGGAAGGCATGCGAGAAACCCTGAGCACAGAGAAGCTGGCGGATCGCATAGCGCGGATGGTCGCCGACCTTGAAAAAGCCGCGAGCAGAACGAAGTGAGTGAACACCTGGCCATCGAACATTGCGGGCAAACACTGTGGTTGATGCCTGATCGTGCGCTTTACTGGCCAGCCCGTCGTGCACTGCTGGTAGCCGACGTGCATATCGGCAAGGCTGCCAGTTACCGTGCACTGCACCAACCCGTACCACGCGGCACCACCGAAGCCACGCTCCAGCGCCTGGATGCACTGCTTGCAGCCTGTGAGTGCGAGATGCTGATCGTGCTGGGCGACTTCCTGCATGCGCGAACGGGCCGCACCGCAGCAACGATGGCCAAGCTACAGGCCTGGCGGGCGCGCCATGCAGGGTTGCGCATCGTGCTGGTGCGTGGCAACCACGATCGCCATGCAGGTGATCCACCCGCACAGCTTGGCATCGAGGTTCAGGATGAACCTTGGGTACTGCCGCCGTTCGCGCTGCAACACGAACCTGAAACACACCCGGACCACCCGGTGTTGTCAGGCCATGTACACCCGGTATACGTCCTGCGTGGTCGCGCCCGCCAGCGGCTGAGGCTGCCCTGTTTCGTCATGGGTCAGGTCAGCCTGTTACCGGCGTTTGGTGAATTCACTGGCGGCTGGAATGTCGAGCAGAACCCGGGCAACCGCATCTACCTTGCCGGCGCGGACCAGGTCTGGCCCTTGCATCTCTGACTGAACGGGCCGTTCAGGCCACAGGGGCAGGAGGCGGTTCATCGGGCAGGGTTGGCTCGCCCGGTTCCATGGGTGGGGTATCCCCAGGCTGGGCGGGTTGCGGGGTATCCGGGCCAGGCTGACCGGGTACGCCGCCAAGGTGCATCGGCGCAGGATGGGCCAGCAGAGACCACGCCAGCATGCCGATATGGTTGGGCTGCAGCACAGCCAGCTTTGCACTGATTGCGGGATCGAGTTTCATGGGTAACTCCTGACTAGGGCCGCCACGCATCATGCATGGCAGCACTGTTCAGTAACTTGGAGTGCCCAAGCGAGAACTAATTCCCCGCGCTCGTCGGCTCAGGTGCGTGGCAGGGTAACGCCGCGCTGGCCCTGATACTTGCCGCCACGGTCCTTGTACGACACTTCGCACTCTTCATCGGACTCGAGGAAGAGCATCTGCGCTACGCCTTCATTGGCGTAGATCTTCGCCGGCAGTGTGGTGGTGTTGGAGAATTCCAGGGTCACGTGGCCTTCCCACTCCGGCTCGAGTGGCGTGACGTTGACGATGATGCCGCAACGCGCATAGGTGCTCTTGCCCAGGCAGATGGTCAGCACGTTGCGCGGGATGCGGAAGTACTCGACGGTACGGGCCAGGGCGAAGGAGTTCGGCGGGATGATGCAGACATCGCTCTTGACGTCGACGAAGCTGCCGGCGTCGAAGTTTTTCGGGTCGACGGTGGCCGAGTTGATGTTGGTGAACACCTTGAATTCGTCGGCGCAACGCACGTCGTAACCGTAGCTGGAAACGCCGAACGAGATCACCCGGCTGTCGTGCTCGCCGCGCACCTGGCGCTCGACGAACGGTTCGATCATGCCGTGTTCCTGCGCCATGCGGCGAATCCACTTGTCCGATTTGATGCTCATGGCGGGGGTGTCCTGAGAGTTGCGAGGTGAAAAAACGAAAGGCGCATCTTACCGGTCCCCGCGCTCAGGTTAAAGTTCCATCCCGCATCCCGCGCCAGACGGGGCTTGCGGCCGCCGCCGATCCGAATTTCATCAAAGGCTATTTTGGAGATTGGCAGCTCGTGGAAAGTGGGTTAAGGTGACGCCACTGTGCTGCACGTGACACCGAGAATCTCTAGTTTGATGCACGATCCTGATCGCACCATCGCTGAATTTTCTGCTCTCTTTGCACTCAGTCCCGGCCAGGGTTTTTCCTGACCGTTATCTACTTTGTCCAAGGAGACAGAAAAATGTCCAACCGTCAATCCGGTACCGTTAAGTGGTTCAACGATGAGAAAGGCTACGGCTTCATCACCCCTCAGTCGGGCGACGATCTGTTCGTGCACTTCAAAGCCATCCAAGCTGACGGCTTCAAAACCCTGAAAGAAGGCCAGGCTGTTACTTTCGTCGCTACCCGCGGCCAGAAAGGCATGCAGGCTGAAGAAGTTCAAATCGCCTAAGCGATTTAGCTTCCTAGCTTTCAAAAAAACCCGCCTTCTGGCGGGTTTTTTATGCCTGTCCAGAAGCGGCCTTGCCGGCGCGCCGGACCGGTCGGAAAGGGGTGCGAAGCGCCCCCAAGCCATGTGATCCAACCACATAGTGCTGGGGCCGCTTTGCGGCCCTTTCGCGGCACAAGGCCGCTCCCACACAAAATGCGTCAGTCTTCGCTGATGGTAATGCTCGGCATAGCGGGTGCCGCCGCTTCTTGCAAGACGATCCGTGCACCCACCTGGCGGGCCAGTTCCTGATAGACCATGGCAATCTGGCTTTCCGGCTCGGCAATCGCCGTGGGCTTGCCGCTGTCGGCCTGCTCGCGGATCAGCATCGACAACGGCAACGATGCCAGCAAGTCGACGCCATACTGACTCGCCAGCTTCTCGCCGCCACCTTCACCGAACAGGTGCTCGGCATGGCCGCAGTTGGAGCAGATGTGCACCGCCATGTTCTCGACCACGCCCAGCACCGGGATGTTGACCTTGCGGAACATCTCCACGCCTTTCTTCGCATCCAGCAGCGCCAGGTCCTGCGGCGTGGTCACGATCACCGAACCCGCCACCGGGACCTTCTGCGCCAGCGTCAGCTGGATATCGCCGGTACCCGGCGGCATGTCGATAACCAGGTAATCGAGGTCGTCCCAAGCCGTCTGGGTCACCAATTGCAGCAGCGCACCAGACACCATCGGGCCACGCCATACCATCGGCGTGTTGTCATCGGTGAGAAAGGCCATCGACATGACCTCGACACCATGCGCCTTGATCGGCACGAACCACTTCTGCTCGCGAATCTGCGGCCGGGTGCCTTCGGCGATACCAAACATCACACCCTGGCTGGGGCCGTAGATATCGGCGTCGAGGATGCCCACCCGGGCCCCTTCGCGGGCCAGGGCCAAGGCCAGGTTGGCGGCCGTGGTCGATTTGCCGACACCGCCCTTGCCCGAGGCCACGGCGACGATGTTCTTGACGTTGGCCATGGCCGGCACCTGGGCCTGGGCCTTGTGCGCGGCGACCACGCAGTCGATCGATACCTGGGCCGAACTGACACCGTCGAGGTTCTCGATCGCGGTCTGCAACACCTGGGCCCAGCCGTTCTTGAACAGACCAGCGGCATACCCCAGTTGCAACTGCACAGCGACCTGCCCGCCCTGGATATCGATGGCGCGCACGCAGCCGGCGCTGACCGGGTCCTGGTTCAGATAAGGGTCGGTGTACTGGCGAAGCACGCCTTCGACGGCGGCACGGGTGACGGCACTCATGGAGGCTCCCATTGGCAAACGGATAGTCAAACAGACGCCTATCCTAACCCGTCAATCGTCAGCAGTTGCGTACATGGGGTGAAATATATTCGCCGGCCCTTTATAGTGGCCGATCACCCTCATTTTTACCCGAGCCATATAAGTAGCCGAGCCACCATGTCCGAGCCACGCCAGATTCTCGTCACCAGCGCCCTGCCCTATGCCAATGGGTCCATCCACCTTGGCCATATGCTTGAGTACATTCAGACGGACATGTGGGTTCGCTTCCAGAAAATGCGCGGCAACCAGTGCATCTATGTCTGCGCCGACGACGCCCACGGTTCGGCCATCATGCTGCGCGCCGAAAAGGAAGGCATCACCCCGGAGCAGCTGATCGCCAACGTCCAGGCCGAGCACAGCAGCGACTTCGCCGACTTCCTGGTGGATTTCGACAATTTCCACTCCACCCACAGCGACGAAAACCGCGAACTGTCGGGCATGATCTACTCGCGTCTGCGCGACGCCGGGCACATCGCCACCCGTTCGGTCACCCAGTACTTCGACCCTGAGAAGGGCATGTTCCTGGCCGACCGCTTCATCAAGGGCACCTGCCCCAAGTGCGCGGCCGAAGACCAGTACGGCGACAACTGCGAAAAATGCGGTGCCACCTACGCGCCGACCGAGCTGAAGAACCCCAAGTCGGCAATCTCCGGCGCCACGCCGGTACTGCGCGACTCGCAGCACTTCTTCTTCAAGCTGCCGGACTTCCAGGCCATGCTGCAGCAGTGGACCCGCAGCGGCACGCTGCAGGACGCCGTGGCCAACAAGCTGGCCGAATGGCTGGACGCCGGCCTGCAGGAATGGGACATCTCGCGTGACGCGCCGTACTTCGGCTTCGAGATCCCGGGCGAGCCCGGCAAGTACTTCTACGTGTGGCTGGATGCCCCGATCGGCTACATGGCCAGCTTCAAGAACCTGTGCGCACGCCGCCCTGAGCTGGACTTCGATGCGTTCTGGAACGAAGGCTCGAAAGCCGAGCTGTACCACTTCATCGGCAAGGACATCGTCAACTTCCACGCCCTGTTCTGGCCAGCCATGCTCGAAGGCGCAGGGTTCCGCAAGCCGACCGCGGTCAACGTGCACGGTTACCTGACCGTCAACGGCGCCAAGATGTCCAAGTCGCGCGGCACCTTCATCAAGGCCCGCACCTACCTGGACCACCTGCAGCCTGAATACCTGCGTTACTACTACGCCGCCAAGCTCGGCCGTGGCGTCGATGACCTGGACCTGAACCTCGAAGACTTCGTGCAGAAGGTCAACTCGGATCTGGTTGGCAAGGTGGTAAACATCGCCAGCCGCTGCGCCGGCTTCATTCACAAGGGCAATGACGGCGTGATGGTTGCCGGCGACGCTGCGCCAGAGCTGAGCGAAGCGTTCCTCGCTGCGGCCCCGTCCATCGCCGAAGCCTACGAGGCCCGTGACTTTGGCCGTGCCATGCGCGAAATCATGGCCCTGGCTGACCGTGCCAACGCCTGGATCGCCGACAAGGCTCCGTGGTCGCTGGCCAAGCAGGAAGGCAAGCAGGACGAAGTCCAGGCAATCTGCGCCCAGGGCATCAACCTGTTCCGCCAACTGGTGATTTTCCTCAAGCCGGTCCTGCCGGTACTGGCCGCCGACGCCGAGGCGTTCCTCAATGTCGCGCCGCTGCACTGGAACGACCACCAGTCGCGCCTGGAAAACCACACGCTCAACCCGTTCAAGGCACTGATGAGCCGCATCGAACCGGCCAAGGTCGAAGCCATGATCGCCGCCAGCAAGGAAGACTTGCTGGCAGCTGGCGGCCAGGCCCAGGCACCCGCCGGCAACGGCGAACTGGCCAAGGACCCGCTGTCGGCGGAAATTGAATTCGACACCTTCGCCGCCGTCGACCTGCGCGTAGCGCTGATCGTCAAGGCCGAAGCGGTGCCGGGTGCCGACAAGCTGCTGCAGCTGACCCTGGATATCGGTGACGAACACCGCAACGTGTTCTCGGGCATCAAGTCGGCCTACCCCGACCCATCCAAGCTTGAAGGCCGCCTGACCATGATGGTCGCCAACCTCAAGCCACGCAAAATGCGCTTCGGTGTGTCCGAAGGCATGGTCATGGCGGCAGGCCCTGGCGGCGAAGAGATCTACCTGCTCAGCCCGGACAGCGGCGCCAAGCCTGGCCAGCGCATCAAGTAACCTCCCCCGCCCCGGCCTCAGTGCCGGGGCTTTTTCATCCCCTCGCGCATTACCGGACATCGCCAGCGATTCCCGGCTATCGTCATTGGCATGAATGACCATGCCCTGGTTCTGGTCAGCGCAGCGCTGCTCAGCCATCTGCTTTTGCAACAACAGCCGGCCTCACGACTGCGCCTGCACGTGTGCGGCCTGGCGTGCGCCTTGTCGATCGTGTTTGGGGTCACCGGGGGGCAACTGCTCGAGCGTCTGCTCGTGGTGCCTTGGCAATTGCAGAACCTGCGCTTGTTCCTGCTGCTGCCTTGGATGGCACTGCTCGCCTGGGGTGTAACGCGAACACTGGCAAGGTTACGGCCTGATTGGCCAACAGCAGACCTGGCCTGGCCGATAGCAACCAATGCCTTGCTGCTGGGCCTTGCATTGCAGGTCATCGGCGAGCACCGTGGATGGCTTGCCGCGCTGGGTTACGGCTCAGTCGCCGGGATGGGTTTCTGGCTGGCCCTGGTGCTTTTTGCTGACCTGATGCAGCGGTGCGAACACCCTGACGTGCCGAACGCATTGCGCGGCCTGCCTGTCACTTTGCTCTGCGCAGGTGTCATGGCCCTCGCGATCTCGGGCCTCAACGGCTTACTCGGGCAGTGAGACTGGCTCATGACCACACCTGACCCACGGCTGCTGCGCGACGCAATGGGCCTGGTGCTGCTGGCCTGTCTTCCTGGTTTGCTGGCATCGTTCTGGCTGTTGGGGTGGGGCCTGCTGTTCAGCCTGCTGCTGTGCATGCTCGCTGCAGCCTGCTGCGAAGCTGCGTGCCTGACGCTTCGAGGCCGGCCTGTGGCAACGGCACTGAGCGACGGTAGCGCGTTGGTGAGCGCAGTACTGCTGGCGCTCGCCCTGCCCACCCAGGCGCCTTGGTGGTTACCGGTGATTGCCGCCACCATCGCTATTGGCCTGGGTAAGCAAGCCTTCGGCGGCGTGGGACGCAACGCGTTCAACCCGGCGATGGTCGGCTATGCCTTCGTGCTGCTGAGCTTCCCGCTGCAGATGAGCCATTGGCCCGCGCAGTCGCCAGGTTTTTTCGACAGCTTGAACCTGGTGTTTGGCAGTCGCGAACAGATCGATGCATGGGCCGGGCCGACCGTGCTCGACGGCCTTCGCCACAACCTCAGCCTGACCATCGATGAACTGTTCGCCCATCACCCGGGCTTTGGCCATTTCGGCGGCCGCGGCATTGAATGGGTGAACCTGGCGTTTCTTCTGGGCGGGGTGTTTCTGATACAGCGCAAGGTCTGCAGCTGGCATGCCCCGGCAGGCCTGCTGGCCGCGTTGTTCGTGTTCAGCTTGCTGGGCTGGAATGGCTCAGGCTCGGACTCCAACGGCTCGCCACTGCTGCACCTGTTCTCGGGCTCGACCATGCTGGCGGCATTTTTCATTGCCACCGAACCGGTGTCCGGCCCCAAGGCCGGTTTGGCAAAGTTGATGTTCGGCGTTGGCGCCGGCGCGCTGATCTACGTGATCCGTACCTGGGGTAGTTACCCGGATGGCAGTGCGTTTGCCATTCTGCTGATGAACCTTGCAGCCCCGGCGCTCGACCGGCTTGCCACCCGGCAACAGCAGGCCGCACCATGAACCGTCCTGTGCGCAGCGCATTGTGGGTGTTGCTGGTCGGGGCGCTGGCTTTGCTGGCCACGGTTGCCTGGCAGCAATTTACCCGAAAGCCCATGGCCGATGCCGAACAGCAACTGCAAGCCCGCCAGTTGCTCGCTGTTCTGCCTGGCCAAAGCTACGACAACAGCCCATTGAGCAACCCTCTGCCGCTGTCGGGGGCGCAGCCACCGAAGAGCCGGATATTGGCCGCGTATCGTGCGACCCGAGGCACGGCGGCTACAGCGTTGATCCTGGTGAGCCAGGTACAGGGTTATGCCGGGCCCATACGGCTGAGCATTGCCATCGCTGCGGATGGCCGCCTGATCGGCACCCGAGTGATCGATCAACAGGAGAGCCCCGGCCTGGGTGGGCGCATCAGTGACCCGCAGGTGAATTGGCTGGCGCAGTTCGCCAACCGTAGGCTTGATGCCCGCTGGGCACTCAAGCGCGACCAGGGCGACTTCGATCAATTGGCGGGAGCCACCGTCACCTCGCGCGCAGTCATCGAGGCACAGCACGACGCATTGCGCTACGTTGATCAACATCGCACGCAGTTGCTCGGCGGGCCTGGACATGACTAGGTTCTACTTGCTGGTGGCAAGCCTTGCGCCGCTGCTGGGCGCTACCCGGACATTCATGCAAGCAGCGGTCATCGGCATCAGCATGCTGCTGCTGACAGTGCTGCACCAGACGATGCTGCACCCTCTTCGGCCAAGGCTCGACGGAGCGATGTATGGGCTGGCGAGCCTGCTGCTGGTGGCTGCCCTGGCCTGTTGCCTGCAACTGGCCCTGCGCGCCTGGGCGCTGCCGCTTGCCTTGGCGCTCGGCGACTTCCCGGCACTGATCTGCCTTCAATGCCTGGCTATGGACCGCCTGCTGCCTGAGCAGGGCCGCTGGCGCCATCTGAGTGTGCATCTGGCTGGCTTGCTGGGCCTGTGCCTGTTGCTCGGTGCCAGCCGCCAATGGCTGGAAAATGGCCTGAACCTGCACATCGCCAGCCTGGCGCCTGGCGCGCTACTACTGCTCGGTTTGCTGTTGGCCTTGTACAATCGCCTGCGTCCGGGCCCAGCCCCCTCACGTCGTCAAGGAAAGCGTTGACCCCATGAATGCCGCCAAACGCCTGGAGATCTTTCGCAGGCTGCACGAAGATAACCCCGACCCCAAAACGGAACTGGCTTATACGACCCCTTTCGAGTTGCTGGTCGCCGTTACCCTCTCTGCACAGTCCACCGATGTCGGCGTCAACAAGGCCACCGCCCGCCTGTTCCCGGTTGCCAATACCCCGCAAGCCATCTACGCGCTCGGCGTCGAAGGTTTGAGCGAGTACATCAAGACCATCGGGCTGTATAACAGCAAAGCGAAGAACGTCATTGAAGCTTGCCGCTTGCTGATCGAGCGCCACGACGGTGAAGTGCCGCAGACCCGCGAAGCACTGGAGGCGCTGCCGGGCGTGGGCCGCAAGACCGCCAACGTGGTGCTCAACACCGCATTCCGCCAGCCCACCATGGCAGTCGATACGCATATTTTCAGGGTGAGCAATCGCACAGGTATCGCACCTGGCAAGACGGTCTTGGAGGTCGAGAAGAAATTGCTCAA
The DNA here is from genome assembly GCF_039672635.1 of Pseudomonas sp. P39-UII1. Lineage (NCBI taxonomy): Bacteria > Pseudomonadati > Pseudomonadota > Gammaproteobacteria > Pseudomonadales > Pseudomonadaceae > Pseudomonas > Pseudomonas sp. P39-UII1. The sequence continues at coordinate 15,539 of NZ_JBDFPP010000011.1, forward strand.
GTTCGTGCCCAAGGATTACCTGCTCGATGCGCACCACTGGCTCATCCTGCATGGGCGCTACGTGTGTCAGGCGCGCAAGCCCCGCTGCGGCAGTTGCCGCATTGAGGACTTGTGCGAGTACAAGCTGAAAACGTCGGACGATTGACCCGATAGTGAATAGGTAGCGGTTTCGATTGAAAAAATCTTTTTTACCAATGTTCGCTTTCTGGTTATAAGGACGGCCAATGGCCCTTTGGCTTGGAGCGACTCATGAGTACCGATAAAGACGAGCTGTCGATCGAAGATGACTTTGCCACCACTGACGATGATGCCGAGCCCCAGGTAGAACCCGCCAAGACCAACCTGAGCAAGCGCCGGACCATCGACAACCTCCTCGAAGAACGACGCCTGCAGCGGCAACTCGCCGATTTCGACTACGACCTGTAGCCCGGACCAAAAAAAGCCTCCCATGTGGAGGCTTTGCGCTTCTCGGATGTCAGGTAAGGCCATGCCGCTGAGCAAGCTCGATCAGGTCCACCAGCGAATGCGCGTTGAGCTTGAGCAGCAAACGGGTCTTGTAGGTACTGACTGTCTTGTTGCTGAGGAACATGCTGTCGGCGATGTCCTTGTTGGATTTGCCGCGCGCCAGCTGCTGCAGCACCATCATTTCCCGCGCTGAAAGGCGGCTGACCATCTCGGTCTCACTAACACCCCCCACTTGCCCGCGTGACTTGTGCAAAGCCTGGTTGGGGAAATAGCTGTAGCCCGACAACACGGCCTTGATTGCGCTGAGCAGTTCGGTGAGCTCCTGTTGCTTGCACACATAACCTGACGCCCCCGCCTGCATGCAGCGCATCGAGAAATGCCCCGGTGATTGTGAAGTAAGCACCAGCACACGGCTGCACGGGCTGGCCGAAGCCATGCGGGCAATCACCTCGAGCCCGTCAAGTTTGGGAATGCCGATATCCAGCACCACGATATCCGGCAGGTGCTCCCGGGTAAGCTGCAAGGCCGCCACGCCGTTGTCGGTTTCCGCGACCACATCGTAGCCATGCCGCTCCATCAGCATGCGCACTGCCAAGCGTATGACCGGATGATCATCCACGATAAGGACTTTATTCATGCGAGATCCATTCATTCATTATTTTGCGTTGACGTCGGGACACCATAACCGAGCAGGGGGTTCAATGGCGTGTCAATTTCCCGCGCAAACAGACGAATAGATCAACCTTACATCGCTTTCGGAATTTTCCTACAGGATAAAAATTTACCCCCAAGCATAGATGCATATTTATCCGTTCACTTGAAGCGTCTGAATATCAAACGGCATGACAGGAAAAATCCGTTGCATTGGCGGGTTTAGCCAACCACAAATGGGTCAATCCAGCAGCTCGACGTCGGGATCAATTTCACCGTCCGGAAACGGTCCATCATTTAGTTGATCGCCTCGCTAGGGTATTGATTGAAAAACCGCAGGAGGCCCCCATCATGACTGCAACCCAGCCCGCAGCCCCACTGACGATCATCGCCATCTTCGCCGGGATCATCGAGTCCTCTGCACTGGCAACTCTTCCATTTCTCAGCGAAAAAAGTCAGGCACTCTACACTTGGTTTCTCGTGGGGTTTCCGTTTTTTCTTACCGCGCTTTTTTTCCTGACACTCAACTTCAATTACAAGTCACTCTACAAACCCGAAGAAGCGCGTACCTCAACTGAGCCTGCTACAGCACATGCCACAATTGATGCTCAACGATTGACGACCCAGTCTGATCGACCCAACGAAAACCCTGAACCATCCTCATCCGCAGTACAGCCTGTGACGCTCATGCTGTCCGGCCCCGATGCACAGAAACTGATCCAGGAACATCTACTGCGTGCCGTTTCAGAACCTCAACCCGTGGGCGCCAACTGGATATTTTGCAACTTGGACAATCAACAGTGTTTTCGCCTGTCAATAAGCGAGCTACCGGAAAGTGCGGCTCAGCTGATGAAGTGAATGTACGGCCTTTCGCGCCAAAAAAAACCCCGGCCGGAGCCAGGGTTCTTCCAACAGCCTGAGGCGCTTAGAGCATCCCGCGGCCTTTGTTCGCAGCAATACGCATGCGTAGTGCATTCAGCTTGATGAAGCCAGCAGCATCCGCCTGGTTGTAGGCGCCGCCGTCTTCTTCGAAGGTCGCGATGTTGGCATCGAACAGCGAGTCGTCCGACTTGCGCCCGACAACGGTGACATTGCCTTTGTACAGCTTCAGGCGCACAACGCCGTTCACGTTGACCTGCGAAGCGTCGATCATCTTCTGAAGCATCAGGCGCTCCGGGCTCCACCAGTAGCCGGTGTAGATCAGGCTGGCGTACTTGGGCATCAGCTCATCTTTCAGGTGAGCGACTTCACGGTCCAGGGTGATCGATTCGATGGCGCGGTGAGCCCTGAGCATGATGGTGCCGCCCGGGGTCTCGTAGCAGCCGCGCGACTTCATGCCGACGTAACGGTTTTCCACGATATCCAGGCGGCCAATGCCGTTGGCACCGCCGATGCGGTTCAGGTCGGCAAGGACGGTGGCTGGGCTCTTCTCGACGCCGTCGATGGCGACGATGTCACCATTGCGGTAGGTCAGCTCGATGTAGGTTGCCTGGTCCGGTGCGTTCTCTGGCGAGACGCTCCAGCGCCACATGTCTTCTTCGTGCTCGGTCCAGGTATCTTCCAGGACACCGCCTTCATAGGAGATGTGCAGCAGGTTGGCGTCCATCGAGTACGGCGATTTCTTCTTGCCGTGACGCTCAATCGGGATGCCGTGCTTCTCGGCGTAATCCATCAGCTTTTCGCGGGACAGCAGGTCCCACTCGCGCCATGGGGCGATGACCTTGACGCCTGGCTTGAGCGCGTAGGCACCCAGCTCGAAACGTACCTGGTCGTTGCCTTTGCCGGTGGCGCCATGGGAAATGGCGTCAGCGCCGGTTTCGTTGGCGATTTCAATCAGGCGCTTGGCGATCAGCGGGCGGGCGATGGACGTACCCAGCAGGTACTCGCCTTCGTAGACGGTGTTGGCGCGGAACATCGGGAAGACGAAATCACGCACGAATTCTTCGCGCAGGTCGTCGATGTAGATCTCTTTGACGCCCATTGCCTGGGCTTTGGCGCGAGCCGGCTCGACTTCTTCGCCCTGACCCAGGTCAGCGGTGAAGGTCACCACTTCGCAGTCGTAGGTATCCTGCAGCCACTTGAGAATCACCGAAGTATCAAGGCCGCCGGAATACGCCAGTACGACCTTTTTTACGTCCGCCATGCCATCACTCCACGGGGTTGTACGGAAAGGGATCGATTCTACCGGCGTTACGGATAAATTTACAGTGGGGCGACAGCTTGTGACGACAAAGCGACAGGAAGTGTCGAGAGGGCGACGCGGGGGGGGGTGGTTGGGTTGGGTGGGGGTGGGAGGTGTATGGCTGGAGGAGGTGTGGCTAGCGGGTGCATGCCTTGAGGGGGTTGGCGCATGTGAGATCGAGCGCCGCCCGCGCGGCGCTTCGCGAAGCGCTTGCCTTGGTATTTTTAGGGCCCTTGAGATCGAGCGCCGCCCGCGCGGCGCTTCGCGGGGCAAGCCCGCTCCCACATTTGTTGCAACGTGCCATTCCAGTCAGGCCATGGTTGTTCGCCTTGGCGCATGGCTGAAGACAGGTGGGGCGCCGGCCGCGCCAACCAAAAAATCGCGTCGTGCTAACAAGGCTGGCAACTATGGCCTATCAGGCCATGGCACGTTGCAACAAATGTGGGAGCGGGCTTGCCCCGCGATGCGCCGCGCGGGCGGCGCTCGATCTCAAAGGCGCTGAAGGTCCCAAGGCAAGCGCTTCGCGATGCGCCGCGCGGGCGGCGCTCGATCTCATAGGCGCCACACCCCTCAAGGCATGCACTTGGTGCCCCCTCGGTCCCCGCCCCCCGAAATCAGGATGCTTTCACCCCAGGTGCCGCCGGTGCTGAAGCCGGAACCGCCCCAGCCCCACTCGCCGGCGCCGCAACCGGTGCCGGCTTCTCCACCGGCACCACTCGATCCAGCTCGATATTCACCCGCCGGTTGCGTGCGCGATTCGCGGCACTGTTGTTCTTCACCAGCGGATATCGCTCACCATGGAAGCGTACGGTGATCTGATCTTCAGCAATACCGTGGGCCTTGAAGTATTCAGCCACCGCCAGCGCACGGCGCCGCGAAGTATCCCGGTTGGTCAGGCGGTTGCCACTGTTGTCGGAGTGACCATTGAGCTCGATATGGTTGACCGTCGGATCAGCCTTGAGATAGTCGAGAATCACATCCAGCCGCGCACGGGCCGAAGCGTCCAGATCAATCCCACCGCCGGGGAAACCGACCTGAGTCTGGCGAACCTGATCGTAGTTCATCGCCAACATCTTGCCGGCACAGGCCTGATAGTCACTGTAGGCCTTGGCGAAGCTCACCGGCAGCACACGGACTTCCATCGGCCGCCCCGCTTCGCCGCTATAGCTTCGCACCACCGTACTGCGGCCATCGAGCAACCCATTGATCAGGCGGCTTGCCTGGCCTTGGGACGAACTGAACAGGACACCGCTGCGCGCCAGGTGCACCGCTCCCAGGTTGATGTCACCACGCCCGGGTTGCCACGGTGCGGCAGCGGCCAGCAGCGTGGCAGACCCGGCACCCAGCACATTGCTGGTCGAACGCAGCTGGAACACTGGCTGCTCACCTGCCCTGCGCACGAATTCGCCACTGCCAAAACCGTCGATCGGCTGGATCAGGCGGCATTCGAACTGGTCACCCTCGACTTTCCAGGCGATGTTCTCCATGCGGGTCTGGAAGGTCAATGCACCGGCCGGCAGGCTGGCGAACAGGGTCAACAGGGCTAGGTAACGCTGGCGCACGGGCGGCTCCACTAATTCTGACGGCTTACAGGCAGGCTATCGGACGCATGCCGGAAAACTTGATAGCCGTGCTCGGCACGGGGTTTTCCGGTAGCATTGGGCCCTGAGTTCGACCCGCCTGGAATCCCCAATGTCCGATCGCCTGACCCTCCTGCGTCCCGACGACTGGCACATCCATCTGCGCGATGGTGCCGTCCTGCCCCACACCGTTGGCGATGTGGCGCGTACCTTCGCCCGTGCCATCATCATGCCTAACCTGGTTCCACCGGTACGCAATGCCGACGAAGCTACGGCCTACCGCGAGCGCATCCTTGCTGCACGCCCGGCCGGCAGCCGCTTCGAGCCGCTGATGGTGCTGTACCTCACCGACCGCACCAGCCCCGAGGACATCCGCGCGGCCAAGGCCAGCGGCATCGTCTACGCCGCCAAGCTGTACCCGGCCGGCGCGACCACCAACTCCGATTCCGGCGTCACCAGCATCGACAACATCTTCCCGGCCATCGAGGCGCTGGCAGAAGTCGGCATGCCGCTGCTGGTGCACGGTGAAGTGACCCGCAGCGAGATCGACGTGTTCGACCGCGAAAAGCGCTTCATCGACGAGCACATGCGCCGCCTGGTCGAGCGCTTCCCGTCGTTGAAAGTGGTGTTCGAGCACATCACCACGGCCGATGCCGCGCAGTTCGTCACCGAGGCCTCGGCCAACGTCGGCGCGACCATCACTGCCCAGCACCTGCTGTACAACCGCAACCACATGCTGGTTGGCGGCATTCGCCCACACTTCTACTGCCTGCCCATCCTCAAGCGCAACACCCACCAGGTGGCGCTGCTGGACGCGGCTACCAGCGGCAACCCGAAGTTCTTCCTCGGCACCGATTCGGCCCCCCATGCCCGTCATGCCAAGGAAGCTGCCTGCGGTTGTGCCGGTTGCTACACCGCTTATGCGGCCATCGAGATGTACGCCGAAGCCTTCGAACAGCGCAATGCGCTGGACAAGCTGGAAGGTTTCGCCAGCCTGCACGGCCCGGCCTTCTACGGCTTGCCGGCCAACACCGACAGCATCACCCTGGTGCGCGAAGAGTGGACAGCCCCGGACAGCCTGCCGTTTGGCGAGCACACCGTGATCCCGCTGCGCGCCGGTGAAAAACTGCGCTGGCGCCTGCTGGAGGACAACGCGTGAGCGAAGACCTCTACGAAGACGACCAGGAAGGCCAGGCCGGTAGCGGCTCGCGTCACCCGATGGCCGAGCGCTTCCGTGGCTACCTGCCAGTGGTGGTGGATGTCGAGACCGGCGGTTTCAACAGCGCCACCGACGCCCTGCTCGAGATCGCTGCCGTGACCATCGGCATGGACGAAAAAGGTTTTCTGTTCCCTGAACACACCTACTTCTACCGTGTCGAGCCATTCGAAGGCGCCAACATCGAGGCTGCCGCACTGGAGTTCACCGGCATCAAGCTGGACCACCCGCTGCGCATGGCGGTGAGCGAGGAAAGCGCGCTGACCGACATTTTCCGTGGCGTGCGCAAGGCACTGAAGGCCAATGGCTGCAAGCGGGCGATCCTGGTCGGCCACAACAGCAGCTTCGACCTGGGCTTCCTCAACGCCGCGGTGGCCCGCAACGATCTGAAGCGCAACCCGTTCCACCCGTTCTCCAGCTTCGACACCGCCACCCTGGCTGGCCTGGCGTACGGCCAGACCGTGCTGGCGCGTGCCTGCCAGAGTGCCGACATCGACTTCGATGGCCGTGAGGCGCATTCCGCGCGTTACGACACGGAGAAGACGGCCGAGCTGTTCTGCGGCATCGTCAACCGCTGGAAGGAAATGGGCGGCTGGCGCGACTTCAACGACTGAGTTGAGGCCCTCATCGCCGGCTAGCCGGTTCCCACAGGTACCGCGCAATGCTCGAGCCTGTGAAAGCCGGCTTGCCGGCGATGGGGCAAGAACAAGCACTGGAAGCCTCGACATCCAGGCATAAAAAAACCGGCCACGAAGGCCGGTTTTTTTATGCGCTTGGCAATTACAGCTTGCCAGCGTTCTCGCTCAGGTAAGCAGCAACGCCTTCTGGCGAAGCGTTCATGCCCTTGTCGCCTTTTTTCCAGTTGGCCGGGCAGACTTCGCCGTGCTCTTCGTGGAACTGCAGGGCATCGACCAGGCGCAGCAGCTCGTCCATGTTACGGCCCAGCGGCAGGTCGTTGACGATTTGCGAACGGACCACACCGTTGGTGTCGATCAGGAAGGCGCCACGGAAGGCTACGCCGCCTTCGGACTCGACGTCGTAGGCTTTGCAGATTTCGTGGGTGATGTCGGCCGCCAGGGTGTACTTGACCTGGCCGATGCCGCCGTTGTTGACCGGGGTGTTACGCCAGGCGTTGTGGGTGAAGTGCGAGTCGATCGACACGCCGATCACTTCGACGTTGCGCGCCTGGAAGTCCGGGATGCGGTTGTCCAGGGCGATCAGCTCGGACGGGCAGACGAAGGTGAAGTCCAGCGGGTAGAAGAACACCAGGCCGTACTTGCCCTTGATGGCCGAGGCCAGGTTGAAGCTGTCGACGATTTCGCCGTTGCCCAGCACAGCCGGAACGGTGAAGTCGGGGGCTTGTTTGCCAACGAGTACGCTCATTGTAATCTCCTGATGAGGGTGAAAAACCGGTTGCCGGGCCAAGCGGGCTTGCCCGACATCCAACAAAGGCCGCCCATCATACACGGCTTCTGATGACAGGCCGAATCCAACCACCGGTCGCTCAAGCACGCGGGCTCCGACGAAGTGTTTTGACAAGCATTCTCATTACCATTACTCTCCCCACATCGACTCAACCAGCGATGGTCCGACTTTATGTATGTGTGTCTTTGTGTCGGCGTGACCGACGGACAGATCCGCGATGCGATCTATGAAGGATGCTGCAGCTACAAGGAAGTTCGAGCCGCGACCAATGTCGCCAGCCAATGTGGCAAGTGTGCCTGCCTGGCCAAGGAGGTGGTGCGTGAGACGCTCACCAAGCTTCAGGTCAGCCAGCAAGCCGCCCTGCCCTATCCGGTAGAATTTACTGCCGCTTGATACCGCCGAATTTGAAGAACCGGACCTCGTGTCCGGTTTTTTTATGCCTAGAATTCAATAAGTTAGCTCACCAACGCGGTTCACAAACATTCTTATTCCTATTAATTTTCACTTATTATTCAAGAACTTAGGTTTGACAGCCCTAAGTATCAGGCTCAAACTTCTCTGTATTGGCACACTTCTACAGGGCAGGAACCCGCAATGAAAGGCGACGTAAGCGTCATCCAGCATCTCAACAAGATCCTCGGAAACGAGCTGGTCGCGATCAACCAGTACTTCCTGCACGCCCGTATGTATGAAGATTGGGGCCTGAACAAGCTCGGCAAGCACGAGTACAAGGAATCCATCGATGAGATGAAACACGCTGACAAACTGATCAAGCGTATTCTCTTCCTCGAGGGCATCCCTAACGTTCAGGACCTGGGCAAGCTGCTGATCGGCGAGCACACCAAGGAAATGCTCGAGTGCGACCTGAAGCTCGAACAGAAAGGCCTGGCCGACCTGAAAGCCGCCATTGCCCACTGCGAAACCGTCGGCGACTTCGGCTCGCGTGACATGCTCGAAGACATCCTCGAGTCCGAGGAAGAGCACATCGACTGGCTGGAAACTCAATTGAGCCTGATCGACAAGATCAGCATCGAGAACTACCTGCAGTCGCAGATGGGCGAAGAGTAAAATCAGCGCCCAATAAAAAACCCGCCATGAGCGGGTTTTTTTATGCCTGCCGGAAGGTCAGGCTTCGGAAGCTTTGGCCTTGGCGGCGGCTTCCTTGATCAGGGTCTGCAACTCGCCATTCTCGAACATCTCGAGGACGATATCGCTACCGCCGACCAGTTCACCGGCGACCCACAGCTGCGGGAAGGTAGGCCAGTTGGCGTACTTGGGCAGGTTGGCGCGGATTTCCGGGTTCTGCAGGATGTCGACGTAGGCGAACTTCTCGCCACACTGCATGACGGCCTGCGAGGCACGGGACGAGAAGCCACACTGCGGGGCATTCGGCGAGCCTTTCATGTAAAGCAGAATGGTGTTGTTGGCAATCTGCTCTTTGATGGTTTCGATGATATCCATGTAGCACCTCGGCTGAACTTTCCGACACGGTCGTCGGCACGGTGACGCATTGTATCGGAAACCCAAGCGCCGTGCTCGGCCTTGCCAAGCCTCAGGCGGCCTCCACTTGCACGGGCACGCCATTGAGCGCTGCGTTACCGGAAACGGCATCGCGCAAACACTCATCGGTCAAGTCATTGGCACTGACACCCGGCTGCGCCTGCGCGATCTGCATGTGCACGCCCTGGCGGCCATGACCGAAACCATGCGGCAGGCTGACCACCCCTGGCATCATGTCCTCGCAAGCTTGCACCTCGACTTCGAGGCTGCCGGTACGTGAACGGATGCGTACTCGCTGGCCATCCTCCAACTGCCGCTGCAGCAAATCCCGCGGATGCATGAGCAACTGATGGCGCGGCTTGCCTTTGACCAGCCGGTGGAAGTTGTGCATCCAGGAGTTGTTGCTGCGCACATGCCGCCGCCCGATGAGGAGCAATTCACCTGGCCCGGGTGGGGATTGTTCGCCAAGCCGGCGCAAGTCATCCAGTACGGCCTGCGGGGCTGCTTCCACTGCCTTGCTCGCGGTCGCCAGGCGTGCCCCCAGATTGGCGCCCAACGGCCCCAGATCGAGGCCATGCGGATGTTCAGCCAACGCTTGGAGGGAAAGCTTCCAGGCACTCTCCTCGCCATACCGCCCTTTACGCAACGCCAGGTCGATCATCTGCGCCGGTGCAAGGGTCGGCTTGAGTTCCAGCCCTGCGCGCTGGGCAAAAGCCTGCGCCAGGCCAACGAAGATTTCCCAGTCGTGCAGAGCGCCTTGCGGCTTGGCCAGGATCGCCCGATTGAAGCGGGTGACATTACGCACCGCCAGCAGGTTGAAGGTGCTGTCGTAATGGTCGTTTTCCAGCGCTGACGTAGAGGGCAGGATCAGGTCGGCATGGCGGGTCGTCTCGTTGATGTACAGGTCGATGCTGAGCATGAACTCCAGCCCCTGCAAGGCCGCATCCAGCTGTCGACCATTGGGCGTGGAGAGCACCGGGTTGCCAGCGACGGTCACCAAGGCCCGTACCTGCCCATCGCCAGGTGTCAGCATTTCTTCGGCCAGGGCGGCCACAGGCAATTCGCCAGCGTATTCGGGCAAGCCTGAAACCCGGCTCTGCCAGGCATTGAAATGGCCACCCGAGGTGCTCGCCACCAGGTCAACGGCGGGTTCGGTGCACAGCGCTCCGCCTTCGCGGTCGAGGTTGCCCGTCACCAGGTTGATCACTTGCACCAGCCAGTGGCACAGCGTGCCGAATGCCTGGGTCGACACGCCCATGCGGCCATAACAGACAGCTTTGTCGGCGGCGGCAAAATCCCGCGCCAGCTGGCGGATGCAGGCGGCGTCGATGCCGCAAAGCGCACTCATGGCCTCGGCGCTGAAAGGCGCAATCGCTGCCTGCACTTGCTCCAGCCCGTTGACCGACAAATGCGAGCCGCGCGCCAAGCCCTCGTCGAACAGGGTGTTGAGCAGCCCGGACAGCAAGGCGGCATCGCCGCCCGGACGAATGAACAGGTGCCGGTCCGCCATGGCCGCCGTTTCGCTACGCCGCGGGTCCACCACGACCAACTGTCCGCCACGTGCCTTGAGGGCTTTGAGGCGCTTTTCCACGTCTGGCACGGTCATGATGCTGCCGTTGGAGGCCAACGGGTTGCCGCCAAGAATCAGCATGAAATCGGTGTGGTCGATGTCCGGAACCGGCAGCAGCAGGCCGTGGCCGTACATCAGGTAGCTGGTCAGGTGCTGTGGCAGTTGGTCAACCGACGTGGCGGAAAAGCGGTTGCGCGTTTTCAGCAGGCCCAGGAAATAGTTGCTGTGGGTCATCAACCCATAGTTGTGCACGCTGGGGTTGCCTTGATAGACCGCCACAACATTACGCCCATGGGCCTGCTGGATCGACCACAGCCTGTCGGCCGCCAGGGCGAAGGCTTGCTCCCAGCTGATGGCCTGCCACTGGTCGCCGACCCGCCGGTGCGGTTGACGCAAGCGGTCAGGGTCGTCCTGGATATCTTGCAAGGCCACTGCCTTGGGGCAAATATGGCCGCGGCTGAACGGGTCCAGCGGATCGCCCTTGATCGAACTGATACGCGCCCGCCCTTGGTCATGGCTGACTTCGATGTTCAGCCCGCAGATCGCTTCGCACAGGTGACAGGCACGGTGATGCAGGGTCTTGGTCATGGCCGCCTCTGCCTTTGGTTGTTATCCGAAGCCGACTATGCGCCCTGCCCTTGCCCCCTGCCAGCGCGCTTCGTGGTGTGAATCCCCCGACATCAGGCACACGATTTGCGACAGCCATTTGCCAAATCGCCAGCAAGCCGTGTACAACCCCTGTAGCAAATAAAAAACAGCGCAGGCTCAATGGGTAATTACACCCTTTGCAACAGAGCCGCTGTTTCCCCTCTTGGTTTCAGGCGACATTTAATTATAGTATTGCGCCTTTCCCTATTTCGTCCGCCCCGTGCGGCTTACGCCGCAGGTCACTCCCGTTGTCAAAAAAAACCATACGGTCGACCTGCATACCGTTGCAGATAAGGTAGTCAATCATGAGCGCTAGGCACTTTCTCTCCCTGCTGGATTTCACCACCGACGAATTGCTCGGGGTGATCCGCCGAGGCATCGAGCTGAAGGACCTGCGCAAGCGCGGCGTGCTGTTCGAACCCCTGAAAAACCGCGTTCTGGGCATGATCTTCGAAAAGTCCTCGACCCGTACTCGGGTGTCGTTCGAGGCTGGCATGATCCAGCTCGGCGGCCAGGCGATCTTCCTGTCCCCGCGCGACACCCAGTTGGGCCGAGGCGAGCCGATCAGTGACAGCGCCATCGTGTTGTCGAGCATGGTCGATGCGGTGATGATCCGCACCCACGCCCACAGCACCCTTACCGAATTCGCCGCCAACTCGCGCGTGCCGCTGATCAACGGCCTGTCCGACGAGTCGCACCCGTGCCAGTTGCTGGCCGACATGCAGACCTTCCATGAGCACCGCGGCTCGATCCAGGGCAAGACCGTGGCCTGGATCGGCGACGGCTTCAACATGTGCAACTCGTACATCGAAGCTGCCCAGCAGTTCGACTTCCAGCTGCGCATCGCCTGCCCGGAAGGCTACGACCCCGATCCACGCTTCATGGCACTGGGCGGTGATCGCGTGCAGCTCATCCGTGACCCGCGTGAAGCCGTCCGCGGTGCGCACCTGGTAACCACCGATGTCTGGACTTCCATGGGTCAAGAGGAGGAAACTGCACGGCGCCTGGCGCATTTCGCGCCTTACCAGGTCACCCGCGCTCTGCTCGACCTGGCGGCACCCGACGCCCTGTTCATGCACTGCCTGCCCGCCCATCGCGGTGAGGAAATCAGCCATGACCTGCTCGACGACCCTCGTTCGGTCGCCTGGGACCAGGCTGAAAATCGCCTGCATGCACAGAAGGCCCTTCTCGAATTCCTTGTCGAACCGGCTTACCACCACGCATGAGTCAACCTCTACTGCTCAACCTGCGCGACCTCGCCTGCGGCTACGGCGACCAGCGCATCGTCCAGAACCTCAACCTGCACTTGAACGCAGGCGACATCGGTTGCCTGCTGGGCTCGTCGGGTTGCGGCAAGACCACCACCCTGCGTGCGATCGCCGGCTTCGAGTCGGTGCACGAGGGTGAGATCCAGCTGGCCGGCGAGGTTATTTCCCGCGCCGGTTTCACCCTGTCCCCGGAAAAACGCCGCATCGGCATGGTGTTTCAGGACTACGCACTGTTCCCGCACCTGACCGTGGCGCAGAACATCGCTTTCGGCATCGCCAAGCACCCTGAACAGGCGCAGGTGGTGGAAGAAATGCTCGAGCTGGTCAAACTCGGTGGCCTGGGCGGGCGTTACCCGCATGAGCTTTCCGGTGGCCAGCAGCAGCGCGTTGCCCTGGCCCGGGCGCTGGCCCCCGAACCGCAACTGCTACTGCTCGACGAGCCGTTTTCCAACCTCGATGTGGAGCTGCGCCGGCGCCTCAGCCATGAGGTCCGCGACATCCTGAAAAGCCGCGGTACCAGCGCGATCCTGGTCACCCATGACCAGGAAGAAGCCTTTGCGGTCAGCGACCACGTGGGCGTATTCAAGGAAGGTCGCCTGGAGCAGTGGGATACGCCCTACAACCTTTACCATGAGCCGCAAACCCCGTTCGTTGCGAGCTTCATCGGCCAGGGTTACTTCATCCGCGGCCAGATGAGCAGCCACGAGTCGGTCAATACCGAACTCGGTGAGCTGCGTGGCAACCGCGCCTACATCATGGCACCGGGCAGCTCGGTGGACGTGCTGCTGCGCCCAGACGACATCGTGCCTGCCGCAGACAGCCCGCTTCGGGCGAACATCGTCGGCAAGAGTTTCCTCGGCGCATCGACCCTGTACCGCCTGCAACTGCCCACCGGTAGCCAGTTGGAAGCGATATTCCCAAGCCATATCGACCACCAGGTCGGTGAAGCTGTCGGGATTGCCGTGAAGGCTGATCACCTGGTGCTGTTCCCGGCGCCGGGCAGTGTCGCGGCGCAATTGCCGCGCCAGGAGAACGGGGTTCGTCGGTACAGCTCGGCGACCTGATCATGAAACTGGGGCCGCTTTCGCGGCCCATCGCCGGCAAGCCGGCTCCCACAGGTACAATGTTCTTCTTGAGAAAACGCACGCTTTGTGGAATCAGCCCCGGCCGATTCCGGCAAACGTGCCCTGGGTATGTGCGGCCAACACCGCAGCTGCCAACTCCACTTCCAATCCACGGCGCCCAGCGCTGACATGGATGGTTGCAAAGTTTTGCGCCGAATCATCGATGAAGGTGCGCAGGCGCTTCTTCTGCCCCAACGGGCTGATGCCCCCGACCAGGTAGCCTGTGGCCCGCTGCGCTGCTGCGGGGTCTGCCATCTCGCATTTCTTCACGCCCGCGGCATGCGCCAATGCCTTGAGGTCCAGCGTGCCCACTACCGGCACCACCGCCACCAGCAATTCGCCCTTTTCGCTGCTGGCCAGCAAGGTCTTGAAAACCTGCTGTGGATCCAGCCCTAGCTTCTCCGCTGCCTCCAGGCCGTATGACGCCGATTTGGGGTCATGTTCGTAACTGTGCACGCGGTGCTCGGCGCGGGCTTTTTTCAGCAAATCGAGGGCGGGGGTCATGCAGGGCTCCGGTCTAGGACAGATCGGCGGCTACTTTAGGACAATTCCCACAACCCAGCCAATTTATGCCCTATGCGCCTGTCTAGCACGCGGACTCAGCAGCGCAAGTACCGTCCAGAACGTGACCGACCGTTCACTTTCGACCTTTGACATAAGCGTTTCTTGTCTATATTTTTTCGTTTCTGAATAAATGGTGCACTTATAAGGTGCATTCCTACATCTGCCTGGGGTCAACGGGGATAGACACCAGGCTTTGCTGTCGAGCGCCCACGCGCCTCACAACAAAAAAAACGAGGTCATAATGACGACTGCTCTACGCGAACCCACGCTGTCCAGCCAATGCCTGGCCGAGTTCCTCGGCACGGCGCTGCTCATATTCTTCGGCACCGGGTGTGTCGCCGCGCTCAAGGTAGCGGGCGCCAGCTTTGGGCTGTGGGAGATCAGTATCATCTGGGGCGTCGGTGTGAGCATGGCGATCTACCTCACCGCCGGCATTTCCGGCGCGCACCTGAACCCGGCCGTGAGCATCGCACTGACGCTGTTCGCTGGTTTCGACAAGCGCAAACTGCCGTTCTACATGCTGGCCCAGGTGTGCGGCGCGTTCTGCGGCGCGGCGCTGGTCTACACCTTGTACAGCAGCCTCTTCTTCGATTTCGAACAAACCCACGCCATGCTGCGCGGCAGCACAGAAAGCCTTGAACTGGCCTCGGTGTTTTCCACGTATCCGCACCCTTCACTCACCACTGGCCAGGCCTTTCTGGTCGAAGTGGTGATCACCGCGATCCTGATGGCGGTGATCATGGCCCTGACCGACGACAATAACGGCTTGCCCCGCGGTGCCATGGCACCGCTGCTGATCGGCCTGCTGATCGCCGTGATTGGCAGTGCCATGGGCCCGCTGACCGGCTTCGCGATGAACCCGGCCCGTGATTTCGGGCCAAAACTGATGACCTTCCTGGCCGGCTGGGGCGAAATCGCCTTCACTGGCGGCCGGGACATCCCGTATTTCCTGGTTCCGGTGTGTGCACCGATACTGGGCGCTTGCCTGGGCGCCGCGACTTATCGCGGCCTGATTGCCCGCAACCTGCCAGTGGCGCAAAACGCGAACCCTGAGACAAACGACAATCGCCAGGGCGATACTCAAGCCAACTGATGCTTGTGCCCTGACCCCCTATTTTTGCAAGGCCTACGACCATGACAGACACCCAGGATAAGAACTACATCATCGCCCTGGACCAGGGCACCACCAGTTCGCGGGCAATCATTTTCGACCGCGACGCCAATGTGGTCGGCACCTCGCAGCGCGAATTCGCCCAGCACTATCCGCAAGCGGGCTGGGTCGAGCATGACCCGATGGAAATCTTCGCCACGCAGAGCGCGACCATGGTCGAGGCGCTCGCCCAGGCCGGCATCAGCCATGCCCAGGTGGCAGCCATCGGTATCACCAACCAGCGTGAAACCACCGTGGTGTGGGACAAAGAGACCGGCCGCCCGGTGTACAACGCCATCGTCTGGCAGTGCCGCCGCAGCACCGAAATCTGCGCCCAGCTCAAGCGTGACGGCCACGAAGCGTACATCCGCGAAACCACTGGCCTGGTCACCGACCCGTACTTCTCCGGCACCAAGCTCAAGTGGATCCTCGACAACGTCGAAGGCGCCCGTGAGCGCGCCGAGCGCGGCGAACTGCTGTTCGGCACCATCGATACCTGGCTGATCTGGAAGTTCTCCGGTGGCAAGGTGCATGTCACTGATTACACCAACGCCTCGCGTACGCTGATGTTCAACATCCACAGCCTGCAGTGGGACGAAAAGCTGCTGGAAATCCTCGGCATCCCACGCCAGATGCTGCCCGAGGTGCGTCCGTCTTCCGAAGTCTATGGCCACACCAAGAGCGGCATCGCCATCGCCGGTATCGCCGGTGACCAGCAGTCCGCGCTGTTCGGTCAGATGTGTGTAGAACCCGGCCAGGCCAAGAATACCTATGGCACCGGCTGCTTCCTGCTGATGAACACCGGCAACAAGGCGGTCAACTCGTCCCACGGTCTGCTCACCACCATTGCCTGCGGCCCGCGTGGCGAAGTGGCCTATGCCCTGGAAGGCGCCGTGTTCAATGGCGGTTCAACCGTGCAATGGCTGCGCGACGAACTGAAGATCGTCAACGACGCCCTGGACACCGAGTACTTCGCCAGCAAGGTCAAGGACAGCAACGGCGTCTACCTGGTACCTGCCTTCACCGGCCTCGGCGCCCCTTACTGGGACCCGTACGCCCGTGGCGCGCTGTTCGGCCTGACCCGTGGGGTCAAGGTCGACCACATCATCCGCGCTGCGCTGGAGTCGATCGCCTACCAGACCCGCGACGTGCTCGACGCCATGCAACAGGACTGCGGCCAACGCCTGTCCGAACTGCGCGTCGACGGTGGCGCGGTGGCCAACAACTTCCTCATGCAGTTCCAGGCCGATATCCTCGGTACCTGCGTCGAACGCCCGCAAATGCGCGAAACCACAGCGCTGGGTGCTGCCTACCTCGCGGGCCTGGCCTGTGGTTTCTGGAGTGGCCTGGACGAGTTGCGCGACAAGGCGATCATCGAGCGCGAATTCAGCCCGCAGCTGGACGAAACGCAAAAAGAGAAGCTGTATGCCGGTTGGCGCAAAGCGGTCGACCGTACCCGTGACTGGGAAGATCACGACGCTTGATCCATAGGCAGGGGCCGCCTGGCGGCCCCATCGTCTACTGGCCGTCATCCGCTTCCTGCGGCATCATTGCAGAATTTGTCCGGCAGCCCATAAGGACCGCCCATGAATCTGCCCCCACGCCAACAACAAATCCTCGAGCTGGTGCGCGAACGCGGCTACGTCAGCATCGAGGAAATGGCGCAGTTGTTCATCGTCACCCCGCAAACCATCCGCCGCGACATCAATCAGCTCGCCGAACTCAACCTGCTACGCCGCTACCACGGTGGCGCGGCCTATGACTCGAGCATCGAGAACACCGCCTATGCCATGCGCGCCGACCAGATGCGCGACGAAAAGCAACGCATCGCCGATGCCGTGGCGCGGCAGATCCCCGACCATGCTTCGCTGTTCATCAACATCGGTACCACTACCGAATCCATCGCGCGGGCTTTGCTCAACCACAGCCATCTCAAGGTGATCACCAACAACCTGCACGTGGCCGCCATTCTCGCTGCCAAGGATGATTTCGAAGTGTTGGTGGCCGGTGGCACGGTGCGCCGCGATGGGGGTGTGGTCGGCCAGGCGAGTGTCGACTTCATCAGCCAATTCAAGGTCGACTTCGCCCTGGTCGGTATCAGCGGCATCGATGAAGATGGCAGCCTGCTGGACTTCGACTACCAGGAAGTACGGGTATCCCAGGCCATCATTACCAACGCGCGCCAGGTCATTCTGGCTGCCGACTCCAGCAAGTTCGGCCGCAATGCCATGGTGCGCCTGGGTTCGATCAGCCTGGTCGACTGCCTGGTGACCGACCAGCCGCCCACGCCTGCCCTGCATCAATTGCTCAACCAGTACAAGATTCGCCTGGACGTGGTCTAAGCCGCAAACGGGCCGCTTAAGCGGCCCCGATATTTTCGAAATTGTTCACTTTGTTGCCATATGATCAGTTTTTTCTATGAAGACTGACTGGCGACTGGCTTTCTGTTGCGTTAGTATTTTCGAAAACGAACATCAATGTTCATATTCGATGTGAACAGCCCCAGGAGGCCTTGCCCGTGTCCCAGTCCGTTTCGTCCCAGCCACCACTCGCCGACTGCTATGACCTCGCCGTGATCGGCGGTGGCATCAATGGCGTGGGCATTGCTGCCGACGCCGCCGGGCGTGGCCTGAAAGTGTTCCTGTGTGAAAAGGACGACCTTGCGCAACACACCTCGTCGGCCAGCAGCAAGCTGATCCACGGTGGCCTGCGCTACCTGGAGCACTATGAATTCCGCCTGGTGCGCGAGGCGCTGGCCGAGCGCGAAGTACTGCTGGCCAAGGCGCCGCATATCGTCAAGCCAATGCGCTTCGTACTGCCCCATCGGCCGCACCTGCGCCCGGCCTGGATGATCCGTGCCGGCCTGTTCCTCTATGACCACCTGGGCAAGCGCAAGCGCCTGGGCGCCTCGCGCAGCCTGCGCTTTGGCCCGGGCTACCCGCTCAAACCGGCCATCACGCGCGGCTTCGAATATGCCGACTGCGCCGTCGATGACGCCCGCCTGGTAGTGCTCAACGCCATGGCCGCGCGGGAAAACGGTGCCGACATTCTGACCCGCACCCGCTGCTTGCGTGCCGAACGAGTCGACGGCCTCTGGCAGGTCGACTTGCAACACGCCGATGGCAGCCTGCAGAGCATCCGTGCGCGCGCCCTGGTCAACGCCGCCGGGCCGTGGGTCGCCAGCTTCATCAAGGACGACCTCAAGCTCGACGCGCCGTACGGCATTCGCCTGATCCAGGGCAGCCACCTGATCGTGCCGCGCCTGTACGAAGGCGACCATGCCTATATCCTGCAAAACGAAGACCAACGCATCGTCTTCTGCATCCCGTATCTGGACCGTTTCACCCTGATCGGCACCACTGACCGCGAGTACAGCGGCGACCCGGCCAAGGTGGCGATTACCGAGCAGGAAACCGACTACCTGCTGAAGGTGGTCAACGCGCACTTCAATCATCAACTGAGCCGCGGCGATATCCTGCACACCTACTCCGGCGTGCGGCCGCTGTGCAACGACGAGTCGGACAACCCGTCCGCGGTCACGCGTGACTACACCCTTGCGCTGTCCGCCGCACAAGGCGAGGCGCCGTTGCTGTCGGTGTTTGGCGGCAAACTGACCACGTACCGCAAGCTTGCCGAGTCGGCCATGGCAGAGCTCAAGCCGTTCTTCACCCAGATGGGCCAAAGCTGGACAGCCCACGCAGCGCTGCCCGGCGGTGAAGGCATGAGCACGCCTCAGGCACTGGTCGAAGAACTGCTCGCGCGTCATCAGTGGCTTGCACCAGACATTGCCAAGCGCTGGGCCGTGACCTACGGCAGCCGCACCTGGCAGCTGCTCGAAGGGGTAACCGGGCCGGACGATCTAGGCCAGGCGATTGGCGGTGGCCTGTTCACCCGGGAAGTCGATTACCTGCGCGAGACCGAATGGGCCGTCAGCACCCAGGATATCCTCTGGCGCAGGACCAAACTGGGGCTGTTCACCAGCGCAAGCGAACAGCGCGCGCTGGCGGATTACCTGGCTCAGCGTGACGCCCGCAGCAACGCTGCCTGAACCTTGCGCGGGCGACCGCCTGACGGTCGTCCGCGCTCAACCCTCCCGCTCGTATGCCTCCTTTGCCAACTCCAGATAAAGAGCCCGTTCTTCGCCATTGAGCGCTTCCATCAAGGCTGCGGCGTGCTCGATGTACTGCTGTTCGCCCGACTCCCCAGCCTGGTGCTCATAGGCCTCCAGCTGTTCATGGAACGGCGCAGCCAGGGCTTCGAAGCGCTCGGGGTAGCGATTGCGCACATAGCCTTGCCAGAACTCTCGTTGCGCCAGTGCCTGGCTCAGCACGTTGGTGTTCTCGCCGGCGAGGACAGTTGCGCCCGCACGCGTGATCTGCATGGAACTCACACCGCTGTGCTCCATGTAGTTCATGTGCCGCGGTTGGGCCGGCAGGTCAAGCCTGTCAGCCAGATGAACCCGGTAGGCCAGGTAAACTTCGATGTCATCCACGGCGGCATAGGGGTTCTGGCGCATTTCCTGGATATGCCGAGCGGCAATGCTGTCCACTGCATCCAGGCGATAAAGCGATCGCCCCAGCCTCAGCAAGGTCGCTTCGGCCCGCCTGCCCCCTTCCCCTGCCGCATGCAAGGCAATATGGGCTCTGACTTCCAGTTGGCTGAGGATCAGCAACAGGCGGTCCTCACAGGTTCTGCGGCCCTGCGTCTGCCAGAACACCGCTTCGCGCACATCGGTGTTATCCGCGCACAGTTCGAGGATGCGCCATACCCTGGCGCGGTAGTAGCGCGGGTGATCGAGAAAGTCATCTGAGTGTGCAAAATCCGCTAGGAAGCGAAACAGGTCTGTCGACTGCGACTCCTGGGACAGATGCGTCCAGATCTGCGTGCGCTGGGAACGCATGGCATCGTCGGCGGCGCCCATCCATCGTTCCAGCAAGGTGCCGTCGGCAACAGCGTGACGATAGGAGTCGTTGCGGTGGGTGGCCGCCACAGTGCTACTGCGGGCCACTAGTGCTTCACTGGCTTCGTCCAAGGGGTTGTCATGTACTGAGAGCCGCTGCAGGCGATTGCGCAGGCTGCGCAAATCCCCGTTCAGCTGGCGTATCTGGTTCTCGCGAATATCCACCAAGCCTCTCCAGGGCATCTGCGCCTCCTCTGGCAAGGCCTGCAGGCCGGTTGCGCGCAGCGACACCTCGCGTAAATGAAGCAACCCTGACAGCTCGGGAACCTGGCCCAGCGGGTTAAAGTTCAGATCCAGTCGCTGAAGCATCGAAAGGCTTGCCAACCTTTGGTTGCCTGCGGCATCAACGGTAATCCGGTTACCCGCCAGTCGTAACGAACGCAACTCGGTCAAATGCTCCAGGCCTACCGGCAAGCTGGTCAACTGATTGTCCCGCAAGTCCAGCTCGCGCAGGTCGGAGAACCTACGCAGAAAGTCTTCATCAATCTGCTCAAGGCTCATGTTGCGCAAGGTCAGGCGCCGAACATGGCCGAACTCGATGCCGGCCGGCAAGGTCGGCAAACTGCCCACCTGTTCGCCGTCGATATGCACCACGAAGTCGTCACCGGCAATGCCAGCAGTCTTGCGCCGCCAGGCGCGACGGATCTGGTTGGCCACGCGTTGCCGCCTGAGCCCATCCACGAAGCTCACACGCTGCCCCTGCCAGGTATCCAGCGCCCCGCGCAGGTTTTCCAGCTGCTGCTGGAGACTGCTCAAGTGCTCCCAGAGCCCGATACGACGACGCGTCAGTTCGCGCAGGTAAGCGTCCAGCTGTGCGTCGGTCAAGGTCGGAAAGATGTCATGGATGCCGCGGCGAATCGCCTGGCGACTGCTCTCGCCGCCGCCACTCAATGCGTAGCCGCTGCGGCCGTCGGCCATTCGCTGCGGCGGGCGATAGCGCTCTGCGATAGGCTGCAAGCCCATTGATCTCGCGGTTTTTTCACGATCGACGCTGGCGTGTCGAGAGAGCTTTTGGCCAAGTTCAGTGGCCGTCAGTCGCGGACCGCCAAGCGCCACCTTCTGAGCGTCCTCAACGGTGAGCAGCAAACAGGGCAACAAGCCCGTGGCTGGGCCTGCTGCGGTGGGCTCACCCAAGTGATAGCCCTGCTCGGTCTGGATAATGCTTGTGATGTGCGACGCGTCGTCAGCGCCCTTCGACGCCAGCAGACGACCACCCGACTCCCCAAGGCGCAATTCAATACGCACCGACGGCGGCCATGGCGCCAGTTCATCGATCAGTTCCAAAGCTAAACGCTGGGTATCGGTATTGACCGCACCTTCGTACTCGAACCCCATCAGTGCTCGATCCAGCCGACTCTCGCGCAAGAACCAGCGTGCACGCTCGGCCATGACCAATGGCACACGGCCACCGGCCAGCAGCGCCTCGATGTGCTCACCGCTTGCATGTTCGAGGATTTCTTCGCTGCCACGCACGGACAAGCCTGGGAATGCCCTGAGCAATACGGCCCCGGCCGCAGAGGGCGTACCTTGCCAAGTCGCCAGCTCTCGTTCGAACGCGTCGCCACGCAGCAGAGGATTAACTGCATGGCATTCATAGCGTGCGTGGGCATCGAACAGCCGTGCAGGGGCTGGCAGCTCTTGCAGATGCAGATGGCGCAGTTGATCGTGTTCGAGCCCGGTAATACGAAGAAGCGTTTCGGCGGCCTGGTCGGAAGCTTGCGCGAAGTCCCCGCCAAATCTGCGCAGCAGCGGGCCGCCGCCATCCAGGTGATGGGCCGAGACCTGCCAGGCCGCCAACCTGGAGCGGCCCTCGCCCTCGTGCAAGGGCGTGAGCGCATCGACAAACGGCACCCGCTCAAGCACCCGGCCCACCCCCGCGACCCCGACGCCCACCAGGGCTCCGACAGCAACGTTCTCGGCCACGCCAAACAGGTGGTCCAGTGCCCCTTGGCGGTCGCCAATCTGCCAATCGGCATAGCCTTTGTAGACTTCGCTGACCACGTCCACCGCAGCCACGGCGAACATCACCTCCCCTAGAACCGGAATGAACAGTGCAGCCAGGTTGAGCGCATCGAGCCCCGCGCTCTTGAGCGCTTCCAGCCGCTGATGGCGTTCGATGGCGGTTTCGTCAGCAGTGGGTACCGCAAGAATACTTGCATCATCAAGCATCTTGTCCACCTGCAAGCCACGCAGATAGGCGAACAGCGGCGTTTCGACGGCGAGGTTGCGTCCATCCAGAACAGCCGGTGCTCGCACGCTGCTGGCTTCGATCAGACGCTCCAGGGTGGCGGTGAAGGTCACCCGATCACGCTCACTGATGAAACGACTGAAAAAGGATCGGTAGTGAGGCGCGCGGAGCTTTTTCGCCAACGACAGATAGAGGGCGTCCCACGAGGCGTGTTTGGCCACCGGGCGATGCGGGTCCTGCGGTACCCAGCAGATGATCCCCTCCAATGGCCCCTCGGCGCTCTCGCGCAGCTCCAGGGTGACGAGACCATGGATACGCTTGCCCAACAGGAACAACTGGCGAGGTGTGACGATACCGGGCACCGCCGGTACGATGGGTTTGCTTGCAATGACAGACAACAAGCGCAGGTAGTCGCCTTCGTCCAACTCGGACTTGATTCTTGCCATGCGCACCGCGACGTCCAGCTTGGCGCGCAGACTCTCTTCCAGCATGCGCTCCACCGCCACACGAGCGAAATCCTTCGGCGCCGTAGGCCTGCTCTTCGGAAACAGTTGCGCACGCAGCAGCTGCTGATACTGCCCACCGATATCCAGCGTTCTGCAGCACTGGGCAAACGCCTCGAACGCCATTGGCAGTCTTACTTTGTCAGCGTCTTGCAGATACGCTCGCCGATGCAGTGACGGCGAGGTCTCACTCTCGTGAAAGTTGTGCAGCGCCGCTGTCAGCAAGGGTTGCACGCTGTGCAGGGTTCTCCAGGGCGTATGCAGGCGCGGCGCGGCGCTGGGCATCGGCACATCTAGCTCGATGCACACCTGCATGGTGCGTACATTGACCTCGGCCAAGCCCCGGTCACGCAACGCCTGCTCCAGCCGCGGCGTGGCAAATGCCTCCAGGCTGGGAATGCCTGCCAAGGCGTTTTTTACATTTTCCGCAGCAGCCTGCTGATGACGCAGCGCCCTGTGCAGTGTCAGAAGAAGGTCGACATTGGCGCCTTTCAACCAATCTGCAAGCTGGCGGGCAATGAAGGCATCGACGGAATCGGAAGGGATGGGAATGACGGACACGATATGAGCTCCTGATGATGAGGCAGCAAGCTCAACATTTGCCGTTCATGCCAAGGTGTTACTTAAAGCTGACGCACAGGGCTACCGGGCAGACCTCATTCGGATTGCCGAACGAAAAAAACCCACGCATTCGGTGTTCCGACCACGTATCAAACTTCAAAAACCTTCATATTGGGTTCATGCCCAGGCTTTGCAGGGGGTTATGATCATTGGCAGAGCTTGGCACGAGTCATGCTCTACACTTGGAAGCCGAATGCACACCGCTTCATGCTGTATTCGTTGAACGAAAGAGTCCGCCAACGGCTCCATAAAAAAAACAAACACGTCGAGGAAAATTTGATGCGTATCGTTCGTCAATTGCTGGGCGCCGCCATCGCGGCTGCGGTCATCGCTTCGCCCGCCATGGCCGAAGAGCTGACCGGCACCCTGAAGAAGATCAAGGATTCGGGCACCATCACCCTGGGCCACCGCGACTCCTCCATTCCGTTTTCCTACCTGGCAGGCAAGCCGGAACCCGTGGGCTACTCCCACGACATCCAGCTGGCCGTGGTCGACGCCCTGAAGAAGCAACTGGGCACCGACATCAAGGTCAAGTACAACCTCGTCACCTCCCAGACCCGCATCCCGCTGGTGCAGAACGGCACCGTGGACCTTGAGTGCGGCTCCACCACCAACAACGTCGAGCGCCAGCAGCAAGTCGGCTTTTCGGTCGGTATCTTCGAAGTCGGCACGCGCCTGCTGACCAAGGTCAAAGATGGTCAGCCATCGTATAAAGACTTCCCGGACCTCGCCGGCAAGAACGTGGTGACAACCGCCGGCACCACCTCCGAGCGCATCCTCAAGGCGATGAACGCCGACAAGCAGATGAAGATGAACGTGATTTCCGCCAAGGACCACGGTGAAGCCTTCAACATGCTCGAAAGCGGCCGCGCCGTGGCCTTCATGATGGACGACGCCCTGCTGGCCGGTGAAATGGCCAAGGCGCGCAAGCCAGCGGACTGGGTCATCACCGGCACCCCTCAGTCGTACGAAATCTACGGCTGCATGGTGCGTAAGGAAGACGCTGCATTCAAGAAAGCGGTCGACGAGGCCATCGTCGCCTACTTCAAGTCGGGCGAGGTCAACAAGAGCTACGACAAGTGGTTCATGCAGCCCATTCCACCTAAAGGCCTGAACCTGCAGTTCCAGATGAGCGATGAGCTGAAAAAACTGATCGCCGAGCCGACCGACAAGGCCGCGGACGAGAAGAAGTCCTGATCCTCAGATAGTGGCCTGGTGCGCAAGCGCACGAATCAATTCTACAGGCCACTCATTAGTGTCTAACCTTTCATCCGAGGGCGCATGCCGCCCTTGGATGCTCGAAGGTGCCCGTGAAACAACCGTCTGAGGGGAAATCCCGATGAATTACAACTGGGACTGGGGCGTGTTCTTCAAGTCCACCGGCGTGGGCAGCGAAACCTATCTGGACTGGTACATCACCGGCCTGGGCTGGACCATCGCCATCGCCATCACCGCCTGGATCATCGCGCTGCTGCTGGGGTCTGTCCTCGGGGTCATGCGTACCGTGCCCAACCGCTTGGTATCGGGCATAGCCACCGCTTACGTGGAGCTGTTCCGCAACGTGCCACTGCTGGTGCAGCTGTTCATCTGGTACTTCCTGGTACCCGACCTGCTGCCCGAAGGCCTGCAGGAATGGTTCAAGCAGGACCTCAACCCGACCACCTCGGCGTTGATCAGCGTGATCGTCTGCCTTGGCCTGTTCACCGCCGCCCGCGTCTGCGAACAGGTGCGCACCGGTATCCAGGCGCTGCCCAGGGGCCAGGAAGCCGCCGCACGCGCCATGGGCTTCAGCCTGCCGCAGATCTACAACAATGTGCTGCTGCCGCAGGCCTACCGGATCATCATCCCGCCGCTCACCTCGGAGTTTCTCAACGTCTTCAAGAACTCCTCGGTGGCGTCGTTGATCGGCCTGATGGAGCTGCTGGCGCAAACCAAACAGACCGCAGAATTTTCCGCCAACCTGTTCGAGGCATTCACCCTGGCCACACTCATCTACTTCACCCTGAACATGGGCCTGATGCTGCTCATGCGCGTGGTCGAGAAGAAAGTCGCGGTGCCGGGCCTGATTTCCGTGGGGGGCAAGTAAATGGAAATGGATTTCAGCGAAATCATCCCCGCCCTGCCCGCCCTCTGGGAAGGCATGGTGATGACCCTGAAGCTGATGGTCATGGGAGTGATCGGCGGTATCGCGCTGGGCACCATCCTGGCATTGATGCGCCTGTCGTCGAGCAAGCTGCTGTCGCGGGTAGCTGGCGCTTACGTCAACTACTTCCGCTCGATCCCGCTGCTGCTGGTGATCACCTGGTTCTACCTGGCGGTGCCGTTCGTGCTGCGCTGGATCACCGGCGAAGACACCCCGGTGGGTGCCTTCACCTCTTGCGTGGTCGCCTTCATGATGTTCGAGGCGGCGTACTTCTGCGAGATCGTCCGTGCCGGCGTGCAGTCGATCTCCAAAGGGCAGATGGGCGCGGCGCAAGCGCTGGGCATGAACTACGCGCAGACCATGCGCCTGATCATCCTGCCCCAAGCGTTCCGCAAGATGACCCCGCTGCTGTTGCAGCAGAGCATCATCCTGTTCCAGGACACCTCGCTGGTATACACCGTGGGCCTGGTGGACTTCCTCAACTCGGCACGCTCCAACGGCGACATCATCGGGCGCTCCCATGAGTTCCTGATCTTCGCCGGGGTCGTCTACTTCCTCATCAGCTTCTCCGCTTCGTGGCTGGTCAAGCGCCTGCAAAAAAGGATCACCGTATGATTTCCATCAAGAACGTCAACAAGTGGTACGGCGACTTCCAGGTACTGACCGACTGCAGCACCGACGTCAAGAAGGGTGAAGTGGTGGTGGTGTGCGGCCCTTCGGGCTCGGGCAAGTCCACCCTGATCAAGTGCGTCAATGCGCTGGAACCGTTCCAGAAGGGCGACGTGGTGGTCGATGGCACCTCGATTGCCGACCCGAAAACCAACCTGCCCAAGCTGCGTTCGCGGGTGGGCATGGTGTTTCAGCACTTCGAGCTGTTCCCGCACCTGACCATTACCGAAAACCTGACCATCGCCCAGCGCAAGGTGCTGGGCCGCAGTGAGGCGGAAGCCACCCAGAAAGGCCTGGCCCTGCTGGAGCGTGTGGGCCTCAGCGCGCACGCCAAGAAACACCCCGGCCAGCTCTCCGGTGGCCAGCAGCAGCGTGTGGCGATCGCCCGCGCGCTGGCAATGGACCCGATCGTCATGCTGTTCGACGAGCCCACCTCGGCGCTGGACCCGGAAATGGTCAGCGAAGTACTGGACGTGATGGTGCAGCTGGCTCACGAAGGCATGACCATGATGTGCGTGACCCACGAAATGGGCTTTGCCCGCAAGGTTGCCAACCGGGTCATCTTCATGGACAAAGGCAGCATCATCGAAGACTGCACCAAGGAAGAGTTCTTCGGTGACCAGAGTGCCCGCGACCAGCGCACCCAGCACTTCCTCAGCAAGATCCTGCAACACTAAGCCGGCCACAGTTTCCGCTGCCCCGGGTTGCTCCGGGCAGCGGATGCTGGTCGTGACAAGGCCACTGTGATGAAATGCGACCCCTCGCTACTTCTCCCTGCCAAGCCTGCCGTGAAATCCCGCCTGATCCGCCAATTGTTGCTACCGCCCCTGGTCATCCTGTTGATGGTCGGTTTGGGCCTGGCCGGTTATCTGGTCAGCGAAAGCAACGGCATCCGCGCCCTCAGCGAAAACGGCGAACGCCAGCTGGAGCTGCACGCACGCACGGTCGAAAGCGAAATCAGCAAGTACACCTACTTGCCGAGCCTGCTGGAGCTGGAAGACAGCGTGTCGCTGTTGCTCACCAACCCTGATGGCGCCAACCGGCAGACCGTCAACGAATACCTCGAAGGCCTCAACCGCCGCAGCCGCAGCCGGGCGATCTTCGTCCTCGATACCAATGGCCGGGTGCAGGCCACCAGCAACTGGCGCGATGCCGACTCGTTCCTCGGTGAAGACCTGTCATTCCGTGCCTACTTCCAGACCGCCGTGCGTGGCGAACCGGGCCGTTTCTACGGCATCGGCAGCACCACCGGCGAAGCCGGCTACTACCTGGCCCATGGCCTGGAAGAACACGGCAAGATCATTGGCGTGGCGGTGATCAAGGTGCGCCTCGACACCCTTGAGGAGCGCTGGCAGCGCGCCCGCCTGGAAGCCTTCGTCAGCGACGAAAACGGCATCATCATCCTCTCCAGCGACCCTGCGCGGCGCTTGAAGTCGGTACGCCCGCTGACGCCGCAAATCAAGGAGCGGCTGGCGCGTAGCCTGCAATATTACTGGTGGCCACTGAACGAGCTGCAGCCGCTGGCCCGCGAGACGCTGGCCGATGGCGTGGAGAAATTGACCTTCCCGGCCAACAGCGAAACCGCCCACGGCAAACCCCATGAGGTGGCGTACCTGGCGCAGACCCGGTGCCTGGTCGATACCCCCTGGCATTTCACCCTGCTCACCCCTTTGCAGGACTTGCGCCGCGAATCGATGGTGCAAGGCATTCTGGTCGGCGTGGCGTTCGCCCTGCTGGCGATACTTGGCATCGCCTGGAACGAGCGGCGCAAGGTGATCGCCACCCGCCTGGCCGCGCGCGAGGCGCTGGAAGAAGCCAACAGCCAGCTGGAGCGGCGCATCGCCGACCGCACCGCCGACCTGCGCGCCAGCAACGAACGGCTCAAGGGCCAGATTCGCGAGCGCCGCCACGCCGAACAGACACTGCGCCATGCCCAGGACGAACTGGTACAGGCCGGCAAGCTGGCGGCCATCGGGCAGATGTCCACCAGCATTGCCCACGAGCTCAACCAGCCGCTGGCGGCGCTGCGCACCTTGTCCGGCAATACCGTGCGCTTCCTCGAGCGCGGCGCGCTGGAAACCGCCAGCACCAACCTGCGTACCATGAACGACCTGATCGACCGCATGGGCCGCATCACCGCCAGCCTGCGCTCGTTCGCCCGGCGTGGCGACGACCGCGGCCAGGCCTCGCTGGCCAAGGCTGTCGAGGCCACCTTGCAGGTGTTGGCCAACCGCATCAGCGGTTGCCACCTGAAGCTGCACAGCCAGTTCGACGACCAGCAACTGGCCATCGACCAGACCCGCCTGGAGCAGATCCTGGTCAACCTGATCGGCAACGCCCTCGATGCCATGGCCACCCAGCCCCTGCCTGAGCTGTGGCTGGAAGGCGAGCTGCAAGGCGACAAATACCGCCTGCGGGTGCGCGACAATGGCCACGGCATCGATGCCGAAGCGCGCAAGCACCTGTTCGAACCGTTCTTCACCACCAAGCCGGGCGAACATGGCCTGGGCCTGGGCCTGACCCTGTCGGCGAGCCTTGCCGCTGCGGCCAAAGGCAGCCTCAACGTCGAACACCCAGCCAGCGGCGGAACGGCCTTCGTCCTCGCTCTGCCGCTGGTGTCCCCCCCTAACGAATCGGCAGAGCAACCATGAACCAAGCGCCTCTTACCGTCCTGATCGTCGAAGACGACCCGCATGTGCTGCTCGGTTGCCAGCAGGCGCTGGCCCTGGAAGACATCGCCTGCGAAGGTGTGGGCAGCGCCGAGCAGGCGCTGGAACGTATCGGTGATGACTTCGCCGGTATCGTCGTCAGCGACATCCGCCTGCCGGGCATCGACGGCCTCGAACTGCTCAACCGCCTCAAGGCGCGCGACCGCAGCCTGCCGGTGGTGCTGATCACAGGTCACGGTGATATCGACATGGCGGTGGGTGCCATGCGCAACGGCGCCTACGATTTCATGGAAAAGCCCTTCTCGCCAGAGCGCCTGGTCGATGTGGTGCGCCGCGCCCTCGAACAGCGCGGGTTGTCGCGTGAGGTGCTGGCCCTGCGCCGCCAGCTCGCCGAGCAGAGCAGCCTGGAGGGCCGCATCATTGGCCGCTCGCCGGCCATGGAACAGCTGCGTGAACTGATCGCCAACGTCGCCGACACCTCGGCCAACGTACTGATAGAAGGCGAAACCGGTACCGGCAAAGAGCTGGTTGCCCGCTGCCTGCACGACTTCAGCCGCCGTCAGAGCCAGCCGTTCGTCGCGTTGAACTGCGGCGGCCTGCCGGAAAACCTGTTCGAAAGCGAAATTTTCGGCCACGAGGCGAATGCCTTTACCGGTGCGGGCAAGCGCCGCATCGGCAAGATCGAGCACGCCAATGGCGGCACATTGTTCCTCGATGAAGTCGAGAGCATGCCGATCAACCTGCAGATCAAACTGCTGCGGGTATTGCAGGAGCGTACCTTGGAGCGCCTGGGCTCGAACCAGAGCATCGCGGTGGATTGCCGGGTGATCGCCGCCACCAAGGCCGACCTCGATGCCCTTGGCCAGAGCGGGCAGTTCCGCAGCGACTTGTACTACCGCCTGAACGTCGTGACCCTGGAACTGCCACCGCTGCGCGAGCGCCGCGAGGATATCCTGCAGTTGTTCGAGCACTTCCTGCAGCAGTCGGCGCTACGCTTCGACCGCGAAGCGCCGACCCTGGACAGCCAGACCCTGTCGCGCCTGATGGCCCACGACTGGCCAGGCAACGTGCGTGAACTGCGCAATGTTGCCGAGCGCTATGCCCTGGGCCTGCCGGCTTTCAAGAAAGGCCCTAGCGGCGGTGCCAGCCAAGGCCTGGGGTTCGCCGAGGCGGTTGAAGCGTTCGAGCGCAACCTGCTCAGCGATGCGTTGCAGCGCACGGGTGGCAACCTCAGCCAGGCCAGCCAGGATCTGGGCATGGCCAAGACCACGCTGTTCGACAAGGTGAAGAAGTACGGGCTTGGCTGAAAACAGATGCGCTCTGCTTCGCGGGTAAACCCGCGTAAAGAGCGCTGATATCACAGGCCGGCAATGTGCGTAACGTCCTGGCGATGTGACTGCAGGTAAGGCAAAACCGCCCCCAGCAACGGCGCCTTGAACGGCTCCTGGAAGCGGTGCGCCAACCCCGGTATCAGCCGCAACTGGCTGCCCTGGATATGAGCCGCCAGGTGCACACCATGCATCACCGGCAACAACGGATCGGCCGTGCCATGCACCACCAGGGTCGGCACGCGCAATGCGTTCAGCAACGCCACCCGGCTAGGTTCGGCGAGAATCGCCATGATCTGACGCTTCGCGCCCTCGGGGTTGAACGCCCGGTCGTAAGCCACCGCAGCCTGCTCCAACAGCGCAGCCCTGTCATCGCGCACCTGCGGGCTACCCAGCGCCGCCAGCAGGTCGGCCTGCTGTTCGATCGCCACCTCGCGATTGGGCGCACTGCGCCGGGCCAGCAGCTGCACCAGTGCAGGGTCCGGCGCGGGCAGGCCTGCTGCGCCGGAGCTGGACATCACCAGGGTCAGGCTGCGCACCCGCTCCGGTGCCATCGCTGCCAGGTGTTGGGCGATCATTCCACCCATGCTCACACCCAGTACATGGAATTGGCGAATGCCCAATGCATCCATCAGGCGCAGCCCATCACCCGCCATGTCGGTCAACGTATAAGGTGCGGCAACTGGCAACCCAAGCTTGTAGCGCAGCAGCTCCACGGTCAGGTTGGCCGAAGGGGGCAGCTGGTTCCAGCGCGACAGGCCGACATCGCGATTGTCGTAGCGAATCACCCGAAAGCCCTGGCGGCACAACGCCTCGACCACATCGTCCGGCCAGTGGATCAATTGCCCACCCAGCCCCATCACCAGCAATAACGCCGGGTCACGGCGCGCACCGACGCTCTGGTAAACCAGGCTCAGGTCACCCAGTTCGGCCCGTTGAACCGCTACGTGAACATCACAGCGCTGATCGGCAAAGCTCGCCGGAACGCTGACCAGAAAGAACAAAAACAGCAGTAAAGCCCGCATGAAAGAAACACCAGAATGCAGATCCCCAGTAGAGCGCGAGTCTGATGAATTCAATTCAGCCGCGCTGCCACAGTTCGGTGACAGTTTGATGAACGCTGCCGAGCGGTGCGGCCGAAGGTCCAGTCGACAGCACGCGCAACATGAGGGAAACTCAACTCATTCCTTGTTAACTCAAATTTTTCTCTCGGAGCCTGCCGTGCTGGAGATGCGCCACCTGAAAACCCTTCACGCGCTGCGCGAGGCCGATAGCCTGGTGGAGGCCGCTGAGCGCCTGCACCTGACCCAATCGGCGCTGTCGCACCAGTTCAAGGAGCTGGAAGAGCGCCTGGGCTTGCCGCTGTTCGTGCGCAAGACCAAGCCGATCCGCTTCACCAGCGCCGGCTTGCGCCTGCTGCAGCTGGCCGATGCCACCCTGCCGCTGCTGCGCGGCGCCGAGCGTGATATCGCCCGCCTGGCCGGCGGTACAGCGGGGCGGCTGCACATGGCCATCGAATGCCATAGCTGCTTCCAGTGGCTGATGCCAACCATCGACCAGTTCCGCGATGCCTGGCCTGAAGTCGAGCTGGACCTGGCCTCGGGGTTTGCCTTTGCCCCGCTGCCTGCCTTGGCCCGCGGCGACCTGGACCTGGTGGTGACTTCCGATCCGCTGGACCTGCCCGGCATTACCTACGTGCCACTGTTCACCTACGAAGCCATGATTGCCGTGGCCAACCAGCACCCGCTCGCGAGCAAGCCGTTCATCGTGCCCCAGGACCTGCTCGACCAGACCCTCATCACCTACCCGGTGGAACGCGACCGCCTGGACATCTTCACCCGTTTCCTGGAGCCGGCCGACATCGAGCCGGCCGCCGTGCGCACCTCGGAGCTGACAGTGATGATGATGCAGCTGGTAGCCAGCGGGCGCGGGGTATGCGGCATGCCGCATTGGGCGCTGCACGAATACAGCTCGCGCGGCTACGTCAAAGGCAAGCGCCTGGGCGAGAAAGGCCTGTTTGCCACGCTTTATGCGGCGGTACGCACCGACATGCTCGATGCGCCGTACATGCGCGACTTCCTGCTGACCGCCAAGGACACGTCGTTCGCCACCCTCGATGGGGTCAGCGCGGTACGCTGACGGCCTGGCGGTACAACGGCAGGATCAGGTCGCGGGTCAGCGGCGCCAGCGCTACAGCCAGCGCCTGGTCTGCAGCCACCCAGACCACCTCTTCGATTTCTGCTGCCGGCACCACGGCCTCGGCAGTGTCGACCCGAAACAGCTCAGCGTGCACTTCAAAGCCCGGCTCGTTGGCAGCCGGGGCGCTGAAGACGCCCATAGGTGCGGCCTGTGCCGGATCGATGCGCAGGCCAAGCTCCTCATGCAGTTCACGCACCAGCGCCTCTACCGGCGACTCGCCCGCATCGATCTTGCCACCCGGCTGCATGAAGGCCTGGGTGCCGCGCTTGCGCACCAGCAGGGTGCGGCCTTGAGGGTCGATGAGCAGGGCGGCGGCGATACGGATGATGTTGGGCATGGATGGGCTCGCTGGAAAATGGCGGAGGGAGGATCCCATGGGCTTGTGGGCCTGACAAGGCTGGCCCTATCGCGGGTAAACCCGCTCCTACAGGTTCTTCGCAATCCCTGTAGGAGCGGGTTTACCCGCGATAGGGCCAGCGCAGACAGAAAAATCTCACAGACGAACGGCCCCTTGCCAAGCCGCCGCCGAGCCGCCATAACCATGGCATGAACCTGCCCGCCCATCAGCACCCGGTGCTGGAGCTGTTCCACCCCGCCGTCGGCACCTGGTTCCGTCGCCATTTCGCCACGGTCACCGACGCCCAGGCCCGTGCCTGGCCATTGATCCACGCCGGCCAGTCGATGCTGCTGGCCGCACCGACCGGCTCGGGCAAGACCTTGAGTGCCTTTCTCGCGGTACTCGACGAATTGTTCCGCCAAGGCCTTGAACACGGCGGCGAATTGCCCGCGCAAACCCAGGTCGTCTACGTTTCCCCGCTCAAGGCGCTGTCCAACGACATTCGCCTGAACCTGCAGACGCCGCTGGAAGGCATCAGCCAGGCGCTCGAAGATCAAGGCCTCAAGGCGCCGCGTATCAGCACCGCGGTGCGTACCGGCGACACGCCTCAGAAAGACCGTGCAGCCATGCGCAAGCTGGCGCCGCATATCCTGGTGACCACGCCGGAATCGCTCTATGTGCTGATGGGCTCGGCCTCGGGCCGCGCCGGGCTGGCCAGCGTGCACACGGTGATCATCGACGAGATCCATGCCCTCGCCGGCAACAAGCGCGGCGCTCACCTGGCGCTGACCCTGGAACGCCTGCAAGTGTTGTCGGGGCGGCCACTAAGGCGCGTGGGTCTGTCCGCTACCCAGCGCCCGGTCGAGCGCGTGGCGCAGTTTCTGGTCGGCCATCAACGACCCTGCGCGATCGTCGATATCGGCCATGCCCGCCAGCGCGACCTGGCCCTCGAAGTGCCGCCAGTGCCCTTGGGCGCAGTCATGGCCACGGACGTCTGGAACCTGGTTTACGACCGCCTGGCAACCCTCGCCCGCGAGCACCGCACGACGCTGGTGTTCGTCAACACCCGGCGCCTGGCCGAACGCCTCACTCGCCACCTCGGCGACCGCCTGGGCAAGGAGGCCGTGGCCGCGCACCACGGCAGCCTGGCCAAGGAGCTGCGCCTGGACGCGGAACAACGCCTGAAGCGCGGCCAGTTGCAGGTGCTGGTGGCCACTGCGTCACTGGAGTTGGGCATCGATATCGGCGATGTCGACCTGGTCTGCCAGATCGCTTCACCAGGGTCGATTGCCGGCTTCCTGCAGCGGGTCGGCCGCTCCGGCCACCAGGTGGAGGGCATCCCCAAAGGGCGCTTGTTCCCCACCTCGCGCGATGACCTGATCGAATGCACGGCCCTGCTCGACTGCGTGCGCCAGGGCGAACTCGACCGGTTGCATATCCCCAACGCCCCGCTGGATGTGCTGGCCCAACAGATCGTCGCCGAAACCAGCAACCAGCCCTGGCAGGAACAGGCGCTGTTCGACTGCCTGCGCCAGGCTACGCCCTATGCCGAACTCGACGTCACCCATTACCAGGCGTTGCTGCGCATGCTCGCCGAGGGCTACAACGGCCGCCTGGGCGTGCGCAGCGCCTACCTGCACCGCGATGCAGTCACCGGCACCTTGCGCGGGCGCCGGGGTAGCCAGCTGACCGCGCTGACCAGTGGCGGCACCATCCCCGAGACGGCCGACTATGCCGTGCTGCTGGAGCCGCAGGCGCTGAACATCGGCAGCGTCAACGAAGATTTTGCGGTGGAGAGCATCGCCGGTGACATTTTCCAGCTGGGCAATGCCTCTTACCGCATCGTGCGGGTCGAACCCGGCCGGGTGCGGGTGGAGGACGCCCATGGCCTGCCGCCGACCATTCCGTTCTGGCTGGGCGAGGCACCGGGGCGCAGTGACGAATTATCCGCTGCGGTGGCCCGCCTGCAAGCCCGCGTCGATGAACAATTGCGGCTGAGCGGCGCAGATCTCGCCCCCGTGCTGGCGTGGTTGCAAAGCGCTTTTGCGCTGGACCAGGCCTGTGCCAGCCAACTGCTCGATTATCTTGGGCGAACCCGTGAAGTGCTGGGCGCCCTGCCCTCGCAACAAACCTTGATCATGGAGCGTTTTTTCGACGAGTCTGGCGGCACCCAGCTGATCATCCATTCGCCCTACGGCAGCCGCATCAACCGCGCCTGGGGGCTGGCGCTGCGCAAACGCTTCTGCCGCACGTTCAATTTCGAGCTGCAGGCCGCGGCCAGCGAGGACGCCATCGTACTGTCGCTTTCCACCAGCCACAGCTTCGATCTGGACGAGGTCTGGCGCTACCTGTCCAGCCGCAACGCCGAGGCGACGCTGGTCCAGGCACTGCTCGACGCCCCCTTGTTCGGCGTACGCTGGCGCTGGAATGCGGCGGTAGCGATGGCGCTGCCGCGCTTCGTCGGCGGGCGCAAGGTTGCCCCGCAGATCCAGCGCATGAAGAGCGAAGACCTGATCGCCGCCGTGTTCCCCGACCAGATCGCTTGCCTGGAAAACATCGCCGGTGAACGGCAGATCCCCGATCACCCGCTGGTCGAGCAGACGCTCGACGACTGCCTGCACGAAGCCATGGACAGCGAAGGCTGGCTAGCCCTGCTACGGCGCATGGAAAACGGCGAAGTGCGCCTGCTGTGCCGCGACTTGCCTGCGCCATCGCCTCTGGCCTCGGCCATTCTCAATGCCAGGCCCTACGCCTTCCTCGACGATGCGCCACTGGAAGAACGGCGCACCCAGGCGGTGCTCAACCGGCGCTGGAACGAGGTGCACAGCGGCGATGACCTGGGTGCGCTGGATGCCGACGCCATCAGCGCCGTAGAGGCTGAAGCCTGGCCGCAGCCCGGTGGCACTGACGAGATGCACGAAGCGTTGATGAGCCTCGGCGCCATCAGCCAGCACGAAGTGCAGGCCAACCCGACCTGGGCGCTGCTGCTCCGGCAGTTGGCCAAGGCCGGCCGGGCGCTGCGCCTGCCCGCTGAGCAGTTGTGGCTGGCCCGTGAGCGCATGAACCTGCTGCGAGCGCTGTATCCCCACGCCCGCCATGAGCCCGACCTGGACGTGCTGCCCGGGTTCGATCAGGCCCTCGATCCGGACAGCGCGTTGATCGAGTTGCTGCGCTCGCGCCTGAGCGGCCATGGCCCGCTGACTCTGGCACAGATCGCCGAACCGCTCGGCAAGCCTGCAGCGGCCGTCGAACAGGCCTTGGCCCGGCTCGAAGCCGAAGGGTACGTGCTGCGTGGCCACTTCAGCCCTGGCCAAACTCAGCCGCAATGGTGCGAACGCCACCTGCTCGCGCGCATCCATCGCTACACGGTGAAGCGCCTGCGCCGGGAAATCGAGCCGGTCAGCCTGCAGGACTTCATGCGCTTTCTGTTCGACTGGCAGCACCTGGCAAACGACGAACGACTGCGCGGGCCGCTGGCGGTAGCCGAAGTGCTCGAGCAGTTGCAAGGCTTCCCTGGCGCCGCTGGCGCTTGGGAGGCGGAGGTGCTGCCCGCGCGGATCAAGGACTACAGCCGGCACTGGCTCGACGATGCCTGCCGCAGCGGGCAGTTTGCCTGGAGCCGGCTGGCGACAACGGTTTCCAGCAATACCTTGGCGAGTACGCCGCTGGTGCTGCTGCCCCGGGAGCACCTGGCGCTCTGGCGCAGCCTCGCCCCCCTACCTGCACTGGAGGGGCTCGGCCCGCGTGCCCAACGCGTGCATGAAGTGCTGCAAGCGCATGGCGCGCTGTTCTTCGACGAGCTGACACAGGAGGCCCACCTGCTGCCCAGCGAGCTGGAGGCAGCCCTGCAGGAGCTGGTCGGCTCCGGCCTGGTGGGCGCCGACAGTTTCACCGGGCTGCGCAGCCTGATCACCCCGGCGGCGAAACGCACATCGCGCAACAGCAGGCGTGGCCACCCGCCGATGTCCAGCAGCATGGCCCACGCCGGGCGCTGGGCGCTGTTGCGCAGGGGCAGTGCCGCGCTGGATGAAAGCCAGCGCCTGGAACACATCGCCCGCAGCCTGCTGCGTCGTTATGGGGTGATCTGCTGGCGGCTGCTGGAGCGCGAAAGCGATGTGCTGCCCGCTTGGCGCGACCTGCTGCGCTGCTATCACCGGCTGGAGGCACGCGGTGAGATTCGGGGTGGGCGCTTCATCGCGGGGTTGGCCGGGGAACAGTTTGCCTTGCCGGAGGCCGTCGGGTTGTTGCGCCAGGTGCGCCGGCGAGCGCTGGACGGCGCGCTGGTGCTGGTCAGTGCCAGCGACCCGCTGAATCTGGTCGGGTCTTTGTTGCCTGGGGCGAAAGTGCCGGCTGTCAGCGGCAACCGCTTGCTGTACCGCGATGGCGTGCCGGTGGCGGTGCGGGTGGCCGGGCGGTACGCGTTCCTGGCGGATGGACCGGCGCATGAGCAACAAGCGTGGCGGCAGAAGTTGCTGCGCGATACATCTGAGTGAGGCCGCCACTGGCAAGCAGCCGGCGCGAATGATTTTCGATACCCCGAATTTAATTTTCAGCGTCGCTCAACCCGGCTATGGTCGGGGTTTGCCCCAGGCCCTGAGCCTGACCGCGCCATCGTAAGGACCCCGTATGAGCCTGTCACTTCTCAGTCGCTATGCAGTGTTTGCCGCGTGTGTGTTGTTCACCCTGGCCAGCCTGCCGTTCCTCCACCACGAATGGCTATGGCCGTTCACCCTGACCACCGCCGTGCTCAGCCTGATCGGCTTGTTCGACCTGCTGCAGCAGCGCCACGCGGTGCGCCGCAACTACCCGATCCTGGGCAACATCCGCTACCTGGTCGAGGGCATCCGCCCGGAAATCCGCCAGTACCTGCTGGAGGCCGACAGCGACGCCCTGCCCTTCTCCCGGGCGCAACGTTCGCTGGTGTATGCGCGGGCCAAGAACGAAGCCTCGGACAAACCCTTCGGTACCCTGATCGACGTCTACGAGTCAGGTTTCGAATTCATCGGCCACTCCATGCGCCCGGCGCCGCTGGCCGACCCTGCGAGCTTTCGCATCATCGTCGGCGGGCCACAGTGCAGCCAGCCGTATTCGGCGTCGATCTTCAACATTTCCGCCATGAGTTTCGGCTCGCTCAGCGCCAATGCCATCCGCGCCCTCAACCAGGGCGCCAAGCTGGGCAACTTCCACCATGACACCGGCGAAGGCAGCATCAGCCCCTACCACCGCGAACACGGCGGCGATCTGGTCTGGGAACTGGGCAGCGGTTACTTCGGTTGCCGCACGGCAGACGGCCGTTTCGACCCCGAGCGCTTTGCCGCCCAGGCGCGCAGCCCACAGGTGCGGATGATCGAGATCAAGATGAGCCAGGGCGCCAAGCCCGGCCACGGCGGCATCCTGCCCAAGCACAAGGTGACCGAGGAAATTGCCGAAACCCGCGGCATCCTCATGGGCGAGGACTGCATCTCGCCGTCGCGCCACAGCGCCTTCTCCACGCCCATCGAGATGATGCAGTTCATCGCCCAGCTGCGCGAGCTGTCCGGCGGCAAACCGGTGGGCTTCAAGTTCTGCCTGGGCCACCCGTGGGAATTCATGGGCATCGCCAAAGCCATGCTGGAAACCGGCATCCTGCCTGACTTCATCGTCGTCGACGGCAAGGAGGGCGGCACCGGCGCGGCGCCGGTGGAGTTCACCGACCATATCGGCGTACCGCTGCGCGAAGGCCTGCTGTTCGTGCACAACACCCTGGTCGGCCTGAACCTGCGCGACAAGATCAAGCTAGGGGCCAGTGGCAAGATCGTCAGTGCCTTCGACATCGCCAGCGTGCTCGCCATCGGCGCCGACTGGGCCAACTCGGCGCGCGGTTTCATGTTCGCCATCGGCTGCATCCAGTCGCAAAGCTGCCACACCAACAAATGCCCGACCGGCGTTGCCACCCAGGACCCGCTGCGCCAGCGGGCGCTGGTGGTGCCGGACAAAGCCCAACGGGTGCTGAATTTCCACCACAATACCCTGCGCGCGCTGGCAGAGATGCTTGCCGCAGCGGGCCTGGAACATCCGGCGCAGTTGGAAGCCAAGCACCTGGTGCGGCGTGTTTCGGCCACCGAGATCAAGCTGTTCTCGCAGATGCACGTGTTCCTCAAGCCGGGTGAGTTGCTGACGGGCGAGGTGGACGGGCAGTTCTATTCGCGGATGTGGCAACTGGCCCGGGCGGACAGCTTCGAGCCCAACAGCGAAGTGGCAGCCTGACAACCATGGGGGCCGCTGTGTGCGGCCCCCATGGCTTCAGATCAGGAGGCGGTGCGGGCTACCGCGTGGTGATCCTTCGGCGCCAGGCGGAAGGTGTAGTACAAGGCCGTCAGCAACACCAGGAACGCCGGGCCGATATACAGCGCCACGCGGGTATCCTCGAAGTACGCCATCAGCCCCACCACCAGCACCAGGAAGGCCAGGGCCAGGTAGGAGCTCAGCGGCCACAGCCACATGCGGTATTTCAAGGCCTTGCTCTCGGCGGTAGAGAGCCCGGCGCGGAACTTGATCTGCGCCAGCAGGATCATCACCCAGGTCCAGATCGCCCCGAAGGTGGCGATCGAGGTCACCCAGACGAACACCTTCTCCGGCACCAGGTAGTTGGCCAGCACGCCCAGCAGCAAGGCGCCGATCGACAGCAGCAGCGCATTGCGCGGTACCCCGCTTTTCGAGGTGCGGGCGAAGGTGGCCGGGGCCTGGCCGTTCTGCGCCAGGCTGTAGAGCATGCGGCCGGTGCTGAAGATGCCGCCGTTGCAGGACGACAGTGCGGCGGTGATGACGACGAAGTTGATGATGCCGGCGGCAGTCTTGATCCCCAGGCGCTCGAAAGTCATGACGAACGGGCTGCCCTGGCTGCCGATCTCGTTCCACGGGTAGATCGACAGGATCACGAACAGCGCACCGACGTAGAACAGCAGGATGCGCCAGAACACCGAGCCGATGGCCTGGGGGATGGTTTTCTGCGGGTTGCGCGCTTCGCCGGCGGTGAGGCCGATCATTTCAACGCCCAGGTAGGCGAACATCACCATCTGCAGCGACATCAGCACGCCGGTCACGCCATTAGGCATGAAGCCGCCATTGCCCCACAGGTTGGAGATACCGACCGCAACACCGTCGTTACCGAAGCCGAAGGCGATGATGCCGATGCCCCCCAGGACCATGGCGATGATGGTGACGATCTTGATCAGGGCGAACCAGAATTCGAACTCGCCAAACGCCTTGACCGCGATCAGGTTTACCGCACCCATGCTGCCCAGCGCCGCCAGCGCCCAGATCCAGCGTGGCACGTCGGGGAACCAGATGCCCATGTAGATGGCCACGGCGGTGATTTCGGCGACACAGGTCACCAGCCACAGGAACCAGTAGTTCCAACCGGTCAGAAAGCCCGCCAACGGGCCAAGGTAGTCCTGGGCATAGCGGCTGAACGACCCGGCGACCGGGTTGTGCACGGCCATCTCGCCAAGGGCGCGCATGATCACCAGGATCGCCAGGCCGCCAATAATGTAGGAAAGCATGATCGCCGGGCCGGCCATTTCAATTGCTTTGGCCGAACCAAGGAAAAGACCGACGCCGATACAGGCGCCCAGTGCCATCAAGCGAATGTGACGTTCGCCCAGTTCACGCTTGAGCGGGCCGCCTTGTGCGGTCTCGCCATGGGCAGGGTGGTTGCCGACTGGCATAGCAATACAACCTCATTTTGTTATTGGATATGACCTTCGTGCAGCAGCCGCCATGCCGGTAGGCGTGGCGGTGGCTTGCCAGGCTGGCCTTGTGGGCCGGCCCGTATGCCGGAATAGAGCGGCCGGCAAGGCGAAGGGGCCGAGCAGTATAGGAAGCCCGCGGTAGGGCTTTTCACTGTTAATTCGTAGAAATTTGGCGAGAAACCGGGGCCGGCTGGCCTGCCCCACGCCTGTAGCAGCCACCCTAGCAATATCGCTGTATGAAGAAACCCACACCAAAGCCGCATATCCCACATTGCATTTCTGCAGTTCCTACAAAATTTTCACCTCCTGCCGTCAACGTCTAAGCTTCAGACAAGCAAGACGAAAATACCTGGCCGGATTGAAGACTATGGGCGCACTGTGGCAATCGGAACCAACCAGAACGGAAGCAGCCGAACCTCCTCTGGACCAGACGCCACAGCCGAAGTCCCCCCGTCAGCGCCGGCTGTGGTGGCGGCTGATACTGCTGATCCTGGTGGTGGGCATCATTGCCATCGGCTTCGCCGCCTATGACGAATTCCGCACGTCCGACCTGCAATCGCGGGAATTCAGCAGGCTGGCCACCACCCTGACCTATTCGCTGCAGCCCGGGCCCAGCGATGCCATCGTCTACCCGGGTGAAGGGCCGTTCGACAAACGCCTGGGTTACAGCGCGCTGGGCGAGTTCTTGCCGCGCCTGCTCAAACGCGACTACCTGATCAGCGAGCAGGTAAAGTTCTCGCCGGCGTTGATGAACTACGTCGATCACGGCCTGTTCGCACCCTATATCGAGAAAATTCAGGCTGGCCTGTCGATCACCGATTGCCGTGGCGACACGCTGTATCAGTACAACTACCCGCAACACCTGTACCCGGACTTCGCCGCCATCCCGCCGGTAATGGTCAACAGCCTGCTGTTCATCGAAAACCGCGACCTGCTCGACCCGAAAGACCCGAAGAACAACCCGGCGGTCGACTGGCCACGCTTTGCCAAGGCCGCCTACAGCCAGGTCGCCAAGTACCTGGCCCTGCCCGGCCAGTCCGCCGGCGGCAGTACCCTGGCCACGCAGCTGGAAAAGTACCGCCATTCGCCGGATGGCCTGACCGTCTCCGGCGCCGAGAAGATCCGCCAGATGATTTCCGCCAGCGTGCGCGCTTACCAGGGTGGCCCTGATACCACAGAGGCCCGCCAGCGCATCGTGCGCGACTACCTCAACAGCGT
Organism: Pseudomonas sp. P39-UII1; assembly: GCF_039672635.1. Taxonomy (NCBI): domain Bacteria; kingdom Pseudomonadati; phylum Pseudomonadota; class Gammaproteobacteria; order Pseudomonadales; family Pseudomonadaceae; genus Pseudomonas; species Pseudomonas sp. P39-UII1. Next base: position 57,447 of record NZ_JBDFPP010000011.1, read on the forward strand.
GCCGCTGTCGGCGGTGCCGGGCCACGGCGAGGTGCACGGCATGGCCGAGGGGCTGCGGGTGTGGTACGGCGCCGATTTCGACCAGGTCAACCAGGCGCTCACCTCGACCGCGACAGACGCCGACAGCATGGCCGCACGCGGCCTGGCGCTGCGCCAGGTGCTGTCGCTGATGATCGCCCAGCGCCGCCCTTCGCATTACCTGTCCAAGGGGCGGGTGGAGCTTGCCGAGCTCACCGACTCGCACATCCGCGTGCTCGCTGCCAACGCCATCATCGACCGCCCATTGGCCGACGCGGCCCTGGCCAGCAAGGCGGTCTATCGCGACTGGGTAGCACAGCCGACTATCGTGCCAATCATCACCAACAAAGGCATCAGCCTGGCGCGCAACCGGCTGGCGGCGATGCTCAACCGCCCGTTGTACGACCTCGACCGCCTCGACGTCTCGGCCACCAGCACCTTGCAGGCCGACCTGCAGTTGCAGGCCAGCCAGTACCTGAAGAACCTTTCCGACCCGGTATTCGCCGCGCAGATGGGCCTGATCGGCGAGCGCCTGCTGACCACCAAGACCACCGACCAGGTGCGCTACAGCTTCACCCTGTTCGAGCGCACCGCTGATGGCTCGCGGGTACGGGTGCAGACCGACAGCACCGACCAGCCTTTCGACATCAACGAGGGCAGCAAGCTGGAACTGGGCTCGACGGCCAAGCTGCGGGTACTCACCACCTACCTGGAGATCATTGCCGAACTGCACGACAAGTACGCCGGCAAACCCGCTGCCGAATTGAAGAAAGTCGACGTTGCAGAACTGGACCGCATCTCCCAGTGGTCGCTGGAATGGCTGGCGCAGAACAGCAAGAACCAGAGCCTGGACGCCATGCTCGACGCCGCCCTGGAGCGCAAGTATTCGGCCAACACTGGCGAGGCCTTCTTCACCGGCGGCGGCATGCACGTGTTCAACAACTTCCGCAAGGAAGACAACAGCCGCAACCCGACCCTCAAGGATGCCCTGCGCGAGTCGATCAACCTGCCGTTCATCCGCCTGATGCGCGACCTGGTGCGCTACGTCACCTACCAGCAGCCGTACAACCGGGTACCGCTGCTCAAGGACGACTCCGACCCGCGCCGCCAGGAATACCTCGCACGCTTTGCCGACAAGGAGGGCACCAACTACCTGATGCGCTTCTGGAGGAAGTACCAGCGCAAGACGTCGCAGCAACGCCTGGACACCTTCCTCGACAGCATGCGGGTCACCCCGCAACGCCTGGCGGCGGTACACCGTTATCTGTTCCCTGAAGCCGGCCAGGAAACTTTCAACGCCTTTGTCCGCGCCCACAGCAAGGGTGACAAGATCGCCCTGGGCAAGCTCACCGACGGCCGCCTGGCGGAGATGTACGAAGGCTACGGCCCCGGCAAATACGACCTGCCCGACCAGGGCTATATCGCCAAGGTCCATCCTTTGGACCTGTGGTTGCTTGGTTATCTGCTGAAAAACCCGAGTTCCACGCTGACCGAAATGGTCAACGCCAGCCGTTTCGAGCGCCAGGAAGTCTATGGCTGGCTGTTCAAGAGCCGTTACCAGGGCGCCCGCGACAGCCGCATCCGCACCATGGTCGAAATCGAAGCCTTTACCGACATCCATCAGCGCTGGAAGCGCGTGGGCTACCCGTTCGATCACCTGGTGCCGTCGCTGGCTACCGCCATTGGCAGCTCCGGCGACCGCCCGGCAGCGCTTTCAGAGCTGGTGGGCATCATCCAGAACGACGGCGTGCGCCTGCCCACCCTGCGTATCGACACCCTGCACTTCGCCGCCGACACCCCCTACGAAACCAAGCTGAACAGCGACCCCGACCGTGGCCAACGGATTCTCCCGGTGGAAGTGGCCAGGGCGCTCAAGGGGGCAATGTCGCAAGTGGTCGACGCAGGCACCGCGCGGCGTATCTCCGGCAGCTTCAAGCTGCATGACGGCACCCCGTTGGTGATGGGCGGCAAGACCGGCACCGGCGACAACCGCATCGAAAGCTTCGGTGCTGGCGGCCGGCTGATCGGCTCGCGCTCGCTGAACCGGACCGCCACGTTCGTGTTCTTCCTTGGCGACAACCACTTCGGCACGCTGACGGCCTTCGTCCCGGGGCGCTCGGCGGAAGCGTTCAAGTTCACCTCGGCGCTGCCCGTTCAGGTGCTCAAGGGCATGGCACCGATCCTCATGCCGTACCTGGAGCCAGGCAACCCGAACGAGTGCAAACCGCCGCAGGTGGCGATGCATGCGACCCACCCATCGAACATTTAGATGATAATCATCTGCATTTGACGGCTTGTGTTTAGATATATCTTGAGTAATATCTTGCGATATATCTAAACACACGGAGCCCGTCATCGATGCGCGACCATTCCAGCCACGACCCCTTCGAGCGTCGCCCCGGCCGCGGTGAACGCGGCCCGCGGGTATTCGCCCCGGGCGACCTGAAACTACTGATGCTGTCGCTGCTGGCCGAGCAGCCTGGCCATGGCTATGACCTGATCCGCCAGATCGAGAACCTGTTCGACGGCAGCTACACGCCCAGCCCCGGGGTCATCTACCCCACGCTCAACTTTCTTGAAGAGGCCGAGCTGATCAGTGGCCAGGTGCAAGGCAGCAAACGCCTTTACGCCATCACCGCAGCCGGCCGCACGGCCCTCACCGACCAGGCCGTGGCCCTCGACGGGGTGCGCATGCGCATCGAAGTCAGCAAGCGCGCCCTGCGCGGCCATGACCGCCCGCCCGAGATTCATGAAGCGGTCGGCAACCTGCGCCATGCCCTGCACATGCACAGCGGCCGCTGGAACCCGGACGAGATCGAACGGGTCCGCACGCTGCTCAACGATACCGCCAAGGCCATCGCCTCCGGGCCGGCCGAACCTGCCATGGAGAACGCCCATGAGTGACACCATTCACCGCGTCAACCACGAAATCCGCCAGCGTCGCCTGCAGGTGCTGCGGGTTACCGACCTGACCCCGCGCATGCGCCGCATCACCCTCGGCGGCCCCGAACTGCAGGGCTTCACCAGCCTGGGTAGCGACGACCACATCAAGTTGCTGTTCGCCGAAACCGCCGAGCAACAGCAGGCCATCGACGCCCGCAACCTGGGCCGCGACGGCGGTGCCCGGCCGACCATGCGCGAGTACACCCCACGGCGTATCGACCTCGTCACCCATGAACTGGACATCGACTTCGTAATGCACGGCGATGGCCCCGCTTCAACCTGGGCCGCACAGGCGGCACCGGGGCAGACGCTGAACATCGCCGGCCCCCGTGCTTCGATGGTGGTGCCGGATATCTTCGACAGCTACCTGCTGATTGGCGATGAAACGGCCATTCCGGCGATCGGGCGGCGCCTCGAGGAACTGCCAGCCGGGCGACGTGTGCTGGCGGTGGTGCAGATCGAGGATGAGCAGGAACGCCAGCCGCTGCCGAGCAAGGCTGAGGTGGAAATCATCTGGGTCAAGCGCGGGGAAGACTTGCTGGCGGTGCTGCAGGGGCTGAGCTTGCCTGAAGGGAAACTCTACAGCTGGGTGGCATTGGAGAAGTCGCTGACGCGGCAGGTCAAGGCGCTGCTGCTGGAAAAGGGAGCTGCAGAAGATGCGCTCAAGGCAGCTGCCTACTGGCGAGCTGATGGGGCTGCAGACGACGAATAGTCTGTCGCGCCGGTACTGGCCTCATCGCGGGCAAGCCCGCTCCTACAGGATCTCCACAGAACCTGTAGGAGCGGGCTTGCCCGCGATGAGGCCGGCACAAGCTAAGCAATATCCCGCAACCGCCACCCACGCCACCGATCCAGCCCCAGCAACACCAGCGAAATCACCCAGAACCCCGCCAGCACGCCAAACGCATTGAGCATCACCTGCCCATACCCCAGGGTCGCCACATCGATGAACGGGTACGGGTAAACCCCGATCTCGCTGCCACGCCATAGCGCATAAGCAAAATACACAGCCGGATACAGCGCCCACAGCGCCAGGTGCCAAAGGCGCAGATGCCCTTTGGGCACCTCGAACCACCAGTACAGGACGTACAGCGCAGGCATCACATCGTGCAGCAGCTCATCCGCCAGCCACTGCCAACCTTGCGGTTGCCACAGGTGCCTCAGCAGCACGCTGTAGGCCAGCGCCACCAGCACGATGCTGGCAGCCACCGCAGAGCTCACCGAGGGCGAAAGGAAGAAACGCTTCGCGCCACACTCGCGCCCGAAGGCCGCATAGCTGAGCACCGTAGCCACCAAGGTATTGGTCAGCACCGTGAAATAGCCGAACACATTGATCAGCCCGCCAATCAGGCTGGCCTGCTCCTGCCAGCGCGCCAGCAGCACCAGGTAAACCTGCACGGTCAGGCCCAGCCAGCCGAGCATGGCGGCCAGGGTCAGCCACGGACGACGCGGCATCTCAGGCGTTGCGCTGCAGCTTCACGTACAACTGCTCGACTTTCTCACGCGCCCAGGGCGTCTTGCGCAGGAAGGCCAGGCTCGACTTGATGCTCGGGTTGCTCTTGAAGCAACGCACATCCACGCGCTCGGCCAAGCCCTGCCATTGGTAGTGCGCCACCAGCTCGTTGAGGATCTGTTCGAGGGTCTTGCCGTGCAGCGCGTTGTGTTGGGCCGTGCTCATGCCAGTGCTCCAGCGTTGGAAAGATGCGCACCTTACACGAGTGTAGTGGCGAAGGGGATGCAGCAGATGCCAATGCAAAAACAGCTGGCAAACGGCGAAACCTCTGTGCTGAAATAGTGATGTTATATTGTAACAACACATAAGCATCTGCCAAGGACCGTCACTTTCCATGTTGTGCTCTCCCCTACGCCTCTCACCCCTCGCCGTCGCCCTCTGGCTCGCTTCATCACCCAGCCAGGCCGTGGAACTCGAACCCCAGGTGATCACCGCCAATCCGCTGGGCAACCGCCAGCTAGCCGCCCCGAGCACGGTGCTCGACGGTGACGACCTGCTGCAGCAACAGCACGGCAGCCTCGGCGAAACCCTCAACAAACAGCCGGGTGTCGCCTCTACCTGGTTTGGCCCTGGCGCCAGCCGCCCGGTGATCCGTGGCCTTGACGGCGACCGCATCCGCATCCTGCGTAACGGTGTCGGCGCTCTCGATGCCTCGGCGCTGTCCTACGACCACGCGGTGCCGCTGGACCCGGTCACCGTCGAGCGCGTCGAAATCGTCCGGGGCCCGGCCGCCCTGCTGTATGGCGGCAACGCCATCGGTGGCGTGGTCAACACCTTCGACAATCGCATCCCCGACTCGCCCATCGACGGCATCCATGGCGCCGGCGAGCTGCGTTACGGCGGCGCCGACACCACCCGCAGCAGCGCCGGCAAGCTGGAAGCGGGCGACGGCACCTTCGCCCTGCACCTGGATGCCAATAGCCGCCAGTTCAACGACCTGCGCATCCCCGGCTACGCCCGCAGCTCAAAGGTGCGCGACGCTGACGAACCCGGTAGCAAGCACCGCCTGGAGAACAGCGACGGGCGCCAGGATGGCGGCGCGATGGGTGGTTCCTATCACTGGGATCACGGCTATGCGGGCTTGTCTTACAGCCGTTACGACAGTAACTACGGCTCGGTCGCAGAACCCGGCGTGCGCCTGGACATGAAGCAGGACCACTACGCGTTCGCCTCCGAACTGCGGGACCTGGAGGGCCCGTTCAGTTCGGTGAAGGTCGATGCCGGCTACACCGACTACGAACACAGCGAAATCGAACAAGGCGAGGTGCACACCACCTTCAAGAACAAGGGCTACGAGGCACGTATCGAGGCCCGTCACCAACCGCTCGGCCCGCTTGAAGGGGTGATTGGTGCGCAGGTCAGCCGCAACGAGTTCTCGGCGCTGGGTGAAGAAGCCTTCGTGCCGCACACCGATACCGACAGCCTGGCGTTGTTCATGCTCGAGCAGTGGCAGGCCACCGAGCGCCTCAACCTCAGCCTCGGCGCGCGCCTTGAACATACTCGCGTCGACCCGGACGCCAAGGGCAACGAGAACTTCGTCGACGCGGACAGCGCCAGCAGTTTCAACGCCTTCAGCCTGTCGTCAGGCGCGGTTTACCAGCTCGACCCGGTCTGGGCACTGGCCGCCAACCTTGGCTACACCGAACGCGCCCCGACGTTCTACGAGCTGTATGCCAATGGCGCCCACGTCGCCACCGGCGCCTATGAGGTCGGTGATGCCAGCCTGAACAAGGAGAAGGCGATCTCCGCCGACCTTGCCCTGCGCTTCGACAACGGCACCCACAAGGGCAGTGTCGGGGTGTTCTACAGCCATTTTCGCAACTACATCGGCTTGATCGGCACGGGCAATGTGCGTGAAGGGCATGATCACGATCACGGCGAGGACGATCATGACCACGATCACGACGACGGTGGGTTCCCGGAGTATCGGTATCAGGGCGTGCGGGCGCGCTTCTATGGTATCGAGGCCCAGGACCGCTGGCAGTTGCTCGAGAACCGCTACGGCAGCTTTGCGCTGGAGCTGTCAGGCGATTACACCCGGGCCAAGAACCTCGACAGCGGCGAGCCGTTGCCACGCATTGCACCGCTGCGCCTGAACAGCGGCCTGGTCTGGGAACTGGACCGGTGGCAGGCACGGGTGGATGTGCAGCATGCAACGGCGCAGCACCGCAAACCGGCCAATGAAACCAGCACCGATGGCTACACCACACTGGGGGCCAGCGTCGGTTATCGCTTCGATATCGGGCAGAGCCAGTGGCTGGCGTTCGTGCGCGGTGAGAACCTGACAGATCAGACGGTGCGTTACGCCAGTTCGATTCTGCGGGATATCGCGCCGGCGCCGGGGCGCAGTGTGGAGGTGGGTTTGCGTACAACCTTCTGATTGCATGGAGGCCTTCGCGGGGCAAGCCCGCTCCCACAGGATCTCCGCCGCACTTTACCTGTGGGAGCCCGGCTTGCCGGCGATGGGCTGCAAAGCAGCCCCCAAATCGTTACTGTTACCAAACCAGCAACAATCAACTGCGACAATTTGTCTTTTTTTCTTACAACTTCCCCTATATCCTCCCCGCCGCAAGCTGAATCGCTTCACTTCCTGATCTGTCGCCATATCCATCGAAGAGCCCGCTCATCGGTGCGCTTGCCATTTTTTAAATAATCAAAAGATAGCGCTATCTCATGCCTGACAACCGCTACATCGGCCCAGTTTTTCTCGCCCTCGCCGCCAGCCTGTCGCCCAGCGTCAGCGCCAGCGAAATGTTCGCCAGCGACTCCCCGTGGATGCTTGGGGACTGGGGCGGCACGCGCAGCGAGCTGCTCGAACAAGGCTACGACTTCACCCTTGGCTACACCGGCGAGATGGGCAGCAACCTGCACGGCGGCTACGACCACGACCGCACCGCGCGCTACAGCGACCAGTTCACGTTCGGTAGCCACCTGGACCTGGAGAAGATCCTCGGCTGGCAAGACACTGAACTGCAGCTGACCATCACCGAACGCCACGGCGACAACATCAGCAACGACCGCATCAACGACCCGCGGGTCGGCGGCTTCACCTCGGCCCAGGAAGTCTGGGGCCGTGGCGAAACCTGGCGGCTGACGCAGATGTGGATCAAGCAGAAGTACTTCGATGGCGCACTGGACGTCAAATTCGGCCGCTTCGGCGAAGGCGAAGACTTCAACAGCTTCCCCTGCGACTTCCAGAACCTGGCCTTCTGCGGCTCGCAGGTGGGCAACTGGGTGGGTGGCATCTGGTACAACTGGCCGGTCAGCCAGTGGGCCCTGCGCGTGCGCTACAACCTGAACGAAGCGCTCTACGCCCAGGTCGGAGTGTTCGAGCAGAACCCTTCCAACCTCGAATCCGGCAACGGCTTCAAGCTCAGCGGCAGCGGCACCCAAGGCGCCGTGATGCCGGTCGAACTGGTCTGGAGCCCACGGCTGAATGGCCTGAAAGGGGAATATCGCGCCGGGTACTACTACAGTAATGCCAAGGCACAGGATGTTCTAAAGGACAGCAACGGCCAGCCGGCCGCCATCAGTGGCGCCGCCTACCGCAGCAGTTCGAGCAAGCACGGCCTGTGGATCGGTGCCCAGCAGCAAGTCACTTCGCTGGCCTCCGACCAGTCGCGCGGCCTGAGCCTGTTCGCCAACGCCACGGTGCACGACAAGAAGACCAATGCCATCGACAACTATGTGCAGGCAGGACTGGTATACAAGGGCCCCTTCGACGCCCGCGCCAAGGACGACATCGGTTTCGCCCTCGCCCGCGTGCACGTCAACCCTGCCTACCGCAAGAACGCCCGCCTGGCCAACCAGGCTGCCGGCGTCTACGACTATGACAACCCAGGTTTCCTGCCTGTGCAGGACACCGAATACAGCGCTGAACTCTATTACGGCATTCACCTGGCCGACTGGCTCACGGTGCGTCCGAACCTGCAATACATCCGCCACCCGGGCGGGGTGTCGCAGGTTGACGACGCCCTGATCGGCGGCCTGAAGATCCAAAGCACTTTCTGACAACCTTTCACCTAACGGAGAACATACGATGAGCACTGACGGTGCCAAGAATGGAAGCCGCTGGCTACCGCGCCTGATGGGCGTGCTGCTGTTGCTGATGGGCCTGGCCCTGCTGGCGGGCGGCATCAAGCTGAGCCAGCTGGGCGGGTCGCTGTATTACCTGGTCGCCGGTATCGGCTTTGCCCTCTCGGGCGTCCTGCTGCTGGCCCAGCGCCGCCTGGGCCTGGGCCTGTACGGCCTGGTGCTGCTGGGCAGCACGGTATGGGCATTGCTGGAGGTCGGCCTGGACTGGTGGCAGCTGGTGCCGCGCCTGGCCATCTGGTTCGCCATCGGCGTGGTGCTGCTGCTGCCATGGGCACGCCGCCCGCTGATTGGCCCGGCCAACAAGGCCAACGTCGCCGTGCTCAGCGTCGCGGTGCTGGCCTCCGGCGCCTGCGCGCTGGGCAGCCAGTTCACCCACCCGGGCGAAGTGTTCGGCGAGCTGGGCCGCGACAACAGCGAAATGGGCAGCGCCGCGCCGGCCATGCCTGACGGCGACTGGCAGGCCTATGGCCGCACCGAGCATGGCGACCGCTATTCGCCGCTGCGCCAGATCACCGCACAGAATGCCTACCGCCTGGAAGAAGCCTGGCGCATCCGCACCGGTGACCTGCCTACCGACAACGACCCGGTCGAGCTGACCAACGAGAACACGCCGCTCAAAGCCAACGGCATGCTCTACGCCTGCACCGCCCACAGCAAGGTGCTGGCCCTGGACCCGGACACCGGTGCCGAGATCTGGCGCTACGACCCGCAGATCAAGACCCCGGTCGGCACCTTCAAGGGCTTCGCCCACATGACCTGCCGTGGCGTCTCGTACTATGACGAGAACAGCTACGTCAGCCGCGATGGCAGCCCCGCGCCGAAAGTCTCGGACGCTGGCCAGGCCGTCGCCCAGGCCTGCCCACGCCGCCTCTACCTGCCCACCGCCGATGCCCGCCTGATCGCCATCAACGCCGACAACGGCAAGGTCTGCGAAGGCTTCGCCAACCAGGGCGCGATCGACCTGACCACCGGTATCGGCCCGTTCACCGCCGGCGGCTACTACTCCACCTCGCCGGTGGCAGTCACCCGCAGCCTGGTGATCATCGGTGGCCACGTCACCGACAACGAGTCGACCAACGAGCCGTCCGGTGTGATCCGTGCCTATGACGTGCACGATGGCCGCCTGGTCTGGAACTGGGACAGCAACAACCCGGACGACACCAAGCCACTGGCCCCGGGCAAGACCTACAGCCGCAACTCGGCCAACATGTGGTCGCTGGCCAGCGTCGATGAAGACCTGGGCATGGTCTACCTGCCGCTGGGCAACCAGACCCCCGACCAGTACGGCGCCAACCGCACCCCAGGCGCCGAGAAATACAGCGCCGGCGTGGTCGCCCTGGACCTGGCCACCGGCAAGGCGCGCTGGAACTACCAGTTCACTCACCACGACCTGTGGGACATGGACGTTGGCAGCCAGCCGACCCTGGTGCACCTGAAGACCAAGGACGACGTGAAACCCGCGATCATCGTGCCGACCAAGCAGGGCAGCCTGTACGTGCTCGACCGCCGCGACGGTACGCCGATCGTGCCGGTTCGCGAGATCCCGGTACCGCAGGGCGCTGTCAAAGGCGACCACACCGCGCCCACCCAGGCCCGCTCCGACCTCAACCTGCTCGGCCCGGACCTGACCGAACAGGCCATGTGGGGCGCCACGCCGTTCGACCAGATGCTGTGCCGTATCCAGTTCCGCGAACTGCGCTACGAAGGCCAGTACACCCCGCCGTCCGAGCAGGGCTCGCTGATCTACCCGGGCAACGTTGGCGTGTTCAACTGGGGCGGCGTCTCGGTCGACCCGGTGCGCCAACTGTTGTTCACCTCGCCCAACTACATGGCCTTCGTGTCGAAAATGGTCCCGCGTGAGCAGGTTGCCGCCGGCAGCAAGCGCGAAAGCGAGACCAGCGGCGTGCAGCCGAACACCGGCGCACCTTACGCGGTGATCATGCACCCGTTCATGTCGCCGCTGGGCGTACCGTGCCAGGCGCCGGCCTGGGGCTATGTGGCGGCCATCGACCTGTTCACCAACAAGGTGGTGTGGAAGCGCAAGAACGGCACTACCCGCGACAGCACCCCGGTACCGATCGGCATGCCGGTGGGTGTGCCGAGCATGGGCGGCTCGATCGTCACCGCCGGTGGCGTTGGCTTCCTCAGCGGCACCCTCGACCAGTACCTGCGCGCCTATGACGTGAACAACGGCAAGGAGCTGTGGAAAGCCCGCCTGCCAGCGGGTGGCCAGGCCACGCCGATGACCTACACCGGCAAGGACGGCAAGCAGTATGTGCTGATCGTCGCCGGCGGCCACGGCTCGCTGGGCACCAAGATGGGCGATTACATCATCGCTTACAAACTCGCTGAGTAACCCTCAACTGCGGCGGTGACCTTACCGCCGCATTCGCCGGCAAGCCGGCTCCCACAGGTACGGCGCTGTATTCAAGCGCTGCGCCGTACTTGTGGGAGCCGGCTTGCCGGCGATGAGGCCGGCGCAGGCCCGCGAAGATGAAACCCCTCCCCTCCTCCCTTCGTCTACCATTGAAACCCATCCCCCCGCGCCCCATCTAAGCACCATAGTCATTCACGCAGGTGCACCATGAGCGACCAGCAGGATTTCCCGGAACAACCTGACGAACACAGCGAAATCGAACACCTCGATGCCCAGGCCGAAACCGGCCATGGCCACGCCCTCGCCCTGCCCGGCCAACGTTTGCCGGACAAGGTGCATGTGATCCCGATCCACAACCGCCCGTTCTTCCCGGCCCAAGTGCTGCCGGTTATCGTCAACGAAGAACCCTGGGCCGAAACCCTCGACCTGGTTGCCAAGTCACAGGACCACTGCCTGGCCCTGTTCTTCATGGACACCCCGCCAGAAGACCACCGCCATTTCGACACTTCGGCTTTGCCGGAGTACGGCACCCTGGTCAAAGTGCACCACGCCAGCCGTGAAAACGGCAAACTGCAGTTCGTCGCCCAGGGCCTCACCCGGGTGCGCATCCGCACCTGGCTCAAGCACCATCGCCCGCCCTACCTGGTCGAGGTCGAATACCCGCGCCAGCCAAGCGAGCCGACCGACGAGGTCAAGGCCTACGGCATGGCCCTGATCAACGCGATCAAGGAACTGCTGCCGCTCAACCCGCTGTACAGCGAAGAGTTGAAGAACTACCTCAACCGCTTCAGCCCCAATGACCCGTCGCCGCTCACCGACTTTGCCGCAGCGCTCACCTCGGCCACCGGCAACCAGCTGCAGGAAGTGCTCGACTGCGTGCCCATGCTCAAGCGCATGGAGAAGGTCTTGCCGATGCTGCGCAAGGAAGTCGAGGTCGCACGCCTGCAGAACGAGATCTCCGCAGAGGTCAACCGGCAGATCGGCGAGCACCAGCGTGAGTTCTTCCTCAAGGAACAGCTCAAGGTCATCCAGCAGGAGCTGGGCCTGACCAAGGACGACCGCAGCGCCGACCTGGAGCAGTTCGAGCAGCGCCTGCAAGGCAAGACGCTGCCGGAGCAGGCCAGGAAGCGTATCGACGAAGAAATGGCCAAGCTGGCCATCCTGGAAACCGGCTCCCCCGAATACGCCGTCACCCGCAACTACCTGGAGTGGGCCAGCGCCCTGCCCTGGGGCGTGTATGGCAAGGACAAACTTGACCTCAAGCATGCGCGCAAGGTGCTCGACCAGCACCACGCCGGCCTGGATGACATCAAGGAACGTATTCTCGAGTTTCTTGCCGTTGGCGCCTGGAAGGGCGAGATCAGCGGCTCGATCGTGCTGCTGGTGGGCCCGCCCGGCGTGGGCAAGACCAGCATCGGCAAGTCTATCGCCGAATCGCTCGGCCGCCCGTTCTATCGCTTCAGCGTCGGTGGCATGCGCGATGAAGCCGAGATCAAGGGCCACCGCCGCACCTACATCGGCGCCCAGCCGGGCAAGCTGGTGCAGGCGCTGAAGGACGTCGAGGTGATGAACCCGGTGATCATGCTCGACGAGATCGACAAGATGGGCCAGAGCTACCAGGGCGACCCTGCCTCGGCCCTGCTGGAAACCCTCGACCCCGAGCAGAACGTCGATTTCCTCGACCACTACCTGGACCTGCGCCTGGACCTGTCCAAGGTGCTGTTCGTGTGCACCGCCAACACCCTGGACTCGATCCCCGGCCCGTTGCTCGACCGCATGGAAGTGATCCGCCTGTCTGGCTACATCACTGAAGAAAAGCTGGCCATCGCCAAGCGCCACCTATGGCCCAAGCAGCTGGCAAAGGCCGGCGTGTCGAAAAACAGCCTGAGCATCAGCGACAGTGCCCTGCGCCTGGTGATCGAGGGTTACGCCCGCGAAGCCGGCGTGCGCCAGCTGGAAAAACAGCTGGGCAAGCTCGTGCGCAAGGCTGTGGTCAGGCTGCTGGAAGACCCGGATGCCAAGCTCAAGATCGGCACCAAGGACCTGGAGGCCGCGCTCGGCATGCCAGTGTTCCGCAGTGAGCAGGTGCTGGCTGGCAAAGGCGTGATTACCGGCCTTGCCTGGACCAGCATGGGTGGCGCGACCCTGCCGATCGAGGCAACCCGCATCCATACGCTGAACCGCGGCTTCAAGCTCACCGGCAAGCTGGGTGACGTGATGAAGGAATCTGCCGAAATCGCCTACAGCTATGTCAGCTCCAACCTCAAGCAGTTTGGCGGTGACCCGAGCTTCTTCAACGAGGCGTTCATTCACCTGCATGTACCTGAAGGCGCTACCCCCAAGGATGGCCCGAGTGCGGGTATCACCATGGCCAGCGCACTGCTGTCGCTGGCCCGCGACCAGGCGCCGAAAAAAGGCGTAGCGATGACCGGCGAGTTGACCCTCACCGGCCAGGTGCTGCCGATTGGCGGCGTGCGCGAGAAGGTGATCGCGGCGCGGCGTCAGAAAATCTTCGAGCTGATCCTGCCGGAGCCAAACCGTGGTGACTTCGAAGAATTGCCGGAGTACCTGCGTGAAGGCCTGACCGTCCACTTCGCCAAGCGCTTTGCCGACGTGGCGAAAATATTGTTCTAACCTGCACTGGCCTCATCGCCGGCAAGCCGGCACCCTCAGGTACAGCGCTGCCCTTGAGCGTGGCGCGGTACCTGTGGGAGCCGGCTTGCCGGCGATGAGGCCAGAAGTGCCAGCACAAAACCGCACCTGCTTCGGTTATCCTCAGGCCATCGACAGCCTTCGGAGCCACCATGACTACTGCTCGTCTGCTCGTTCCCCTGAGCCTTGCCCTGCTGACCGCCTGCGCCCATCCAACCAGGCAGCCGGTAGAACTCGATGCCGAAAGCGAATGCCCACAGCGCCTGCAGGTAGGCCAGAGCCTGACGCTGACCCTGCCCAGCAACCCCACAACCGGCTACCGCTGGCTGGTGCAGAACCCGGCCTCGAACGTTTTGCGCAGCCTTGGCCCCGAGGTGTACAGCGCCCCTGAGGACGCAGGGATCGTCGGCAGCGCGGGTATCTCCACCTGGCGCTTCGAAGCCCGTGCCGCCGGTGAGGGTCACCTGGTGCTGGTCTACCAGCAGCCCTGGGCCCCGGAAGTTCGCCCGGTGCAGACCTTCGATTGCGCCGTGCAGGTCTACTGATCGCACAGCGCTGGTCAGCCAACCATGCATCCTTGTCGCGGTTTGGCTAGAATGCCGGCCCTGCCTCTTGTCAGCCGCCTGGATTCACCGTGAGCAAACAGCCCGACCGCCTTTTCGCCCAGCCTTTGGAGCAAGTCCCCGACTTCGTGTTCAACGAAGACGTGGTGCGCGTGTTCCCGGACATGATCAAGCGCTCGGTGCCCGGTTACCCGACCATCGTCGAGAACCTCGGCGTGCTCGCGGCGCGCTTCGCCCAGCCGAACACCGCCTTGTATGACCTCGGCGCGTCGCTGGGCGCCGTCACCCAATCGTTGCGCCGCCATGTGCGCAGCGAAGGCTGCCGAGTGATTGCCGTGGACAACTCGGCGGCCATGGTCGAACGCTGCCGCCAATACCTCACCGCCCAGGACTCGATGTTCCAGGAGCTGCTGCCGGTGCAGGTGCTGGAAGCGGACATCCTCGCCCTGCCCTTCGAGCCCGCCTCGGTGGTGGCGATGAACTTCACCCTGCAGTTCATCGCCCCCGAGCAACGCCTGGCGCTGCTCGCCGGTATCCGCCAGGCCCTGCTGCCCGGCGGTGCGCTGATCCTCTCGGAGAAACTGCGTTTCGCCGATGACGAGGAGCAGACGCTGCTCAACGACCTGCACCTGGACTTCAAGCGGGCCAATGGCTACAGCGAACTGGAAATTGCCCAGAAGCGCAGCGCCATCGAGAACGTGATGAGGCCCGATACCCTGCAAGCCCATACCGAGCGCCTGCGCGCTGCGGGCTTCAGCAAGGTGGTGCCGTGGTTCCAATGCCTTAACTTCGCCTCGCTGATAGCCCTGCCATGATCGATCTGTCCCCCCTCGTCCGCCGCCTGGCGGGCACGCCACTGGCTTGCTGGTCGCAAGGCCTGCAAGCACAACTGCAAGCCAAACTGGAAAAAGGCCACGGCGACCTCGACCGCTGGCGCGGTGCCCTGGATGCCCTGCCGGCCGTAAAGCCAAGCGAAATCGACCTGGTCAACGGCCTGCGCCTGGACTGCGACTGTGACGACGCCACGCGCATGCAGATGCGTGAAGCCCTGATGGGCCTGTCGCCCTGGCGCAAAGGGCCGTTCGACCTGTTCGGCGTGCATGTGGACACCGAGTGGCGCTCGGACTGGAAGTGGTCGCGTGTCGGCCCGCACCTGGACCTCAGGGGCAAACGCGTGCTCGATGTCGGCTGCGGCAACGGCTACTACCAGTGGCGCATGCTCGGTGCCGGCGCCGACATGGTCATCGGCGTCGACCCCAACTGGCTGTTCTTCTGCCAGTTCCAGGCCGTGCAGCAATACCTGCCCGACCTGCCCGCCTGGCACCTGCCGTTTGCACTGGAAGAGTTGCCGGCCAACCTCGAAGGCTTCGACACGGTGTTTTCCATGGGCGTGTTCTACCACCGTCGCTCGCCCATCGAGCACTTGCTGGCGCTGAAGGACTGCCTGGTCAAAGGCGGCGAACTGGTGCTGGAAACCCTGGTTATCGAAGGTGACGAGCAGCAGGTACTGGTGCCCGAAGACCGTTATGCGCAGATGCGCAACGTCTGGTTCCTGCCTTCGGTGCCTGCGCTGGAGCGCTGGTTGCGCCGCGCCGGCTTCAGCGATGTGCGCTGCGTGGATGTCAGCGTGACCAGCGTCGAGGAGCAGCGCAGCACCGAATGGATGCGCTACCAGTCGCTGGGCGATTTCCTCGACCCGAACGACCACAGCAAAACCATCGAAGGCCTCCCGGCCCCGCGCCGCGCCACACTGGTGGCGCGCAAATAAAAAAGGCGCCCATCCGGGCGCCTGAATACACCTGTGCCGAGGAGCAGACGCGGCACAGGTGGTGCCGTACTAGTCCTTCGCTACCTCGCGGGCTTTTTCCTGCGCCTTGCGCTCGCGCTCGGCCACTGCCTGCTGCTTGTCGCCGTGCAGGCGTTGCTGATCTTCGCGGAAGGCTTGCCAGAACTGGCGGGAGCGTTCGGCGCCGCCTTCGGCGTAGGCGCTGGCGCTGCCCAGGGCGAGGATTGCCAGCAGCAGGTATTTGCTCAGGTGCATCGTGGTTGCCTCGTGATAACCGATCAGATGGGGCAATGCTAGCGAGGCCTAGGTAACGGCAAGGTGAGGCGGGTATTACAGTCCTGCAATGTGCAACAGCCAGATAACACCCGGGTTACAAATCTGTTATCTGCGTCACTCGGCCGTTCTCATGCCGTAACATCCTGCCGCTTGACCCTGATCCTGCTACAGGGTGAAGAATCGCTCTCCTTTCACCACCCTGAGCCCGCCATGCGCCTATTGATCATCGAGGACGAACTGCGTACCGCCGACTACCTGCAGCAAGGCCTGCGCGAAAACGGCTATGTGGTTGACTGCGCCCACACCGGCATCGACGGCCTGCACCTGGCACGTCAACAGCCCTACGACCTGGTCATTCTCGACGTCAACCTGCCCGAACTCGATGGCTGGACCGTGCTGCAGCGCCTGCGCGCCGAATCGGCCACGCGCATCATGATGCTCACCGCCCACGGCCGCCTGGCCGATCGGGTCAAAGGGCTGGACCTGGGTGCCGACGACTACCTGCTCAAGCCGTTCGAGTTTCCCGAACTGCTGGCGCGCATCCGCAGCCTGCTACGCCGTAACGATCAGCAACTGCAGCCCAGCACCCTGCGCGTTGCCGACCTGGAACTCGACCCAGGCCGCCACCGCGCCTACCGCGCCGGGCAACGCATCGACCTGACGGCCAAGGAGTTCGCCCTGCTGCACCTGTTGATGCGCCAGAGCGGTGAGGTGCTGTCGCGTACCCAGATCATTTCGCTGGTGTGGGACATGAATTTCGACTGCGACACCAACGTGGTCGAGGTGTCGATCCGCCGCCTGCGGGCGAAGATCGACGACCCGTTCGAAGACAAGCTGATCCACACCCTGCGCGGCGTTGGCTACGTGCTGGAAGCGCGCGCGTGAAGCAGGCCAGCCTGTCCCTGCGCCTTGGCCTGAGCGTGACCCTGATGGGCGCTGCGCTCGTTCTGCTGCTGGCGTGCCTGGCGGTCTTTGCCCTCGACCATGAACTGGACAGCCGCGCGCGCAAGGACCTGGCCCGCAAGATGCTGCAGGTGGAGCACAACCTGCGGGTCGACCTGCGCAGCGAAGACCTCGGCACTCGCGCTCACCCGCTGCTCGACCTGGTGATGGGCCACGACAACCTCAGCCTCACCGTGCGGGCACTCGATGGCCGCCACCCGCACCTGCTCAGCCTGGGCCCGGCGCTGGAAGCACGGGTGGGCGAGCTGCGCGCCGAGGCGCGCTTGAGCTACCACGAATGGCGCGACAGCACCGGCAAGCAGCTGCTGACCGCGACCCGCCTGATGCGCCTGCGCGACGACACGCCGGTGCGGGTGATGATGACACTCGACCGTGCCGACGACAGCGACCTGCTGCAGGCCTACCTGCGCTCTACCCTGCTCGCCCTGCCGCTGCTGCTGGTGCTGATTGGCGCTGGCGCGTGGTGGCTGATGCAGCGTGGCCTCAAGCCGCTGCGCCAGTTCCGGCGAATTGCCGGGCAGGTGTCCGCGCACGACCTGCAGCACCGCCTGCCCGACAAAGGGTTGCCATTGGAGCTCGCCGAGCTGGCCCACGGCATCAACGTGATGCTCGACCGCCTGGACCAAGGTGTAAGCCAGCTGTCGCAGTTCTCCGATGACCTCGCCCATGAACTGCGTACGCCGTTGAGCAATTTGATGGGCAAGGCCCAGGTAACCCTGGCCCGCGAGCGGGACAGCGAAAACTACCGCGAAGTGCTGGAAGACAGCGTCGAGGAACTGACCCGGCTCAACCGCATCATCAACGATATGTTGTTCCTTGCCCAGGTCAGCCAGCCGCAGGCGCGAGTAGCGCTCAAGCCGCTGGCGTTGGCGGACGAGGCTGAACAGGTGATGGAGCTGTTTGCCTTCAGCGCCGAACACAAACGGCTGACGCTGCGGCTGCAGGGTTGGGGCACCGCGCTGGCGGACAGGTTGATGTTCCAGCGAGCGCTGTCAAACCTGTTGAGCAATGCGATTCGGCACAGCCCTGAAGACCACGAAGTGAACCTGGGCATCGAACGCCATGGCGAAGAGGTCTGGCTATGGGTGGCCAACCAGGGGCTGGGGATTGCCGATGAACATCAACCGCGGCTGTTCGAGCGGTTCTACCGCGCGGGGTCAGGGCGTTCACGGCTGGAGGGCGGGACAGGGCTGGGGCTGGCGATCGTGAAGTCGATCATGCAGCTGCATGGGGGGCGCGTTGAGGTGATCAGCAGTCCCACAGGACCTACCCGGTTTTCGCTGGTGTTTCGAACCGAATAGGTTGTTGTCAGTTCAGGCCTCATCGCCGGCAAGCCGGCTCCCACAGGTAACGCGCCGCGCTCAAGGTGTGGGGGCCGGTACTGACAACATGAATTCAGCGCGAAGCTGCCACTATCAGTGCCTTCATCTCCGCCACCGCCGCCTTGAAGCCGACGAACAGCGCATGGGCCACCAGCGCATGGCCGATGTTCAGTTCATTGATGCCCTTGATCGCCGCCACTGCCTCCACGTTGTGGTAGTGCAGGCCATGGCCGGCATTGACGATCAGCCCCTGACCAACGCCAAAGGCGACGCCATCGGCAATACGCTTGAGCTCTTCAGCCACATCGGTGGGGGTTTCAGCGTCGGCATAACGGCCGGTGTGCAGCTCGATGGCAGGTGCACCCACGCGGCGCGAGGCTTCGATCTGCCGCTCGTCCGCATCGATGAACAGCGACACTTCAGCGCCGGTGCGCGCCAGGCGCTCCACCGCAGCCTTGATCCGTGCCTCCTGACCCGCCACGTCCAGGCCACCTTCGGTGGTCAGCTCCTGACGGGTTTCGGGTACCAGGCAGATATGCGCCGGGCGGATCTTTTCGGCGAACAGCATCATCTCTTCAGTGACGCCCATCTCGAAGTTCATGCGCGTTTGCAGCACGTCCTTGAGCACCAGCACGTCGCGCTCCTGGATATGCCGACGGTCTTCGCGCAGGTGCACGGTAATGCCGTCGGCACCCGCTTCCTCGGCGTCCAGCGCCGCTTTGACCGGGTCCGGGTAACGTGTGCCGCGGGCCTGGCGCAAAGTTGCCACGTGGTCGATGTTGACGCCGAGAAGCATGCGGTTGCTGTGAGTCACGAAAGCTCTCCTGAAGATTTAGCCCCACAGCATACGATGTGCTCAGCGCTTGCGAAACAGTTCCCGGCTGACCAGTGGTTTTGGCCCCAGGTGCACGGCCAGTGCCTGGCGCATCAGGCGCTTGGCCGCGAGCAAGGCGCCGGGGGCCTCCCAGTCGGCCTGGGCCAGGGCCAACAGCTCGACGCCGTTGAACAGGCCCGGCTGTAGCAAGTACACGCGTTCCAGGCCGGCATCGACCCGCAGGCGGTACAGGCCTTCGGCTTCTATGGGCGCGTCATTGACGTCATGGTCCAGGGCGAAGGCGTAGCCCAGATCTTCCAGCAGGCGCCATTCGAAAGAGCGCAACAGCGGTTCGAGCGCACGCCCGGCCGCCAGCGCCTGCAGGGTCAGGGCGTAATGCTCGAACAATTCGGGTTGGGGTGCTTCGGCAGGCAGCAGGCGCATCAACAATTCGTTCAGGTACAGCCCGCTGAACAGCGCATCACCATGCAACCAGGCGGCAATACCGACGCTGTCCAGGCGCCCGACGTTCTTCAGCTCGCCACGCCCGCGCAGTTCCACTTCCAGCGGCACGAACGGCCGCACCAGGCTGCCACCCTTGCCCCGTGCACGGCGCAACACCGCGCGCAGGCGGCCCTGCGGCGTGAAGAAGTCCACCAGTGCGCTGGTCTCCTTGTAGGCACGGCTGTGCAGCACGTAGGCCGGCTGGCCGACAGGTTGTTCCATGGGATTGGCCTGAAAGCAGAAGCCCGGATAAATCCGGGCCACTGATGGGGGTTACAGGTCGCCGTAGCCCAGCGAACGCAGGGCGCGCTCGTCGTCGGACCAACCGCCTTTGACCTTGACCCAGAGGTTGAGCATGACCTTGGCGTCGAACAGGGTTTCCATGTCCTTGCGCGCGTCGGAACCGATGCGTTTGATGCGCTCGCCCTTGTCGCCAATGATGATCTTCTTCTGCCCGTCACGCTCCACCAGGATCAGAGCGTGGATGTGCAGTACATGGCCCTGCTGCTTGAACTCTTCGATCTCCACGGTGATCTGGTACGGAAGCTCCGCACCCAGCTGACGCATGATCTTCTCGCGCACCAGCTCGGCGGCCAGGAAGCGGCTGCTGCGGTCGGTGATCTGGTCTTCCGGGAAGAAGTGGTCGTTTTCCGGCAGGTGCTTGGCGATCAGGCCTTCGAGCGATTCGAGGTTGTGACCCTGCTGCGCGGAGATCGGCACGACCTCGGCATTCGGCAGTTGCTCCTGCAGCCACTGAAGATGCGGGATGAGGTCGGCCTTTTCGTCCATGCGGTCGGTCTTGTTGACCGCAATGATCAGCGGGCCGGTCACGTACTGGACGCGTTCGAGCACCAGCTGGTCTTCGTCGGTCCAGCGCGTACGGTCAACCACGAAAATCACCACGTCGACGTCTTTCAACGCGGCCGAGGCATTGCGGTTCATGTAGCGGTTCAAGGCCTTGTCGTTGGCCTTGTGCATGCCTGGGGTATCGACGTAGATCGCCTGCACATCACCCTCGGTCTTGATGCCGAGCATGTTGTGACGGGTGGTCTGCGGCTTGCGCGAGGTGATCGCCAGCTTCTGCCCGAGGATGTGGTTGAGCAAGGTCGATTTGCCCACGTTGGGGCGGCCGACGATGGCCACGTAGCCGCAGCGGGTCGGATTGTTCTCAGTCATTGCCATTCTCCACGCCCAGGGCGATCAATGCAGCGGCGGCGGCGACTTGCTCGGCAATACGCCGGCTCACGCCCTGGCCACGGCTCTTGTTGTTCAGCAGCACCACTTCGCATTCGACGAAGAAGGTACGGCAGTGCGGTTCGCCCTGGATGTCCACGACCTCGTAACGAGGCAGCTCACAGCTACGCGACTGCAGAAATTCCTGCAGGCGGGTTTTCGGGTCTTTGTTGGTATCGACCAGGGTCAGGCTGTCGAACTCGTCGGTCAACCAGGCCAGCACGCGCTCGCGGGCGGTCTGCATGTCGGCATCCAGGTAGATGGCACCGATCAGGGCTTCGAGGGCATCCGCCAGGATCGACTCGCGACGGAAACCGCCGCTCTTTAGCTCACCGGAGCCCAGACGCAGGTACTCACCCAGGTCGAAGCCCCTGGCCAGGCGGGCCAGGGTCTCGCCCTTGACCAGCCGCGCGCGCAGGCGCGACAGCTGGCCTTCGCGGGCCTGCGGGAAGCGCTCGAACAGCGCCTCGCCGGCGACGAAGTTGAGGATGGCATCGCCAAGAAACTCCAGGCGCTCATTGTTGCGCCCGGCGTAGCTGCGATGGGTCAGGGCCAGCACCATCTGGTCCTGGTCTTTGAAGGTGTAACCGAGCTTGCGCTCGAGACGGGCAAGGGAAGCACTCATGCAGCCACCCGTTGGTTGTTCAACGCGTTGTTCAAATCAACTTCCTGAAAGACTGTTTGGCTGTGGCCCGTCGCGGCGAGCAACGAAACTCTCGATCCCTGAGAACACAGCCTATGTCAGAAATGCATTCGGCGCTGTCTGCTGGACAGCGCCGATGGGTATCAATGGATCAGGCCGACCCGCGACAGGTTGGGCAAGTGGCTGAGTTTTGGCTCTGGCCAGCTCATCCACACCGCGAAGGCCTTGCCGACGATGTTCCGGTCCGGAACCATGCCGTGCAGTTCCTTGGGAATGTTCGGGTCATCCCAGTAACGGCTGTCGTTGGAGTTGTCGCGGTTGTCGCCCATCATGAAGTAATGGCCGGCTGGCACGGTCCATTGCTGGTCCGGCGGCATGCGATAACGGGTCATTTCCTTGCGGATCAGGTGTTCGGCCTCGCCCAGTTTTTCCTTGTACAGCTCGGCGCTGCCCAGGGTGCCTGGCTCGGCGCCGACCAGCTGCTCGGCGATCGGCTGACCATTGACGTACAACCGCTTGTCGTTGGTATAGCGGATCTGGTCGCCCGGCAGGCCAACCACACGCTTGATGTAGTTGACGTTAGGGTCGCTTGGGTAGCGGAACACCATCACATCGCCGCGCTGCGGGTCACCGACTTCGATGACTTTCTTGTCGATCACCGGCAGGCGAATGCCGTAGGAGAACTTGTTCACCAGGATGAAATCGCCCACTTCCAGGGTCGGCTTCATCGACCCGGAAGGGATCTGGAACGGCTCGACCAGGAACGAACGCAATACCAGCACGATGAACAGCACCGGGAAGAACGACTTGCCGTACTCGACCAGCAACGGTTCCTTGTTCAGGCGCTCGACCACGGCCATTTCTGGCTGGGTGACGCTACCCTGGTAGTTGGCGATCGCTGCCCGCCGGCGCGGGGCCAGGAACAGCAGATCGATCAAACCCAACAGACCGCAAACGGCTACGGCGATGACGAGCAACAGCGGGAAATTTAGCG
This sequence comes from Pseudomonas sp. P39-UII1, assembly GCF_039672635.1. NCBI lineage: Bacteria > Pseudomonadati > Pseudomonadota > Gammaproteobacteria > Pseudomonadales > Pseudomonadaceae > Pseudomonas > Pseudomonas sp. P39-UII1. Next base: position 80,143 of record NZ_JBDFPP010000011.1, read on the forward strand.
ACATAGGACCTAGCTATCCAACCTGAGCACGGCGAGGAAGGCTTCTTGTGGAATCTCCACGTTGCCCACCTGTTTCATGCGTTTCTTACCGGCCTTCTGCTTCTCCAGCAGCTTTTTCTTACGGCTGACGTCACCACCGTAGCACTTGGCCAGTACGTTCTTTCTGAGCGCCTTGACGGTTGTCCGCGCAATGATCTGGCCGCCGATGGCTGCCTGGATCGCCACATCGAACATCTGCCGAGGGATCAGCTCCTTCATCTTCTCGGTCAACGCACGGCCTTTGTAGGCCGCGTTGTCGCGGTGCACGATCAATGCCAGGGCATCGACCTTGTCGCCGTTGATCAGTACATCCAGCTTGACCAGGTTGGCCGACTGGTAGCGATCGAAATGATAGTCCAGCGAAGCATAGCCGCGGCTGGTGGACTTGAGGCGGTCGAAGAAGTCCAGCACCACCTCGTTCATCGGCATGTCGTAACGCACTTGCACCTGGCTGCCGAGGAACTGCATGTCGCGCTGTACGCCACGTTTCTCGATGCACAGGGTGATGACGTTGCCCAGGTGTTCCTGCGGCACCAGAATGGTCGCGGTGACGATCGGCTCGCGGAAATCGGTGACAGACGAGACATCAGGCAGCTTCGACGGGTTGTCGACGATGATGGTTTCGCCGGTCTTGAGCTCCAGCTCGTAGATCACGCTCGGGGCGGTGGTGATCAGGTCCAGGTCGTATTCGCGCTCCAGGCGCTCCTGGATGATCTCCATGTGCAGCATGCCCAGGAAGCCGCAGCGGAAGCCAAAGCCCAGTGCGTCGGAGCTTTCCGGCATGTACTGCAGCGACGAGTCGTTCAGGGTCAGCTTCTGCAGGGCGTCGCGGAAGTCCTCGAAGTCGTCGGAGCTGACCGGGAACAGGCCGGCATAGACCTGTGGCTGGATCTTCTTGAAGCCTGACAGCACTTCGACCTCGGGGGTCGAGGACAGGGTCAGGGTGTCACCTACCGGTGCACCGTGAATGTCCTTGATGCTGGCGATGATGAAGCCTACTTCACCGGCTTTCAGATCAGCGGTCTGGGTATGCTTGGGCGTGAAGACACCGACGCTGTCGACCAGGTGCACCTTCCCGGTGGACTTGACCAGGATCTTGTCGCCCTTCTTGACGCGGCCCTGGCGCACACGCACCAGCGAGACCACGCCCAGGTAGTTGTCGAACCAGGAATCGATGATCAGCGCTTGCAGCGGTGCGTCGATCTCGCCTTCGGGCGCGGGAATGGTGTGCACCAGGCGCTCGAGCACCTCGTCCACGCCCATGCCGCTCTTGGCGCTGCAGGCCACGGCGTCGGTGGCGTCGATACCGATGATCTTCTCGATCTCGTCCTTGACGCGGTCCGGGTCGGCCTGGGGCAGGTCCATCTTGTTCAGGACCGGCATCACTTCGAGGCCCTGCTCGATGGCGGTGTAGCAGTTGGCGACGGACTGGGCTTCAACGCCCTGGCCGGCATCCACCACCAGCAATGCGCCTTCACAGGCAGCCAGCGAGCGCGAAACCTCATAGGTGAAGTCAACGTGGCCAGGCGTGTCGATGAAGTTCAGCTGGTAGGTCTTGCCGTCCAGTGCCTTGTAGTGAAGCGTGACGCTGTGGGCTTTGATGGTGATCCCGCGCTCGCGCTCCAGGTCCATGGAATCGAGGACCTGCGCTTCCATTTCGCGCGCCGACAGGCCGCCGCACATCTGGATGAAACGGTCGGCCAGCGTCGACTTGCCATGGTCGATGTGGGCGATGATGGAGAAATTGCGGATATGACTCAAATCACTCACGGGTCAACACTCGGAAAAGGCTGCGAGCCGGACGCCCGCCGAAAAATAGCCGGGAATTGTACCTCAACCAGCAGGGATATGGGAGATTCCTCTGACGCACGATACAGGCCGACTCCGGCAAATAATTGTGAACACTCATGAAAAAGGGCAGCCGAAGCTGCCCTTTCCTACCTGCAGACCAGCTTATTCCGCTAGCTTGAAGGTGATGAAGCTCGCTCGCCCCTGGCGTAGCACACGCATGGACACCGAGCGGTTCTTCGGCAGGTCCTTGGCGATTTCGGTGAACTGCTTGGCCGAGGCGATCGCCTGGTTGTTCAGGTGGCTGATGACATCACCCGGACGCAGGCCGATCATCGCTGCCGGGCCGTCCTGAACCTCTTTGATGACAACGCCGCCTTTGAGCTCCAGCGATTTCTTCTGCTCGGCGGTCAGGTCAGAGACTGATACACCCAGGCGGTTGCTGCTGCGCTCGGCGCTGCCGTCGGCGCCGGTACCGGTGGCGATATCGGCATCGTCATCCGGCATAGCGCCAATGGTCACATCCAGGTTCTGGCGCTTGCCATTGCGAATGATCTCCAGTTTGGCCTTGGCGCCATCCTTGAGGGTACCGACCAGGTGCGGCAGGTCAGCCGACATGACGATCGGCTGGCCGTTCATGCTCAGGATCACATCACCCACCTGCAGGCCGCTCTTGGCGGCCGGGCCGTCTTCCAGCACCTGCGCCACCAGGGCACCGGCCGGTTTGTCGAGGCCGAAGGATTCCGCGAGGTCCTTGTTGACCTCCTGGATCACCACCCCCAGCCAGCCACGGCTGACCTTGCCGTCTTTCTTCAACTGATCGGAGACATCGATGGCCACGTCGATCGGAATGGCGAACGACAGGCCCATGAAGCCGCCCGAACGGGTAAAGATCTGCGAGTTGATACCCACCACCTCACCATTCATGTTGAACAGCGGGCCGCCAGAGTTACCCGGGTTGATCGCCACGTCGGTCTGGATGAACGGCACATAGGTGTCATTGGGCAGGGTACGCCCCTTAGCACTGACGATACCTTTGGTTACCGAATGGTCGAAGCCGAACGGCGAACCGATGGCCAGCACCCACTCACCCACCTTGAGCTTCTCGGAGTCGCCCAGTTTCACCGTTGGCAGGTTCTTGCCCTCGACCTTCAGCAGCGCCACGTCGGTGCGCGGGTCGGTGCCGACCAGCTTGGCCTGCAATTCGCTGCGGTCTGAAAGGCGGACGATGATTTCATCGGCATCGGCGACCACATGGTTGTTGGTCAGCACATAGCCATCGCTGGAAATGATGAAGCCCGAGCCCAGCGACTGCGCCTCACGCTGGCGATCACCCCGCGGCGAACGCGGCTGCTGCGGTATGTTGCGCTCGAAGAACTCGCGGAACATCGGCGGCAGGCCTTCGAGGTCCGGCATCTGCCCGGCGGCAATGCGGCGGTCCGGCAGCTTCTGCTTGGTACTGATGTTGACCACGGCCGGCGAGGCCTGCTCGACCAGGGTGGTGAAGTCCGGCAGGGCTTCCGCGGCCTGGGCGGTGAGCACCTGACCGAGCATGAGCACGGCGGCGAACATCGATAGGTAGGGTTTCAAGCGTGGTATTGACATACGGCTCCCGTCACAACGAGCGTAGTTAACGTAAGACCCCTGCAGAAGCAGGAAAGGCCAGACTTCAAGAAGCCTGACCTATAGAAAATTTGCAGAGAGATTGCAAATGACAATGCTTTAATTTCATTTCAGCCGCATGCCCGCACGCCTTCGAATGGGCCGAAAAAACGCGCCATCACTGGCGCGCCTGAGCATCCTGGGGCCGCATCGACAGCGCAATGCGCTCTGCGGTACCCAGTGGAATTTCGCCGACCACGGTAACCATCACCTTACCCTTGGGCGTGTTCAGGCGACGCGAAACCGCCGAGGTCGGGCCAAGCTGGGTACGCACATCGGCGCTGGCATCTTCCTTCACCGGTTCGAGGAACACCGAGAAGCGTGCCAGACCGTCGTCGTACATCAGGCTGCTGACGGCGCTGTTACGGGAGGGGTCACGGCGTACCGTGCTGTTGATCAACTCGAAACCTGGCGGCAGCCAGTCCGATCGCCAACCTGCAACGGCTTCGGTCTTGGTACTGGCGACACGCTCCACCGGCTTGCAGGCAGCGCTGGCATGCAACTGCGCATCAGTCGGCAGATTGTCGGTATCGAGGCTGGTCATCTGGAAGCGTTCGAGCAACTGCCCCTTTTCGTTGAGCATCAACGAGCGCAGTGGCAGGCCGGTTTTACGGTCCAGATGCAACTCGAACGCATAACGATGCTGGTCACGCGGGCTGAGCGAGACGATCACCGCATCGCGGCCGGCGACGCGCGACTTGCCCTGCACACTCAAGTCGTACCAACTCATCAACTTCAAGGGATCGAGCATGCGCGGCGCAGCGTCAGGCAGGTCGCTCACTCCACTGGCCAGGGCACCGCTGACGCATTGCACCTTGCCATCCACGCGCACGATTTCCTGGGCAGTGCCATCGAGCTGCAGAAGCCGCTCGCTGACCTTGCCGTCCTGAACTCGATGCCAGATATCGTGGGAAGAGAAGCTGCCGTTTCGTTCGTAGACGAAGGAGCCCTGATAACTCTGCTTTTGCTCGGCCTGTGCCAGCTTGTTCAACCACTCGCTCGCCTCGGGCGACGAGTTGGCTGCCAACGCTGGCACCGTCATGCAGCTGCCTATCAGCAGCGACAAGAGAGGTAGCGCGCGCATGATCCTCCTTACTTAGCGGTTTTCCAGGCTGGCGGCGCGGGCATACGGCAGGGCAGTTTCAGTGCCCTTGAGCGCGGATTCCTGCGCGTGCTGACGCAGATAGCCTGGCAGACGCTGGTCCCAGCCGGCCTGGTTCTGCAGCACGCCGTTGGCCATTGGCCCGGTCGGTTGCTCACTGCTTTCACTATAGCCTGCCAAAACAGCCGGGCCCTGAGTTTGTGGCATGCTCAGGCCTTGCTGGACAGGTTGCTGCGAAGCCAGTTCTGCACCGGTGATTTCGTCCTGGTTGTACATCCGTACGCCGGCCAGCACCGCAACGGTGACCGAGGCGGCAACGGCCAGGCGACCAAGGCTGCGCCATGGGCCTTTGTTGACTTTGGCCGGCACGGCCTCGTCAGCCAGCGCTGCAGACACCGCCGAGGCGATATCCAGTTGGGGCAGCAGCAGCTCCTTGTGCATCGCTGCGCGGGCTACCTGGTAACGCGACCAGGTGGCACGGGTTTCGGCATCATCGACGGCGTTCAACACCCGTCGCAATTCCAGTTCGTCCGCTTCGTTATCCATTACCGCGGACAGCGATTCCTGCAAAGCTTCACGACTCATGGCGGTTCCTCTCTTGGCTGTCGCCGCTGTCTCAGGTTTCCTGCAACAACGGCTGCAGGGCTTTATCTATGGCCTCCCGAGCGCGGAAGATTCGAGAGCGCACGGTACCCACCGGACATTGCATGACACTGGCAATGTCTTCGTAACTCAACCCATCGAACTCACGCAGGGTCAGGGCCGTGCGCAGATCTTCGGGCAGTTGCTGGATGGTGCGATGGACAGTGCCTTCGATTTCATCCCGCAACAGGGAGCGTTCTGGGGACTCGAGATCCTTGAGACCATGATCGCCGTCGTAAAACTCCGCATCCTCGGAGCTCACATCACTGTCTGGCGGCCGTCTTCCACGGGACACCAGGTAGTTCTTCGCCGTGTTGATGGCGATGCGGTACAGCCAGGTATAAAACGCACTGTCTCCGCGGAAATTGCCAAGCGCACGGTAGGCCTTGATAAAGGCTTCCTGCGCCACATCCTGGGCCTCGTGGGTATCGTGAACGAACCGCACGATCAACCCGAGAATCTTGTGCTGATACTTCAGCACCAACAGATCGAACGCTCGCCTGTCGCCGCGCTGCACGCGCTCGACAAGCTGCTGATCCTCTTCCTGGGTTAGCATGAACACTCCTCAGTGAACTCGAAGGAGCGTTGCAAAAGCCATCGTTCAGGCTTGCAAACATAGACTCGGGCTTTTCGCAAAAGTTCTCTCCTCCAAGCAAGTTTCCTGCGGCCCTTGGTCTGGCTCGCACGGAAGACGCGGCGCGGGCACGGCCGGCTGCGTCGATAATCAGGTTTCGGATACGCAGGTGTCAGCCCGGATAGAGCCGCCGCCACGCGTCGCCGCGCGAATTTCTGGCGCACGGGCAGCCTTCATAGGATTTCCAGCCATGTAGGAAAGTTCCCACGAAGATCGCCGTAACGTCGCAGGTGGCATGGAAATTGGCCACCGCAGGCTGCTATAAAGGCTGCCCGGCCACCTTTCACGATAGTTTCACAATGCCATCTGCGCGTGACTATTGTGCCGTGCCCTTTCCAAAGATTACTAGTGTCCCGACATGAGCCAACAATTCCAACATGATGTCCTGGTGATCGGCAGCGGCGCTGCCGGTCTCAGCTTGGCACTTAACCTTCCCAGCCACCTGCGCATTGCCGTGCTGAGCAAGGGCGACCTGGCCAACGGTTCGACGTTCTGGGCCCAGGGCGGTGTCGCCGCAGTACTGGACGACACCGATACCGTGCAGTCCCATGTCGAGGACACGCTCAACGCTGGCGGCGGCCTGTGCCACGAAGATGCGGTGCGTTTCACCGTGGAGCACAGCCGTGAAGCCATCCAGTGGCTTATCGAACAAGGCGTGCCCTTTACCCGCGACGATCGGCACAGTGTCGACGACGGCGGTTTCGAATTTCACCTGACCCGCGAAGGCGGGCATAGCCACCGGCGCATCATCCACGCCGCCGATGCCACGGGCGCCGCCATTTTCACCACGTTGCTGGAACAGGCCCGCAAGCGCGCGAACATCGAGCTGCTCGAGCAGCGTGTAGCGGTCGACCTGATCACCGAGCGCCGCCTGGGCCTGCCCGGCGATCGCTGCCTGGGTGCTTATGTGCTGAACCGCAACAGCGGTGAGGTGGACACCTTTGGTGCGCGCTTTACCGTGCTGGCCACCGGCGGCGCGGCCAAAGTCTACCTGTACACCAGCAACCCCGACGGTGCCTGCGGTGATGGAATCGCCATGGCCTGGCGCGCCGGCTGCCGGGTAGCCAACCTTGAGTTCAACCAGTTCCACCCGACCTGCCTGTACCACCCGCAGGCCAAGAGCTTCCTGGTTACCGAGGCCTTGCGCGGCGAAGGCGCCCTGCTGCGCCTGCCCAACGGTGAGCGCTTCATGCCGCGTTTCGACCCGCGCGAAGAACTGGCCCCGCGCGATATCGTCGCGCGCGCCATCGACCACGAAATGAAGCGCCTGGGTGTGGACTGCGTGTACCTGGACATCACCCACAAACCGGCTGACTTCATCAAGAGCCACTTCCCGACCGTCTACGAACGCTGCCTGACGTACGGTATCGACATTACCCGTCAGCCGATCCCGGTGGTGCCGGCTGCCCACTACACCTGTGGCGGGGTGGTGGTCGACGATCGTGGGCACACTGACGTGCCAGGCCTGTATGCCATCGGCGAGACCAGCTTCACCGGCCTGCACGGCGCCAACCGCATGGCCAGCAACTCGCTGCTCGAGTGCTTCGTCTATGGCCGCGCCGCTGCTGCGGACATCCAGGCGCACCTGGACCAGGTCGCGATGCCCAAGGCTCTGCCCTGCTGGGACGCCAGCCAGGTCACCGACTCGGATGAGGACGTGATCATTGCGCACAACTGGGATGAGTTGCGCCGGTTCATGTGGGACTACGTGGGGATCGTGCGCACCAGCAAGCGCCTGCAACGTGCCGAGCACCGCGTTCGCCTGCTGCTCGACGAGATCGACGAGTTCTACAGCAACTACAAGGTCAGCCGCGATCTGATCGAGCTGCGCAACCTGGCCCAGGTGGCGGAACTGATGATTCGCTCGGCAATGCAGCGCAAGGAAAGCCGCGGCTTGCATTACACTCTGGATTACCCGTCGATGCTGCCCGAGGCCAAGGACACCATTCTGAGCCCGACCTGAAGGTCGGCGTCGCCTTTTTCGCGGGCAAGCCCGTTCGCAAGGTACCCGCGAAGAAGCCGACACTGAATATCGCTATTGCCCAGCAACCTCAGCCCACCGGCGCCGGCTAAACTTCAACCTTACCCGCAAGCGCCGGTGCTGTTCGGCCTCCAGGGCGTCGCGAACAATGCATTGGCTTTCACCAAACCAATGCCCCGGCCGCACGAACTTCAACACCACCAAACCCGGCAGCGCCACGCTATCCCGACCCAAACGCACGGCCTGCCAACCCTCGGCACGGCAGAACAGCCGCCAGCCAAGCGCATCACGCCTCAGGCCGGTGACGGCGCGAGCATGGGTCAGCAGGATACGTCGAGGGATGGCCCAGCAAGCATGGGCGAGGCAAAGGGCTACAGCAGGAAGGCAAAGCCACCAGGGTGTCGTACTCAGCCACAAGGCAGACTGTGCCAGCCCCTGGCAGATCAGGTAGGCCGTCAGCAACAGGCGTGAGCCTTGCCAACGGCACTCGAAACACTCACTTGGGCTGGACACGGTCCAGGATGATGCGGACCATGCGCTGCAGCTCCGGGTCCTCGGACTCGGTGCGCTCCATGAACCAGCCGAACATGTCCTGATCTTCACAGCTCAACAGGCGCACATAGAGTTCGCGGTCGGCATCGCTCAGGGTCGCATAGACCTCCTGGGTGAAAGGCACCAGCAGTACGTCGAGTTCCAACATGCCACGGCGGCTGTGCCAGAAAAGCCGGTTGAGTTCAGTTTGTTCGACCATGGGGCCCTCCTCAAATGGGCCGCCAGTATACAGCCCGGCGCACGAAGCGGCACGAGGCGTTGGTCTAGTCACCTACCTATTTTGTTACTGGCGTTCTATGATGGCCGCCAGTCTTTAGCCACCGCGATCCCCCATGGCCGATTCCGCTTTCTTCAGCCCCTTGTCCCACGAGGGCATCCTCGCCGTCCGCGGCTCCGACGCCGGCAAGTTCCTGCAGGGCCAGCTGACCTGCAACATCAACTACCTCAGCCTGGAGCACGCCAGCCTTGGCGCCCGCTGCATGGTCAAAGGGCGCATGCAGTCGAGCTTCCGTATCCTGCCCGAAGGCAACGGCTACCTGCTGGCCATGGCCAGCGAACTGCTCGAGGCGCAACTGGCCGACCTGAAGAAGTACGCCGTGTTCTCCAAGGCCACGCTCAGCGACGAAAGTGCCGCCTGGGCGCGGTTCGGCCTGCAGGGCGGTGACGCCGCGCTGCAGGCGCTGGGTTTGAGCGTGCCGACCGGCGCCGGCGCCACCGTGCGCCATGAAGGCCTGGTCGCCATTGCCGTGTCCGAAGGCCGGGCCGAGCTCTGGGTGCCCGCAGACGCTGCTGCCAGCGTGCGCGAAAAACTCAGTGCGGTATTGCCCGAAGGCAGCCTCAACGACTGGCTGCTGGGCCAGATCCGCGCAGGGATTGGCCAGGTCATGGGCCCAACCCGCGAGCTGTTCATCCCGCAGATGATCAACCTGCAGGCCGTCGATGGCGTGAGTTTCAAGAAAGGTTGCTACACCGGCCAGGAAATTGTCGCCCGCATGCAGTACCTGGGCAAGCTCAAGCGCCGTCAGTACCGCCTGCTGCTCGACCAACGGGACATCCCTGCGCCGGGCGCCGAAATCTTCTCGCCTACCCACGGCTCGTCCGTGGGTGAAGTGGTGCTTGCGGCCAGCACTGGCCAGGGCTGCGAACTGCTTGCGGTGCTGACTGCCGAGGCAGTGGCGGACAACAACCTGCACCTGGGTAGCCTTGAAGGCCCACGCCTGCACGTGTCGAGCCTGCCTTACGAACTGGACCGCGACCGGGAAATCCAGCGCTGACCAGCCCGCCACCCCTGCGGTAGAGAAGTACATGAACAAGCTGGCCGAGATGGTCCAAGCACAGTTGCTCGCGGCCATCGCCAACGATGACCTGGTCTTGCCGACCCTCCCGGAAGTGGCCTTGAGCATCCGCGAGGCGGCGGAGGACACCGAGATCAGCGTTGCCGCGCTGAGCAAGGTGATCGGCCGCGATGCCGCACTCTCGGCACGCCTGATCAAGGTGGTCAACAGCCCGCTGTTGCGCGCGGCGGTCGAGGTCACCGACCTGCACACCGCCATCACGCGGTTGGGCATCAACTACAGCTGCAACCTGGCGATCGGCCTGGTGATCGAGCAGATCTTCCATGCCCGCTCGTCTGCGGTAGAGCAGAAGCTCAGGGATATCTGGGCCAACAGCCTCGAAGTAGCGGGCATCAGCTACGAACTTTGCCGTCGCTTCACCCAGCTGAAACCTGACCAGGCGACCCTTGGCGGCCTGGTCCATCAGATTGGCGCGCTGCCGGTGCTGATCTATGCCGAAGAGCACAACGAACTGCTCTCCGACCCGGTCTGCCTGCACTACGTGATCGAGCAGATCCAACCGGTGCTGGGCGACAAGATCCTGTCCTCATGGGAATTTCCCGAGCAGTTGGTGCAACTGCCTAGCCAGGTGCAGGACCTGGACCGGCAAACCGACAAGGTCGACTACATCGACGTGGTGCAGATTGCCCGGTGCATCAGCCAACGCGGGCGTAGCCGGCCGCTGGCGGCGCTGCCGGCCTACCGGCACCTGGGGTTGCCCTTTGGCACCGAGCTGGAAATGGGCGAGCTGCTGGAAGCGCGGAGCCTGTTGCGCTGACCTGGGCTGCCTGGGCCGGCCTTTTCGCGGGGCAAGCCCGCTCCCACAAGGTGGACTGCATCAGCGAAGGGGCGGTACTTGCCCCCATCAATCCGCGATAAAGCTCACCCGCACCTTCAACCCGCCGTTCTCGCCATCGTGCAGGCTGATCTGTGCCAGATGGGCGCGGCAAATCTCACCGACGATTGCCAGGCCCAACCCGCTCCCCTGGGCACTGCGCCGGTAGAAGCGCTCGAACACCCGTTCGCGCTCATCCTCGGGGATGCCGGGCCCATCGTCCTCGACCTCCAGCACCGCCGGCGCCATCACCCGCAAGATCACGTTACCGCCCGCAGGCGTGTGGGCCAAGGCATTGTCCACCAGGTTGCTCAGCAGTTCGTTCAACAACGTGGGTTCGCCCTTGAGCCACACCGGTGCCTCAGCCTCCAACGCGAGCGCCACGCCGCGCTTGTGCGCGAGCGGCGCCATGGCCATGCCCAGCTCACGGGCCAGCTGGCTGAGGTCCAGGCGCTGGGCGCCCCCTTCGGCAATCGCCCGTGCGCCATTTTCGACCCGCGCCAACGACAGCAGCTGGTTGGCCAGGTGGGTCAGCCGATCGGTGCCTTGCGCAGCGGCCTCCAGGGTCTGGCGCCACTCCTCGGGCTGTTGCGAACGCAAGCCGAGTTCGACCCGCGCCTTGAGCGCCGCCAGCGGTGTACGTAGCTCGTGGGCGGCCTCGGCGATGAACTGCGCCTGGCGTTCGAACTGCTCGCGCAGCCGTTCAGTGAAGTGGTTCAACGCGCGCACCAGCGGGCTTAGTTCGCGCTGCACCTGCACCAGCGGCAGTGCGCGCAGGTCATCAGGCTGGCGCTCCTCCACAGCCGTGCGCAGGCGCTCGAGCGGGCGCAACGCCGCGCTGATCGCAAACCAGACCATCACCAACGCGCCCAACGCGAGCATGCCCAGGCGCAGCAAGGTGTCGGCCATCAGCCCACGGGCCATGCTGACCCGCGCTTCCTCTGTCTCGGCCACACGGATTTCTGCCATGCCGTTCATGTTGGGCTCACTCACTGCCTTGAGCAGGCTGACCACACGCACGTCCTGGCCGAGGTAGGTGGCGTTGTAGAAACGCGCAAGCGCCGGATAATCGTCGGTGCGCGGCGTGCCGGGCGGTGGCGGCGGCAGTTTCTCGTAGCCCGAGATCAGCTTCTGGTTGATGTCCAGCACCTGGTAGTAGATGCGCCCGGCGCTGTCATAGGCAAAGGTGTCCAGCGCCACATAGGGCACATCGGCGCTCAGGGTGCCGTCACGCTGGGACAGGCCGGCGGCGATGGTGCGCGCCGAGGCCAGCAAGGTGCGGTCGTAGGCGGTGTCGGCAGCCTCGCGGCCATTCCAGTAAGCACTCAGGCCGCTGGCCAGCATCAACACCACCAGCAACAGCGCCAGGTTGCCCAGCAAGCGCCCGCGCAGGCTGCCGTCGTCACGCATCACGGTGCTCAAGCAGATAACCCAGGCCGCGGAAGGTGACGATAGCCACCTGCTGGCCATCGAGCTTCTTGCGCAGGCGATGGATGTAGATTTCGATGGCGTCGGGGCTGGCTTCTTCGTCCAGGCCGAATACCTGGGCGGCCAGCTGTTCCTTGCTCATCACCCGGCCCGGGCGGGCGATCAACGCTTCCAGGACGCTCTGCTCGCGGGAGGTCAGGGTCAGGTTGTCCTCGCCCAGGCTGAAGCGCCGGGTATCGAGGTCATACACCAGCGGCCCGCAGCGCTGCTGGCGTTCGCCACCGAGCACGCTGCGTCGCAGCAGTGCTTTGACTCGCGCTTCCAGCTCGGTCAGTTCGAAGGGCTTGGCCAGGTAATCATCCGCCCCCAGGTTCAGGCCATGCACACGGTCTTTCACGTCGCTGCGGGCGGTCAGCATCAGCACCGGCAGGGTCTTGCCACGGCCGCGCAGACGCGCCAGCACCTCGAAGCCATCCATGCGCGGCAGGCCCACGTCGAGGACGGCAACGGCATATTCCTCGCTGGCCAGGGCCAGGTCGGCGGCCACGCCATCGTGCAATACATCCACGGTCAAACCGTGGCTCTTGAGGGCCTGGGCCACGCTTTCGGCCAGTTGCAGATGGTCTTCGACCAGCAGCACACGCATCGGATTCTCCCTGCTCGGGTGGGGCGGTGGCGCGGAGTGTACCGCCGTCACCCCGTCTGTGAAGCCCCATCTGACAAACCTTTCAGGCTGAAAGGTTAGCGAAAGGTTCGTTACCTAGCATCGCACCACGGTCGCCCCGCGCGCCGAAAAAAGCACCAGCAAGGTGCAACGAATAAGAACAATAACGGAGCCATCCTCGATGCTGTCATCGCAGCCGCAGGCGTACGCGCCTACCCGTTCCCTGTCCGCACGCCCGCCCGCCTATGCCTGCGCACTTGCGCTTGCCGGCGTTGCCCCGACCAGCCAGGCCGCCTTCTTCGAAGACAGCACGGCGACCTTCGAAACCCGCAATATGTACTTCAACCGCGACTTTCGCGACGGCACCAGCGCGCAGCAATCCAAGCGCGACGAATGGGCCCAGGGCTTCATGCTCAACTTCGAGTCCGGCTACACCGATGGCCCCGTAGGCTTTGGCCTGGACGCGCTGGGCATGCTCGGTATCAAGCTCGACTCCAGCCCGGACCGCACCGACACCGGCCTGCTGCCGACCCACGATGATGGCAAGGCCGCCGATGAGTACTCCAAGCTCGGCCTGACCGGCAAAGTGAAGGTGTCGAAGACCGAACTGAAAGTCGGCACGCTGATCCCCGAATTGCCGACCCTGCAGCCCAACGACGGGCGCATCCTGCCGCAAACCTTCGAAGGCGGCCTGCTCACCTCGCAGGAAGTCAAAGGCCTGACCTTCACCGGCGGGCGCCTGGACAAGGCCAAGGACCGCAATGACACCAACTGGGAAGACCTGGCCCTGAACAACAAGAACGGCCGCTTTGGCGGCACGTTCAGCGCCGACAACCTCGCCCTGGCCGGCCTCGACTACACGTTCACCGACCGCATCACCGGCAGCTACCACTTCGCCCAGCTCGATGACATCTACCGCCAGCACTTCTTCGGCATGCTCGCCACCCAGCCCTGGGGCCCGGGCACCTTCGGCGCCGATCTGCGCCTGGCGATCAGCGACGACGCAGGCGCGGCCAAGGCCGGGCGCATCGAAAACACCACGTTCAACGGCATGCTCAGTTACAGCCTGGGCGGGCACAAGGTCAGTGGCGCCTGGCAGCAGCTGTCTGGTGACAGCGCCTTCCCCTACATCGATGGTGCCGACCCTTACCTGGTCAACTTCGTCCAGATCAACGACTTCGCCGGTGCCGACGAACGCTCCTGGCAGGCCCGCTACGACTATAACTTCGCCGCCCTGGGTATCCCTGGGCTGACCTTCATGACCCGCTACATCAACGGCGACAACGTCAGCCGCGCCGCCGGTGGCGAGGGCAAGGAGTGGGAGCGCAACACCGAGTTCAAGTACGTGGTACAAAGCGGCCCGTTGAAAAACGTCGCCGTGCGCCTGCGCAACGCCACCTTCCGTTCCAACTTCGCCCGCGATGCCGACGAAGTGCGGCTGCTGGTGAGCTACAGCGTGGCCCTGTGGTAACCCAATAACAACAATGCTCACGGAGATAGACGATGACCTTTTCACTGCGCCGCCTCGTCCTGGCTACCGGTTGCCTGCTGCTGGCCGGCAATGCCCTCGCTGCCGAACCGAAACGCCCTGAATGCATCGCCCCGGCCTCGCCCGGCGGCGGTTTCGACCTGACCTGCAAGCTGGTGCAAAGTGCCCTGGTGCAGGAGAAGATCCTCAGCAAACCGATGCGCGTTACCTACATGCCCGGCGGTGTCGGCGCGGTGGCGTACAACGCTGTGGTTGCCCAGCGCCCAGGCGATGCCGGCACGCTGGTGGCGTGGTCCAGCGGCTCCCTGCTGAACCTGGCCCAGGGCAAATTCGGCCGCTTTGACGAAAATGCCGTGAAATGGCTGGCGGCGGTCGGCACCAGCTACGGCGCCATCGCGGTGAAAAGCGATTCGCCCTACAAGACCCTCGACGACCTGGTCGCGGCGCTGAAGAAAGACCCGAGCAAGGTGGTCATTGGTTCCGGTGGCACCGTCGGCAGCCAGGACTGGATGCAGACAGCGCTGATCGCCAAGGCCGCCGGCATCAACCCGCGCGACCTGCGCTACGTGGCGCTGGAAGGCGGCGGCGAAATCGCCACGGCGCTGCTGGGTGGCCACATCCAGGTCGGCTCCACCGACATTTCCGACTCCATGCCGCACATCCAGAGCGGCAACATGCGCATCCTCGCCGTGTTCTCGGAAAACCGCCTGGACGAGCCGGAAATGAAGGACATCCCGACCGCCAAGGAACAGGGCTACGACATCGTCTGGCCGGTGGTGCGCGGCTTCTACCTGGGGCCGAAGGTGAGCGATGAAGACTACGCCTGGTGGAAAGCGTCGTTCGACAAGATGCTCGCCTCCGAGGACTTCGCCCAGCTGCGTGACCAGCGCGAGCTGTTCCCGTTTGCCATGACCGGTGAAGAGCTGGACGGCTATGTGAAGAAACAGGTGGCGGACTACAAGGCGTTGGCCAAGGAATTCGGCCTGATTCAGTAAATCGCCGATTACCTGAACCGATCCCTGTAGGAGCGGGCTTGCCCGCGAAACTGACACCACGGTGCATGGCACCGGCTTTGCCGGTGTTCGCGGGGCAAGCCCGCTCCCACAAAGTCCGCGCCCAATGAGGATTTACTCATGATCCTGCAACGTATCTTCGCCCTGGTTCTGCTGGCGGTGTGCGCCGCCCTGGCCGTGATGGCCTGGCCCTACCAGGCGGCGTTTTCCTACGAACCGGTCGGCCCCCGCGCCTACCCGCTGCTGATGCTCGGCCTGATGGGCCTGGGCCTGCTGTACCTCGCCATCCGCCCTACGCCGATCGTACGCAAGGACGACGAGCCAGCGCTGGACCGCGAAACCCTGATCAAGATCGCCGCCTGCGTCGGCCTGCTGATCGTCTTCGCCGCTACCTTCGAGGCCCTGGGCTTCATCCTCAGCGCCATGCTGGTCGGTATCCCCATGGCACGGCTGTATGGCGGCCGCTGGCTGCACAGCGCCATCGTGGTGGTGGGCATGAGCCTGTTCCTCTACTGGCTGTTCGACCGCGTGATGGACGTCCCCCTCCCCCTTGGCCTGCTGAGCGCACTGGAGAACTGACACATGGATACCTTGAGCTACCTGGGCCAGGGCTTCGGCGTCGCCCTGAGCCCATACAACCTGGTCACCGCCCTGTCGGGCACGTTGATCGGCACCGTGGTCGGCCTGCTGCCGGGCCTTGGCCCGATCAACGGCGTGGCGCTGCTGATCCCGATCGCCTTCGCCCTCGGCCTGCCACCGGAGTCGGCGCTGATCCTGCTGGCTGCGGTGTACCTGGGCTGCGAATACGGCGGGCGGATCAGCTCGATCCTGCTGAACATTCCCGGCGAAGCCTCGACCGTGATGACCACCCTCGACGGCTACCCGATGGCCCGCAAGGGCCTGGCCGGCGTGGCCTTGTCGTTGTCGGCGTGGAGTTCGTTCATCGGCGCCTTCATCGCCACCTGCGGCATGGTGCTGTTCGCCCCGCTGCTGGCGAAATGGGCGATAGCCTTCGGCCCGGCGGAGTATTTCGTGCTGATGGTGTTCGCCATCGTCTGCCTCGGCGGCATGGCCGGCGACAAACCGTTGAAGACCTTCATCGCCGCGCTGATCGGCCTGTTCCTGTCGGCAGTCGGCATCGATGCCAACAGCGGCGTGTACCGCTTCACCGGTGACAGCGTGCACCTGGCCGACGGTATTCAGTTCGTGGTGCTGGTGCTGGGGCTGTTCTCGATCAGCGAAATTCTCCTGCTGCTGGAGAAGACTCACCATGGCCACCAGGCGGTCAAGGCCACCGGGCGCATGTTGTTCAACGTCAAGGAAGCCGCGTCGGTGTTCGCGGTCAACATCCGCTGCGGCCTGCTCGGTTTCATCATGGGCGTGCTGCCGGGCGCCGGCGCAACGCTGGCCAGCGCCGTGGCCTACATGACCGAAAAACGCATTGCCGGTACCAAGGGCAACTTCGGCAAGGGTGATGCACGCGGCCTTGCCGCGCCGGAAACCGCCATCGGTGCCTCCTGCTGCGGTGCCCTGGTGCCCATGCTGACCTTGGGCGTACCTGGCTCGGGTACCACGGCAGTAATGATCGGCGCACTGACGCTGTACAACATCACCCCGGGCCCGCTGCTGTTCGAACAGCAACCAGACATCGTCTGGGGCCTGATCGCGTCGCTGTTCATCGCCAACATCATGCTGGTGATCCTGAACATCCCGATGATCCGCATCTTCACCCGCATCCTCGCCGTGCCGAACTGGGCGCTGGTGCCGGTGATCGCGATCATCACCGCGATCGGTGTATACGCCGTGCATGCCACCACCTTCGACCTGTTCCTGATGGTCGGCATCGGCATCATGGGTTACATCCTGCGCAAGCTGGACTTCCCGCTGTCGCCGATTCTGCTGGGGTTCATCCTCGGCGGCCTGATGGAGCAGAACCTGCGCCGCGCGCTGTCGATTTCCAACGGTGAGCTGGGCATTCTCTGGTCGAGCCCGATCAGCATGTCGGTATGGGTATTGACCCTTTGCATGCTGACCCTGCCGCTGCTGCGCATCTGGCGCAAGCGCGCGCAACAGCGCCGGGCGATGGCCGATGCCTGACCGGTCGTTGCCGCTGTACTGGGCGACGGGGCTGGTCGGCCTGGCGGGCGGGTATCTCGCCAGCCTGGTCGGCTGGCCGCTGCCCTGGATGGTCGGCTCGTTGCTGGCGATCATCCTGGTGCGTTGCCTGACGCCGTGGCAGTTGTCGGAAATCCCCAACGGCCGCAAATGCGGGCAATGCATCATCGGCCTGGGGATTGGCCTGCATTTCACCCCGGCGGTGATCGAACAGGTGGCCAGCCATTTCGCGCTGATCTTCTTTGCTGCGCTGTTCACCACCGTTTCCAGCGTGGTCGGCGTGTGGTTGCTGCGGCGCACCGGCGAGGACCGGGCCACGGCATTTTTCGCCAGCATGCCTGGCGGCTCTGGGGAGATGGTCAACCTGGGCGCACGCAATGGCGCAGTGCTCAGCCAGGTCGCCGCCGCGCAGAGCCTGCGCGTGCTGGCGGTGGTGCTGTGCGTGCCGGCGCTGTTCAAGTTCCTCATCGGTGATGGCGTGCCGCTCAATCATGCCGGCAGCGTAAGCTGGGGCTGGCTGGCATTGATCGCACCGCTGGGGGTGGCAGTCGGTTTCGTCTGGCAGCGCTTGCGCCAGCCTAACCCTTGGCTGTTCGGCCCCTTGCTGGTGGCCGCGACAGCGAGCCTGGCGGGCGATCTGCAGATAGCCTTGCCCAACGGCGCCAGCCAGATCGGCCAATGGCTGATCGGCAGTGGCCTGGCCTGCCACTTCAACCGCGCGTTTTTCCGTCGCGCACCCTCGTTTCTGGGGCGCACCTTGCTGGCCACAGCGCTTTGCATGCTGATTGCCGGCAGTGCCGCATGGGGGTTGAGCGTGCTGACTGCGCTGGACCTGCGTTCGCTGACCCTGGGGATGATGCCCGGCGGGATTGCCGAGATGAGCCTGACGGCGGAAACCTTGCAGTTGTCAGTGCCGCTGGTGACGGCGTTGCAGGTGATGCGGTTGTTGTTCGTGCTGTTTCTGGCGGAGCCGCTGTTCAGGGTGTGGAACGCTGATCAGCGGCAACCGCGAAAAAACTGAATCTACAAGGGCGGCAACGCCCAGTCGATCGGCGCCAGCCCACGCTGTTGAAGGAAGCCGTTGGTCCGGCTGAAGTGCCCGCAGCCGAGGAACCCACGGTAGGCCGACAACGGCGACGGGTGCACCGACTTCAGCACCAAATGCTTGGTGCCGTCGATCAGCTTCTGCTTGCTCTGAGCGTGCGCGCCCCACAACAGGAACACCACGTTCGGGCAACGCTCGCTGACGACCTGGATGATACGGTCGGTGAAGAACTCCCAACCTTTCTTGGCATGCGAAGCAGCGTTGGCGCGCTCGACGGTCATGGTCGTATTCAGCAGCAGTACGCCCTGCTCGGCCCAGCTCTGCAGGTAACCGTGGTTGGCGATGGGAATGTTCAGGTCGCGCTGCAGCTCCTTGTAGATGTTCACCAGCGACGGCGGCGTGGGTACGCCTGGCTGCACCGAGAAGCACAGGCCGTGGGCCTGACCCGGGCCGTGGTACGGGTCCTGGCCGAGGATCACCACCTTCACCCGCTCCAGCGGCGTGGAGTTGAGCGCGTTGAAAATCAGCGGCCCTGGCGGGTAGATTTCCTTGCCGGCAGCGTATTCCTGGCGCAGGAATTCACGCAGCTGGTGCATGTAGGGCCGGTCGAATTCGGCACGCAGTGCGTCTTTCCAGCCGGGCTCGAGTTTGATGCGATCGTCGTCAGTCATGGGGGCGTCCGTAATCAATGGCGCGACACTAGGTAAGCCATCCCCCCTTGTCAATCGGTCCGACCGACGACCGGCGTGATCGGCCAGGCAGGCCATACTAGGGGGACGACTGGAGCGAGGTAGTCCATGGCCATTCACTGCGAGGTACTCACCGGCGTCGACGGCGCCCGAATCGGCATTGCCACCCTGGATGCGCCCAAGGCGCTCAATGCCCTCAACCTGCCGATGATCGAGGTGCTCGGCGAACAGTTGCATGAGTGGGCCCGCGACCCGGGCGTGGTCTGCGTATTGCTGCGTGGCAATGGCGCCAAGGCATTTTGCGCGGGTGGCGACGTGCGTGCGCTGGCCCAGGCCTGCCGCAAACACCCAGGCAGCGTGCCACCCCTGGCGGCGTCGTTCTTTGCCGCCGAGTATCGCCTCGACTATCTCATCCACACCTACCCCAAACCACTGCTGTGCTGGGGCCATGGCCATGTGCTGGGTGGCGGCATGGGGCTGCTGCAGGGTGCCAGGATACGCATCGTCACGCCCAGCAGCCGACTGGCAATGCCGGAGATCAGCATCGGCCTTTACCCCGATGTGGGTGCCAGCTGGTTCCTTGCCCGCCTGCCGGGCAAGCTGGGGCTGTTCCTCGGGCTGACTGGCGCGCCCATCAATGCCCGAGACGCCCTCGACCTGGGCCTGGCCGACCGGTTCCTTGGCGAGCATCAGCAAGAAGGCCTGATTGACGAGTTGCTGCAGATGAACTGGCAGGAGCAGACCGATTTGCAGCTCAACAGCCTGCTCAAGTCAGAGCAGCACCGTGCCTTTGCCGAACTGCCCAAGGCGCAATGGCTGCCGCGGCGCCAGGCGATCGATGCGCTGCTGGATGTCGCGGACCCTGCGGCCGCATGGCGGGCACTCGAAGGGCTTGAACACCATGAAGACCCGCTGCTGGCCGAGGCAGGTCAACGCTTGCACCAGGGTTGCCCGCTGACGGCGCACCTGGTCTGGGAGCAGATACGCCGCGCCCGGCACCTGTCACTGGCGCAGGTGTTCCAGATGGAGTACAGCATGAGCCTCAATTGTTGCCGTCACCCCGAGTTCAGCGAAGGGGTGCGCGCCCGCCTGCTGGACAAGGACAACCAGCCGCGCTGGCACTGGCCAGATGTGGCGCAGGTGCCCGACGCGGTGGTCGAGGCGCATTTCGTCAAGATATGGGAGGGGCGACATCCGCTGGCTGACCTGGCATGAACAAGGGCCGCAGCAGCGGCCCCTTGATGCTCAGCGTTGCCAGTTGCGATCACCGCCACGCCTACCATCAGGCCGGCGGTCACGGTCACCCCGGCCGTTGGAATGCCAGCGGTCGTTCTGATACCGCCGGCTGTCATTGCGGTAGTCATGCCGGTCGCGATCGCGCCCGTAGTCATAGCGCTGACGGTTGCCATAGTCATAGCGCGGGTTGCCATGCCACTGGTTCATCCCCGGCTGCGGATGTGGCCGGTATTGAGGCACGGGCGCCGGCCGGTAGTAACGCGGCGCCGGTTGATAGTAGTAGCGCGGTTGTGGCGCTACATAGTAGCGGTCATGGCGGTAGTAACCCGGCGACACATAGCGGTCGGTGGTGTAGTAATCGGAGCGGTAGTAGCTGCCCCCCTGGTAGTAGGGTACACAGGCGGTTGTCATCAGACCCAAAAGGGCGATCAACAGAATTCGATAGGACATGGCGGCCTCCTGGACCGCTGGGGTGCCCGAACAGCGGCGCTGGCGAGCGTCGACCGCAAAGCGTTCATCGACACTGAATAAGACATTACGGCCAACGTGCAGTGCCATTTCTGCAACAATTTGAAACAGCACGGATACCCACAAAAAACCTGCAGTCTTTTTCCGGTCATGTCACTAGAATGATCGCCTCGGCACACATCACGGGACGATCATGCCTTCACGCTCCGCATTGTTTTCGCAGCGCTCGTTGATCCTCACCCTGCTGATGCTGCTGGCCTGTGGCTTCCTCGCCACCTCGCTGCTCAGCTACTTCGCTTCACGCAGCGCGATCCGCGATGGCATCGTCAACACCGAGTTGCCGCTGACCTCCGATACCGTCTATTCGGAGATTCAAAAAGACCTCATCCGCCCGGTGCTGATCGCGTCGATGATGGCCCAGGACACGTTCCTGCGCGACTGGGTGCTCGCCGGCGAACAGGACCCCCAACGCGTCACGCGTTTTCTCGGCGAAGTGATGGGCAAGCAGGATACCTTCACCTCCTTCTTCGTCTCTGACCGCAGCCTGACCTATTACCAGGCCAAGGGGGTACTCAAGCATGTCGAGCCGGGCACCTGGCGTGATGCCTGGTACTTCCGCCTGCGCGCGCTCAAGGCGCCTTACGAAATCAACGTCGACCTGGACATGGCCAACCACGACAGCCTCACGGTCTTCATCAACTACAAGGTGCTGGACTACCAGCAGCGCTTCATCGGCGCAACGGGGGTGGGCCTTAGCGTGGACGCGGTGGTCAAACTGATCGACACCTACCAGCGGCGTTACCAGCGCTCGGTGTTCTTCACCGATGCCCAGGGCAAGGTCTTGCTCAGCGGTTCGGATGGCGGCCCACATGGCCTGCGGGCCGGCCAGCCACTGCGCGACAACCCCGGCCTGGACGAGCTGCTGATGCAGGGGCCGGTACCCGCCGAAGGCAGCCATGAATACAGGGACAGCGAGGGCCACAGCCATTTCCTGAATGTGCGGCACCTGCCGGAGCTTGACTGGTACTTGCTGGTGGACAAGCGCGAGACTGGCGCCCTGGACCGGGTACGCCACTCGCTGTACCTGAACCTTGCGATCTGCGCGATGATCACGCTGGTGGTGCTGTCGCTGTTGCATGCCATGCTCAGGCGTCATCAGGCCAGCATCGAGGCCCTGGCCACCCTCGACAGCCTCACTGGGCTGCCCAACCGGCGCAGCTTCGACCTGCTGGCGGCCCAGGCCCTGCAGGAGGCCCAGCGTGATTGCGCGCCGCTGGTGGCGCTGCTGATCGACCTCGACCACTTCAAGGCGCTAAACGATACCCACGGCCACCTGGCCGGCGACGAAGTGCTGCGCCAGTTCGCCAATGTGCTGCAAGGCAGCCTGCGCCAGTCGGATATACTCTGCCGCTGGGGCGGCGAGGAATTCATCGTGCTGCTGCGCGAAACCGAAGGCCGGCAAGCGCTCGACGTGGCGGAAAAGATCCGTCGGCGCACCGAGCAGCTGACCTTCAGCTACGACGAACAGCCGCTGCGCCTGACCACCAGCATCGGCCTCAGTGGCCTGCAGCCAGGCGACACCCTGCACGCCCTGCTGACCCGCGCCGACCGCGCGCTTTATCGTGCCAAGCAGGCCGGCCGCAACCGTGTATGCAGTGAAACACCCGGACTCGTTTATGAATGAAAACCAGCGCTGCCCCGCTTGCGGCGCCCTCAACCAGTGCACCCTGGCCGACCCACGCACCGCCACTGAGCCGTGCTGGTGCTTTGCCGTGGCCATCGACCCGGCGGTGCTGCAGGCGTTGCCAGCAGAGCTGCGTGACCAGTCCTGCCTGTGCCCGCGCTGTGCGGCGGGCGTCAGCCTGGCGGCGAACACCGCCACCCCGGTCGACCGTGAAAAGCGCTAGACTGCGCGGCCTTTTGCCTACGCTCGTGCCCCATGCGCCTCGACCGCTTCCTCGCCAACCTGCCCAGTTATAACCGCCAGCAAGCCCGCCTGCTGCTGGTGCAGCGGCGTGTGCGTGTGGATGGTGCGGCCGTCGCCGACCCGCGCACCGAAGTGCGCGAATTCAGCCGTATCGAGGTGGATGACCAGGTACTGCAGGCCGGCCGCCCGGCGCGTTACCTGATGCTGCACAAACCGGCCGGTTGCGTCAGCGCCACCCAGGACCCTCAGCACCGCACCGTGCTTGACCTGCTGCCCGCCGAATTGCGCGACGATCTGCACATCGCCGGCCGGCTGGACTACAACACCACCGGGCTGCTGATCCTGACCAACGATGGCCAATGGTCGCGCCGCCTGACCCAGCCAGCGACCAAATTGCCCAAACACTACCTGGTGCAGACCGAGGACGAAATCGGTGGCCATTACGTCGACAAGTTTCGTGCAGGGTTCTACTTCGCCTTCGAAGACCTCACCACCCTCCCCGCGCAACTGGACATACTTGGCCCGCGCCATGCAAGGCTGGCAATCGTCGAAGGCCGCTACCACCAGGTCAAGCGCATGTTCGGGCATTTCGACAACAAGGTGGTGGGGCTGCACCGGGAAAGCATGGGTTCGATACGCCTCGACCCAGGTTTGGCGCCGGGTGAATTCCGGGCGCTGACGGCCGAGGAAATCGCCGCGATCTAGCCCGCCACAGGCGCTGCGCAGGGGTCATACGACCGCCCAGCGGCAAAAGTCACAAATTTCCCCAGGCGACCCTTGCGGGATCCCCAACCCACTGCTTGAATCCTAACTTGTCGGTCTGCACGTGACTCACGAGTCACAAACGCGGACCAGGACACTTTTTGCCGGCCACCCAAGGCCTCGATGCTTTGGGGCACGGCAAATTGCCCGCCAAAAACAATACCGTCGACACGTGTGCCAAGGATCGACACAGGGCCCCGGTAATTTCTTCAGGCAAATGCCTACCTGTCATATTGAACGTGCACCCTAGGTGACGCGAATACCCTTTTTGCGCCAGGAGTCGATGACATGAGGCCAGAAATCGCTGTACTTGATATCCAAGGTCAGTATCGGGTTTACACGGAGTTCCATCGCGCCGATGCCGCCGAGAAAACGATCATCCTGATCAACGGCTCGCTGGCTACCACGGCCTCGTTCGCCCAGACGGTGCGTAACCTGCACCCGCAATTCAACGTGGTGCTGTACGACCAGCCGTATGCCGGCAAGTCCAAACCGCACAACCGCCAGGAGCGCCTGATCAGCAAAGAGGACGAAGCGCATATCCTGCTGGAGCTGATCGAGCACTTCCGCGCCGACCACGTGATGTCGTTTTCCTGGGGCGGTGCCTGCACCCTGCTGGCGCTGGCGCACCAGCCGCGGCTGGTGAAAAAGGCAGTGGTCAGTTCGTTCTCGCCGGTGATCAATGAACCGATGCGCGACTACCTCGACCGCGGCTGCCAGTACCTGGCCGCCTGCGATCGCTACCAGGTCGGCAACCTGGTCAACGACACCATCGGCAAGCACCTGCCCTCGCTGTTCAAGCGTTTCAACTATCGGCACGTCAGCAGCCTGGACACGCACGAGTACGCGCAGATGCACTACCACATCAACCAGGTGCTGCAGCATGACCTGGACCGGGCGCTGAAGGGTGCGCGCAACATCGATATCCCGGTGCTGTTCATCAACGGCGACCGTGACGAATACACCACCGCCGAAGACGCCCGACAGTTCGGCAACCATGTCGGCAAGAGCCACTTCACGGTGATCCGTGATGCCGGCCACTTCCTCGACATGGAAAACAAGACGGCTTGCGAAGCCACGCGCAGCGCCCTGCTTGGCTTCCTCAAGCCGACCGTGCGCGAATCCAGGGCTCGCAACCTCTACAGCAACACCCAAGGGCAGCATGCATGGGCGATCTGAGTGCATCGGCGTCCTGTAGCCATGACCCGCAGGCTATGGGCGCCGACAGCTTTTTTTAGGCCTGGTTTATAACTGGGGCTTCTAATTCGAGGAGCGTTCTGGTACAAAGTCGATCGCAGACGCGGGTATAGTTTAGTGGCAAAACGAAAGCTTCCCAAGCTTTAGTTGAGGGTTCGATTCCCTCTACCCGCTCCACACCGCATTCCCGCATGGCGTTCCAGCAACGTCATCGCTGTCAAAAGGAGCCTTGGCTCCTTTTTTCGTTTCTGTCCTTTGGTTGATCATCCCAGGGCAAAAACCCGGCTCGCTCAGTAACCTGATTTGTCCAGTAACGCCGACTCGTTTTCGGTGGGGCGCTGGTAGAAGCGCAGCAATTGCGCAGCCCGGTTAGTGAAGATCCCGTCCACCCCGGCCTGCATGGCGTTGGCGTAGTCCTGCGGCTCATCGAGCGTGTAAACATGCACCAGCAACCCGCGCTCATGGCTGGCCTGGTTCATCCACGGCTGAATGAGGTCGGCATAGCTCTGTTCACCCAGCTTGCCGCGCTTGGCCGAGGGGCCGGTGCCGATCGCCCCGCCCTGCTTGGCAATGTTCAGCCAGCGCAGGAATTCCGCCCGATCCTTCGGTTGCTGTCGCGCGTAAAAGGCGGCCTTGTCGCTTTCGCCTGAATCAGCGAAATCCTGGCCAGAGGCGGGTGCGATGGCCTTGGTTCCCACCCACAGCAGGAGAATCTTCGGCACCTGGGGCATGGCCTCGTGCAGCAGCGCCAGGCTGTTGCGATCAAATGTCTGCAGCACCACACGCCCAGGCCGGCTCAGCCAGCCACGGGCCTCGAGCCGCTGCTTGAGCTGCTTTTCAATCCCCGGGAACTGGTTAGGCACCTTGGTCTCGATATACAAGCCCGGTTGACGCTCGGGGTTGCCTTCGGCGATGTCGATGACTTCGTCCAGGGTAAGGATGGGCAACTTGCTGAACGACGGCCGGGCACGCTCCGGATACGCCTCGTTGAACCAACTGCCCGCGTCCAGGGTTTTGAGCTCGGCCAAGGTGAACGCGCTGACCGGGCTGAGCTTACGCTCGGGAAAGCGCTCGGCGACATCGCTGGTGCGTGACAGCTCATCGTCATGGACCACCACCAGCACCCCGTCACGCGTGCGTTGCAGGTCGAGCTCCAGGTAGTCAGCACCCAGATCGCGCGCCAGCAGGTACGCAGGTGTGGTTGATTCGGGGGCATCATAAGAGGCACCGCGGTGAGCGATCACGGCGGGGTATGGAATACCCTGAGCCGCAGCCAGGCTTTTGCCCTCCGTTGCCCAGCCCGCCGAGGCCGAACCCAGGGCCGCCAAGCCCAACATTGCGATCAAGCTTTTGCGCATGGTGAAGTCCTCTTTCATCCTGCCAACCGTGTCGTACCTGAGCCAACCCTCGCACACCTTGCATGACATGCTAAAGTCGCCACCGTTTTCCGCTCCAGCGAATGGACCCATCATGCCCGCACTAGACGCCCACCTCGCCACCTGGCAGGAACTCGCCCAACGCCACCCCTGCGACGCCCTGCTGCTGGGCAACGGCGCCAGCCGTGCACTGTGGAAGCCGTTCGGCTACTTCTCGCTGTTCGAGGAAGCCCAGCGCGCCGGGCGCAAGAAAGGCCTGGCGATCAGCGACCAGGCCTTGTTCAAGTCGCTGGGCACCGAGCTGTTCGAGCCTGTGCTGAGCACCCTCAACCACACCGTGCGCGCCAACGCCGCCCTGGCGATCAACTCCACCGCGCCGCTGAACCGCTATTACTCGATCAAGGAAGCACTGATCCACGCCATGCGCACCGTGCACGTGCCGTGGCCGCTGATGCCTGCAGCCACCCTGGCCGCGGTCAACCAGGCGTTGCGCAGCTACCGCAGTGTCTATACCAGCAACTACGACCTGATCCTGCCGTGGGCCGTACAGCACGACCCACAGGGCTTTGCCGCCCTGGTCGATGAGGAAGGCTTCTTCGACGTGCGCCGCACGCAAAGTGCAGGGACACGCGTGCTGCACCTGCACGGCGGGCTGCACCTGCTCAAGCTGCCCGACGGCGCCACCCGCCAGCGCAGCGCCGAAAGCGCTGAATTGCTCGATGGCTTTGCCGTGAACATCCCGGGTGAAGTGCCCTTGTTCGTCAACGAAGACCGCAGCGACGAGAAACTGCGTGCGATCCGCCACTCGGATTACCTGGGCTGGTGCCTGGGGCAGCTGGCGCAGGAAAGCCAAGGCCTCTGCCTGTTCGGCCAGCACCTGGACAGCAGGGACCAACACCTGCTCGAAGCGATTCGCCAAGCGCGGCCGGCGCATCTTTCGATTGCCATCAGGGCGCTGGGCGAGGCCTCGGTGATGAATCAGAAACGCCATTTTGTGGAGCGGTTTGGCGACCTGACGGGGACTGCGCTGCATTTCTTCGATGCGAGCACCCATCCGCTGGGGGCGATTGCGTTGGCGATCGAGGTGCCGACGGTGCGCCGCTAAGACTGCTCCAGCGGTGCAACTTCAATGAGCGAAAGCCGTGGGACTTTTGACTAACCGTGCATGTGCGGTTGACACATTGACGGCCATCGCAACCCGAGCCAGGTCCAGCGTCTCTTGGCCGATGGTGTAACTCCCTCGGGCCAGCAACCAGGCCAGGACGTCTGCGAGATGCCACAGCGAAGTGCTGCCTTCATGTATGGGAGCCGGGAAACTGTGAACATGCGCGAGCATCAGCTTGCGCATGTTCTGACGCGATACACCGACGATCTCTGCCACATCGGTCAGGCCGACAAGGTCTGGCGTGGCCTCGATCAGTCGTGCGCCAGGCACTGCCGTACGGACATCCCTGAGAGCGCCTTCGATTGCCTCGTTCGCGCCAGCAGATTCCCGTACAAATTCAAGCGAAAGGCGCCCCGGCTGGCCGATCCCGACCAGCGCGTCATCACAACCTGCCTCGGCCAGGCGCTCCAGGAGCGCATCGATATCTTCGTCCTCGACCAATTGGTACTTGAGGGTAAACTCGTATTCCATCGCTACTGCTCCTCACCACCCTTCGCTGCGGTATCGGTTTCACTGCTGCCTGTGCAATGGTCCACTACACGCTTTAGCTGGCGCGCAAAATTGCCAGGATTCTTCGGGGTGCTCCAGACACTGGTAATGCAACGCTCCCCGCACCGGCAATCGGCATCGTTGAACGGGCAGTACATCTTTCCCCAACAGTGCCCGCCCCCCACAACGATCCGCCATCCCTGTGACTCAGCGTGCCTCAAGGCCTGCTCGACCTCTTTCTTGGCATGAACCGGCCGTGACATCAAATCTTCTCCAGTGTGGGCTCGGACCTCAAGGTTGTCAAATGACAACCAGGTACGGTTTTGGTGTCGACCACACTACAGGTCTCTTGACGCTCAAATCAGCCGCTTGATGCGCTTGGGAATTGTCCTACGCACTGTTGGGAATGATGCCCAGCACACGTTCATTGCCCGGCGATCAAACCATCCCCCCGCAACAACGTCTCCAGGCAATGCTCCTGCACGCCATAAAACGCTTTCAGCTGCGCGATCTTCTCCAGCAACGCCCCCGCCTCCACCGGCTGCTTACGCTTCACCGCAAGAATCATCTTGTTCTTGTTGGTGTGCTCCAACGAGATGAACTCGAACACCTTGGTCTCGTAACCACAAGCCTCCAGGTACAAGGCGCGCAAGCTGTCGGTCAGCATCTCGGCCTGCTGGCCCAGGTGTAGCCCGTATTGCAGCATCGGCTGCAGCAGCCCCGGGCTGTGCAGTTGCGGGCGGATCTGTTTGTGGCAGCACGGTGAGCACATGATGATCGCGGCATTGCAGCGTATGCCGGTATGGATCGCGTAATCGGTGGCGATGTCGCAGGCATGCAGGGCGATCATCACCTCGATGGCCTCGGGCACCACGCTGCGCACGTCACCGCACTGGAACTCCAGGCCCGGGTGCTCCAGGCGCGAAGCTGCGGCGTTGCACAGGTCGACCATGTCCTGGCGCAACTCTACGCCCGTCACCTGAGCTTCACGACCCAGGGTGTTGCGCAGGTAGTCATGCATGGCAAAGGTCAGGTAACCCTTGCCGGAGCCGAAGTCGGCCACCCGCAACGCCTGCTCTGCAGGCACAGGCGCATTGGCCAGGGCATGTTCGAAGACTTCGATGAACTTGTTGATCTGCTTCCACTTGCGCGACATGGAGGGGATCAGCGCGCCTTGCGCGTCGGTCACCCCAAGGTCGCGCAGGAAGGGCCGTGACAACTCCAGGTGGCGTTTTTTCTCACGGTCGTGGCCGGTGCTGGTGACCGCCTCGCGGGGCGCCTGGGCACCGTGACGCTGGAGCATCGGCTTGCCCTTCTTGCTGAAAGTCAGCTGCTGCTCCCCCTCGGCATCGAACAGGTGGGCATTGCGAAAGCTTGCCGGCAGCAGTTCGGCAACCAGCGCCAGGGCTTGGTCCAGCGGCAGGTTGCGGGTGATGTCGCGGGTCTGGTGGCGGTACACCAGCGACAGGTTCGGCTGCCCCTTCACCTGCACCGGTTTGGCGATGATCCGCTGCAAGGTCGGGTCGGCACCAACGTGGCGCGCCAGCACCAGCTTGACCAGGGCGTTGCCGTGCAAGGCAGCGCTCAGCAGGTCGAGAAACTGGGCGCGCGCATCCGGCGCGGAAGAAGCGGAAGGATTGGCGGACATGGAAAACAGGTGCCTCGGGTAGCGGGAAGCGCGTTGCGCGATGCCGCGCATTCTACGTCGATGGCCGCCTCAGGCGAAGGTTTTCGCGATGGGCGTGGCTCAGTCGAGGACGACCAGGCGGTTGGGCAACTCGTTGCGTGCATGGGTGCGCGGCACGTGCTCGCACAGCCGCTCACCGCAGGCCTCGATACACTCGACAAAGCCCTGCAAGGTGCGGCCCTGGCGTACCTGCTCGGCAAAACGGGCAACGATGACCGCACGGGCCTTGGCATCCAGATGGCGATCGATGCCTTGATCGACGAGGATCTCCACATGCCGCTCAGCCTCGGCGACAAAGATCAGCACCCCGGTGCCGGCGGCAGTGCGCTGCAGGTTCTGTTCGCGAAACTGTTGCCGGGCCAGGCGCGATGCCCGCCAGCGGCGCAGCGCGCGCGGGATCAGCCAGGCGGCCAGGCGCGGGTTGCGCAGCAGCACACACAAGCCAAAGAACAGCAACACATTCGCCACCAGCAGGCCGCGCACACCCGGCCAGCCCAGCAGCAGGTGACACAGCCCTGGCACGGCCAGGGCCAGCACGGCGGCCCAGAGCAGCGGCAGGTAGGCATAGTCATCGGCGCGGCGCGCCAGCACGGTCACCAGCTCGGCATCGGTGCGCCGCTCCACGCGGGCAATGGCCTCGGCGATCTGGCGCTGCTGGTATTCGTTGAGGGGGGTCATGCCTTCGGTCTCTCGATCGTTCTTATTGTTGTTGTCCCGGCGTTCGGGTGTTCCTCAGCGAGCGACATATTCAGGCATAATCCGCCGCTGGAATTAATGCCCGTGAATCGTACAACAATAGCCGCCTGAAAACTTCGGCCGCGCACGTATCACCGTGGATACGGCACAGGCCCCGACAACGGAATTCATGATGAAACTGTCTTTGCTGGGCCTGGCCATGATGGGCCTTGCCAGTCAGGCGGCCCTTGCCGCCCAAACCGCCCCGCCCCTGCAAGACAAGCAGGCGTTCATCGAGCACCTGATCAGCCAGATGACCGAAGCCGAAAAGATCGGCCAGCTGCGCCTGATCAGCATCGGCCCGGAGATGCCGCACGAGAAGATCCGTGAAGAAATCGCCGCCGGGCGCATCGGCGGCACCTTCAACTCGCGCACCGCCCCCGAGAACCGGCCGATGCAGGACGCCGCCATGCGCAGCCGCCTGAAGATCCCGATGTTCTTCGCCTACGACACCATCCACGGCGAACGCACCATCTTCCCGATCGGCCTGGGGCTGGCCGCTACCTGGGACATGGACGCCATCGCCAAGGTCGGCCGCACCTCGGCCATCGAGGCCTCCGCCGACGCCCTGGACATGACCTTCGCGCCGATGGTCGACATCGCCCGCGACCCACGCTGGGGCCGCACCAGCGAGGGCTTTGGCGAGGACACCTACCTCACCTCGAAGATCGGCCAGGTAATGGTCCGCTCGTTCCAGGGCAGCAGCCCGGCCAACGCCGACAGCATCATGGCCATCGTCAAGCACTTCGCCCTGTATGGCGCAGTGGAAGGCGGGCGCGACTACAACACGGTCGATATGAGCCTGCCGAAGATGTACAACGACTACCTGCCGCCTTACCGCGCCGCGCTGGACGCCGGTGCCGGCGGGGTGATGGTGGCGCTGAACTCGATCAACGGCGTGCCGGCCACCTCCAACACCTGGCTGATGAACGACCTGCTGCGCAAGGAGTGGGGCTTCAAGGGCGTGACCATCAGCGACCACGGCGCCATCCAGGAGCTGATCCGCCATGGCGTCGCGCGCGACGGCCGCGAGGCCGCCAAGCTGGCGATCAAGGCCGGCATCGACATGAGCATGAACGACACCCTGTATGGCGAAGAGCTGCCAGGGCTGCTCAAGACCGGCGAAGTGACCCAGGGTGAACTGGACCAGGCCGTGCGCGAAGTGCTGGGAGCCAAGTACGAGATGGGCCTGTTCAAGGACCCCTACGTGCGCATCGGCAAGGCCGAAACCGACCTCAAGGACTACTACAGCGAAGACCGACTGCACCGTGATGCAGCCCGCGACGTGGCCCGCCGCAGCCTGGTGCTGCTGGAAAACCGCCAGCAGACCCTGCCGCTGAAGAAAGCTGGCACCATCGCCCTGGTCGGCCCGCTGGCCGATGCACCGATCGACATGATGGGCAGCTGGGCTGCCGACGGTAAGCCGATGCACTCGGTCACCGTACGCGAAGGCCTGCGCCGCGCTGTCGAGGGCAAGGCCAAGCTGGTCTACGCCAAAGGTTCCAACGTCACCGGCGACAAGGCGATTCTCGATTACCTGAACTTCCTCAACTTCGATGCCCCGGAAATCGTCGATGACCCGCGCCCGGCAGCGGTGCTGATCGACGAAGCGGTCAAGGCTGCGAAACAGTCCGATGTGGTGGTGGCCGTAGTGGGTGAGTCCCGCGGTATGTCCCACGAGTCGTCCAGCCGCACCACGCTGGAGATCCCGGCCAGCCAGCGCGAGCTGATCAAGGCCTTGAAGGCCACCGGCAAGCCGCTGGTGCTGGTATTGATGAACGGCCGCCCGCTGTCGATTGCCTGGGAGCGTGAGCAGGCTGACGCCATCCTCGAAACCTGGTTCGCCGGTACAGAGGGCGGCAACGCCATCGCCGACGTGCTGTTCGGCGACTACAACCCGTCGGGCAAGCTGGCCATCACCTTCCCGCGCTCGGTCGGGCAGATCCCGATGTACTACAACCACACGCGCATCGGCCGGCCGTTCACGCCGGGCAAGCCAGGCAACTACACCTCGCAGTATTTCGAGGAGCCAAACGGCCCGCTGTACCCGTTCGGTTATGGCCTGAGCTACAGCAGCTTCGAGCTGTCGGGGTTGACCCTGTCGGGCAAGGACCTCAAGCGCGGTAACACGCTTGAGGCCAAGGTGACGGTGAAGAACACCGGCAAGCTCGATGGCGAGACCGTGGTGCAGTTGTACCTGCAGGATGTCGCGGGCTCCATGAGCCGCCCGGTCAAGGAACTGAAGAACTTCCAGAAACTGCTGCTCAAGGCTGGCGAGTCGCGAACCGTGACCTTCCGCATCAGCGAGGAAGACCTGAAGTTCTACAATGGGCAGCTGCAGCGGGTCGCCGAGCCTGGCGAGTTCAATGTTCAGGTCGGGCTGGATTCCCAAGCTGTACAGCAGCAGAGCTTCGAATTGTTGTAAGCCGCACTGGCCCTTTCGCCGGCAAGCCGGCCCCCACAGGACTTCCACTGCGCCATGCCGAGCGCAGTACCTGTAGGAGCCGGCTTGCCGGCGATAGGGCCCTACCCGCCACTCAATCATCCGGATCTGCCCCATGCCCTTTTCCTTTCGCGCCCTGCGTCTGGGGCTGATCATCCTGCTGATTGTGGCCGGCACTGCGCTCAGCGCGGGCTGGGCCATGCATCAGGCCAAGCGCCAGGCCATGGAGGACGACGCCCGCCGCGCCAGCCAGCAGCTGGGGTTGTACGCCACGGC
Organism: Pseudomonas sp. P39-UII1; assembly: GCF_039672635.1. Classification (NCBI taxonomy): domain Bacteria; kingdom Pseudomonadati; phylum Pseudomonadota; class Gammaproteobacteria; order Pseudomonadales; family Pseudomonadaceae; genus Pseudomonas; species Pseudomonas sp. P39-UII1. Next base: position 112,916 of record NZ_JBDFPP010000011.1, read on the forward strand.
CCTGCATACCTTGATCGACCGCTACCGCGCCCTGCCCGCCGTGCTGGCCTTGGACCCGGAGCTGATCCAGGCACTGCGTGGGCCGGTCGACGACGCCATGCAGGACGCCCTAAACCGCAAACTCGAACGCATCAATGGCGCGGCCAATTCCTCCACCCTCGAATTGCTCGACCGTACCGGCCTGGCCATCGCCGCCAGCAACTGGCGCCTGCCCACTACCTACGTCGGTTCAAACTACGGCTTTCGCCCCTACTTCAAGCAAACCCGCAGCCAGGGCAGCGGCCGCTTCTATGCGGTCGGCGTGACCAGCGGCGTACCGGGTTACTTCCTGTCCAGCGCCGTCACCGACGAACAGGGGCGCTTCCTCGGGGCCATGGTGGTCAAGCTGGAGTTTCCCGAACTGGAGCGCGAGTGGCGCCAGGGCAGTGATGTGTTGCTGGTCAGCGACGCGCGCGGCATCACCTTCATCGCCAACCAGGACGGCTGGCGCTACCGCGAGCTGCAACCGCTGAGCGGCGCCGACCGCGCCGAACTGGCCGAAACGCGTCAATACGACAAGCAACCGCTGGTGCCCTTGCAGCATCAGGTCCTCACCCGCTTTGCCGAAAACAGCCACCTGAGCCGGGTGCAGGGCCCGGCCGGCACTGCCGAGTACCTGTGGGAGAGCCTGCCGCTGGCGGGTGAGGCCTGGACCCTGCATCTGTTGCGCAAACCGCAGGTCAGCGCTGCCGGGCGCAACGCTGGGCTGGGCGCCGCCGCCGTATGGCTGAGCCTGGTGTTCGCCGCGCTGTTCGTCAGCCAGCGCCTGCGCCTGGCCCGCCTGCGCCAGCGCAGCCGTGAAGAACTCAAGCGCCAGGTCGAGGAGCGTACTCGCGAACTGCGCACCGCACAGGAAGGCCTGGTGCAGTCGGCCAAGTTGGCTGCGCTTGGGCAAATGTCTGCGGCCATGGCCCACGAGATCAACCAGCCGCTGACCACCCAACGCATGCAGCTGGAAACCCTGCGCCTGCTGCTCGACCACGGCCGCTACGACGAAGCGCGCCTGGCACTGGAGCCGCTGGAGCAGATGCTCACACGCATGGCCGCGCTCACCAGCCATCTGAAGACGTTCGCCCGCAACAGCCCGGTCGGCCTGCGCGAACGGCTGGACCTGGCGACCGTGGTCGATCAGGCACTGCACCTGCTGGATACGCGCTTGCGCAGCGACGAGGTCGACGTGGCCCTGTACCTGGCACGCCCCGCCTGGGTGCGGGGCGATGCGATCCGCCTGGAGCAAGTGCTGATCAACCTGCTGCGCAACGCCCTCGACGCCATGGCCGACAAACGCTACAAACGCCTGGAAATCCGCATCGAACCCGAACAGGATCAATGGCGCCTTAGCGTCCTCGACTCTGGCGGGGGGATTGCCGACACCCATCTGGCCAAGGTCTTCGACCCCTTCTTCACCACCAAGCCGGTGGGTGAAGGGCTCGGTCTGGGCCTGGCAATTTCCTATGGCATCATTCACGAGGCTGGCGGCCAGCTGCAGGCAGAGAACCTGCCGGGCGGCGCGCGCCTGAGCTTCACCCTACCCCGTGACCTGGAGCCTGTATGTTGAATTCAGTGATCGTCGTCGATGATGAGGCGAGCATCCGCAGTGCAGTCGAGCAATGGCTGAACCTGTCCGGGTTCAGCGTGCAGTTGTTCGCGCGCGCCGAGGAATGCCTGGCTCACCTGCCCCGGCACTTTCCAGGCGTCGTCATCAGCGATGTGCGCATGCCGGGCATGGGTGGCATGCAGTTGCTGGAGCGCCTGCAGGCCGATGACCCGGACCTGCCGGTAATCCTGCTGACCGGCCATGGCGATGTGCCGATGGCCGTCGAGGCCATGCGTAACGGCGCCTATGACTTTCTCGAAAAGCCCTTCACGCTGCAGCATCTGCTGGGCAGCCTGCGCCGCGGCCTGGAGAAACGCCAACTGGTGCTGGAGAACCGCCGCCTGCATGAGCAGGCTGACCTGAAGTCACGCCTGGAAGCCGCGCTGCTGGGCATGTCGCAAGGCCTGCAGCAACTGCGCCGGCAGGTGCTCGACCTGGCCAGCCTGCCGGTCAATGTGCTGATCCGCGGCGAAACCGGCAGTGGCAAAGAGCGTGTGGCGCGCTGCCTGCACGACTTCGGCCCGCGTTCAGGCAAACCCTTCGTCGCGCTCAACTGCGCAGCGATCCCGGAATCGCTGTTCGAAGCCGAGCTGTTCGGCCACGAGAGCGGCGCCTTTACCGGGGCCCAGGGCAAGCGCATCGGCAAGCTGGAGTATGCCAATGGCGGTACGGTGTTCCTCGACGAAATCGAAAGCATGCCGCTGGCCCAACAGGCCAAGCTGCTACGGGTGATCCAGGAGCAGAAGCTGGAACGGCTGGGGGCCAACCAGAGCATCAGTGTCGACCTGCGGATCATCGCCGCCACCAAGCCCGACCTGCTTGAAGAAGCCCGCGCCGGGCGTTTTCGCGAAGACCTGGCCTATAGGCTGAATGTCGCGGAATTGCGCTTGGCGCCGCTGCGCGAACGGCGTGAAGACATCCCGTTGCTGTTCGAGCATTTCGCCCACGCTGCAGCCGAGAAGCTGAGCCGCACAGCCCCGCCGCTGTCGGCGACGCAGTTGGCGCAATTGCTGACCCATGACTGGCCTGGCAACGTACGTGAGCTTGCCAACGCGGCCGAGCGCCATGCCTTGGGCCTGGGGTCACCCAGCATCGAGGCAGCACCGGCCGGGCAATCGCTGGGCGAGCAGATGGAGGCGTTCGAGGCACAGTGCCTGCGGGCAGCCTTGCGCCAGCATGCTGGCGAGATCAAGGCGGTGATGGAGGCGTTGCAGCTACCCAGGCGTACGCTGAATGAGAAGATGCAGCGGCACGGCCTGGTGCGTGAGGACTTTCTCTGATGAGCGGATTATTGCCGATCAAAACCAATCGATAAGCGGAAATCCGCTCACCCAGGTCATCACGACACGATAAGCCGCTGACCAGTCAATCACCGGCACGCCAGCGGCCGCACGCTCTATGCCCCCATTTGGATCATGCCGCACCCATTTGGCACACCTTCTGCAATCGTTCTGGCAAGCAGCGCCTCAGGCGCGCTCCACAAAAACAACGAGAAGGTATCCCTGATGGATAACGCCACCTCCCTGCCAACCGGGGCGGCCGTCGCGCCCGCCGCAGAAAAAACCACCGCCAGCCGCCTCAAGTCGATTTTCAGCGGCTCCATCGGCAACATGGTCGAATGGTACGATTGGTACGTCTACGCCGCGTTCTCGCTGTACTTCGCCAAAGCGTTCTTCCCTGCCGGCGACTCCACCGCACAACTGCTCAACACCGCCGCCATCTTTGCCGTGGGCTTCCTCATGCGCCCGATCGGTGGGTGGCTGATGGGCCTTTATGCCGACCGCAAGGGGCGCAAGGCCGCACTGATGGCCTCGGTCCTGCTGATGTGCGCCGGCTCCCTCGTCATCGCCCTGACCCCAGGTTATGAAACCATCGGCGTCGCCGCGCCGGTGCTGCTGGTGGTCGCCCGCCTGCTGCAGGGCCTGTCGGTGGGTGGTGAATACGGCACCTCGGCCACCTACCTGAGCGAGATGGCCAGCAAGGAGCGCCGCGGCTTCTTCTCCAGCTTCCAGTATGTGACCCTGATCTCCGGCCAGCTCATCGCCCTGGCGGTGCTGATTGTCCTGCAGCAGACGCTGACCACCGAGCAGCTGTATGCCTGGGGCTGGCGTGTACCGTTCGTGATCGGCGCGCTGTGCGCAGTGGTCGCCCTGTACCTGCGCCGTGGCATGGAAGAAACCGCCTCGTTCACCAAGAAGGAAAAGGCCAAGGAAAGCCTGATGCGCACCCTGCTGCGCCACCCCAAGGAACTGATGACCGTGGTCGGCCTGACCATGGGCGGCACCCTGGCCTTCTACACCTACACCACCTACATGCAGAAGTACCTGGTCAACACCGTGGGCATGAGCATCAGTGACTCCACCACCATCTCGGCGGCCACGTTGTTCCTGTTCATGTGCCTGCAGCCGATCATCGGCGGCCTGTCGGACAAGATCGGCCGTCGCCCGATCCTGATCGCCTTCGGTGTACTCGGCACGCTGTTCACCGTACCGATCCTCACCACCCTGCACACCATCCAGACTTGGTGGGGCGCGTTCTTCCTGATCATGGCAGCGCTGATCATCGTCAGCGGCTACACCTCGATCAACGCCGTGGTCAAGGCCGAACTGTTCCCCACCGAAATCCGCGCACTGGGGGTTGGCCTGCCGTACGCGCTGACCGTTTCGATCTTCGGCGGCACCGCGGAATACGTGGCCCTGTGGTTCAAGAGTGCAGGCATGGAGAGCGGTTTCTACTGGTACGTCACCGCGTGCATCGCGTGTTCGCTGTTGGTGTACGCGACTATGAAAGACACCAAGCAGCATTCGCGGATTACGACTGACTGACCCTGCCGCCAGCTTGAACAAAAGGCGCCTCGTGGACAACGGGCGCCTTTTTTCTTTTGTCTAGCCAATCCTGAGCCAAATATCCAGCCTATTCGGCTCACAAAATGAGCCGAATAGGGTTATTATTCGGCTCACCATAGATTGCGAGGCAACCATGAACGCTCATCGATGGATCTGGCAGCAGCCGAAATGGCCCCACTTCCAATGGCAGAGTGAGCAGCTCGCGCCATTGTTGCGCAGTTGTGTAGAGGCTCAAGGCCGTCTGCTGGGCAGGATGGGAGCCGTCGATGCGTTCAGCGAGAGCCAGAATATCCTCGATACCCTCCTGCAAAATATCGTCACCTCATCTGCCATCGAGGGCGAGCAACTGAATGTTGGCTCAGTACGCTCTTCCCTCGCCCGTCGTCTTGGCATCAAGGAGCAAGGTGCCACCAATGCGCGAAGTGAAGGCCTGGCGGAACTCATGCTGGATGCGACGCAGGCATACGACCAACCCCTGACCCTGCAGCGGCTGTTCACATGGCACCACTGTTTGTTCCCCGACAGCAACGATGGCCTGTCAAAGCCGATACTGGTTGGCCAACTGCGCGACGAAGCACCGATGCAGGTCATCTCCGGTCGTCTCGACAAACCCACCGTACATTTTGAAGCACCACCGCGTATTGGCCTTGAAGACCAGCTAACAGGCTTTCTCGACTGGTTTGCGAACAGCCAAAGCAGCGTTGAACTCGATCCGTTGCTGCGGGCCGGCATCGCTCATTTCTGGTTCGTCACCCTGCATCCCTTCGACGATGGCAATGGGCGCTTGACCCGTGCCCTGACTGATTTGGCACTCGCTCAGGGGGAGCGTCAGGCCATTCGTTTCTACGCCATGTCGGCGAGCATTCTCGAAGATCGAGCGGGCTATTACCGCATATTGGAAAACAGCCAGAAAGGTGGGATGGACATTACCCATTGGCTGGCCTGGTTTCTCGAAACGTTGCTGCGCAGCCTCGAGCACGCCCTTTTGCGTATCGACCGTGTACTGGTCAAGGCGCGGTTCTGGAATGCGCACCGCGCTGACGGTTTGCTGCCTGAGCAGGTCAAGGTACTGAACAGGTTGCTCGATGGAGGCCCACGCGGTTTCGAAGATGACATCAATGCAGCGCAATACCAGGCAGTGGCTAAGGTGTCGAAGGCCACTGCAACGCGCCACCTCACTGACCTGCTGGACAAAGCATGCCTGGTGAAACTAGCCGGTGGAGGACGCAGTACGCGTTATCAGATCAATACCCAGGGTATCCCCAACCCCTGACGCGGTTCACGTAGCTGATACCAGCTGGCAATCATTACCCGCACCAGCAGCACCCCTCCCATCACGGCCGACGACCCTACTCGATTTTCTGCTCTTAACCCCCGATTAATTCAGCGTCTGCATCCTGCAGAGGCTGGCAAAGCATTCAGCACTCGAGGCGCTTGTATCTCAAGAGGTACCAAAACCGAATGCTGAATGGCGACGCTCACGCCAATATACATCTATCAACTCGATTCTTAAGCGCTATTTTTTGCGCTTTTTAATCAAATTAATTGGCGTAGCATTGAATCCATAGAAACAAACAACTTCTCGCATCCAACGGAGCAACGACCATGAAAAACAAAATGATCCTCACCCTGGCCCTTTCGGTTTTCGCGGCTGGCGCCTTCGCCGAAGATGGCTTCGACCGCACCAACGCCCACAGCTTCACTGCGGTGCAAACGCAAACCGCCACTTACGCTGAAGATGGTTTTGACCGCACAGGTGCACAACGCTTCGCCGAAGACGGCTTCGACCGCACTGGCGGCCAACGCTTTGCCGAAGATGGTTTCGACCGCACCAACGCCCACCGCATCAGTTGATAACGGATGCGTGCAACCAGCCCGGCCTTGGCCGGGCTTGATCATTTGCAGGCGGCCGCAGACTTGGCACACTAGGCCCCTCGTCCAACCAGAGGTAGGGCCAGCAAGCCCAACGCAGATGTATTACTACGAACCCGCCAAAGGCCACGGCCTGCCCCACGACCCGTTCAATGCCATCGTCGGCCCGCGCCCGATCGGCTGGATCTCCTCGCAGAGCAGCGAAGGCCAACTGAACCTTGCGCCCTACTCCTTCTTCAACGCGTTCAACTACATCCCCCCGATCATCGGGTTCTGCAGTGTCGGGCGTAAAGACAGCCTGAACAACATCGAGCAGACCGGTGAGTTCGTCTGGAACCTGGCCACCCGCCCGCTGGCGGAGCAGATGAACCAGAGCTGCGCTGCAGTGCCCGCCGATGTGAATGAATTCCAGCTGAGCGGCCTGACTGCCGCGCCGTCGAGCATCGTCCAGGTGCCACGTGTGGGCGAAAGCCCCGTGGCGTTCGAATGCAAGGTGAGCCAGATCGTCCAGCTCAAGCGGGCCGACCAGGAGCTGGTGCCAAGCTGGCTGATCCTTGGCGAAGTGGTGGCGGTGCACATTGCCGAACACCTGCTCAAGGACGGCATCTACGACACCGCCGCCGCCGAGCCGATTCTGCGTGGCGGTGGGCCGGCGGATTACTTCGAGCTGGGCAACCTGTTCAAGATGCGCAGGCCGCAGGCTTGATCGACAGGGCGGGTTACCAGATCAGCTCGCCGTCTTCAGCCACGCCCTGAAGGCGCTCGAGCTCGGCGCAGGCGGCCTCATCGGCCGCAATGGCGCCTTTGAACACCTGGCCTTCCAGCACCTTGTGAAAGCGCGGCGCCCCGCCCATGCCCAAAGCCTTGACTGCGATGGCGGCGTTGTAGCCACCGCCGTCTACCGGGACCATCGCCGAAACCGCTTCAAAATGCGGGAATTCTCTACGTGCCATGTCGCTATCCGCGTGATTGATCGAGGGGCGGCATTCTAACCCGTGGCGTGTGCCTTTCAATCGAAGGTATGCAGATCCAGGCTGCTGACCACCTGGGCCTGCACCAGATCGCCAAACACCTGCAGGGTCGGCGAGGCGAAATAGCCGCTCATTGCCTGCTGGTCACGCCAGCTGCCGCTGAGCAGCCACAGGTCGGCATCGGCTTGCGAGCGCTGTACGGTGAAACTCAGGCAGCCGGGCGTGCGCAACGACGGCTCGAGCAGGTCACGCAGGCGCGCGCCAAGCTCCGCCGAACGACCGCTGCTGGCACGGATGAAAGCCAAGTGGGTGACCGGTTGGGAAAGGGCCATTGCACAATCTCCTTGAAGCAGGCGGACGGAAAAACCAGGCTGCCAAGGTTAGGGCCGCGCCCGCGCGGCGCGTTAGGCCAATACTGCACGTCGATTGCCTGATCCTGCAGCGGTGCAGGATCAGGCAATCGACGTGCAGCTTTCGACTAGCGCCCGCCATTGCCCAAACCTATGCTGCGTCGGTCAGTAGAGGAAAGCCATCATGACCACCACCCCGTCCATCGACCCGACCCTGGAAGTGCAGCGCCAAGAGCTGGCCGAGCTGATCGGCCGCCATGCCAGCGACGTTCACGGCCCGGCGTCCGCCATCGACGACCTGTACCTGGTGCGCTATACCGAGAATGTCCGCTCTGTGCCAACCTTGGCCCAACCCGCGCTGTGCATCCTGGCCCAGGGCAGCAAAAGCTTGTTCCTCGGCGACGAACAGTACGCTTACGACCCTTTGCACTACATGGTGGTGTCGGTGACGCTGCCGCTGAGCGGCGCGAGGCTCGATGCCAGCCCGGAAAACCCGAGCCTCGGCCTGCGCCTGGACCTCGACCCGGCCGAGATCAGCCAGCTGATTGCCGAAAGCGGGCCGATGCTGGTGCCCAACCTGCCTTCCGGCCGCGGCCTTTATGTGGAAAGGACTGACCCGCAACTGCTCGACGCCTTGCTGCGGTTGATTCGCCTGCTGGACTCGCCACGTGACATCGCCATGCTGGCGCCGCTGATCCGTCGGGAAATTCTCTACCGACTGCTGCGCGGCCCCCAGGGCTACCGCCTGTACGAGATTGCTCTGGCCAACAGCCAGACGCACCGGGTGTGCCAGGCCATCACCTGGCTCAACCAGAACTTCCAGCAACCGCTGCGCATCGAGGACTTGGCGCGGGAGGTCAACCTCAGCACCTCGACCCTGCACCACAGGTTCAAGGCCGTCACCTCCATGAGCCCGTTGCAGTACCAGAAGCAGTTGCGCCTGCAGGAGGCGCGCCGGCTGATGCTCAACGATGGCCTGGAGGCGGCGGTGGCGGGGTATCGGGTAGGGTATGAAAGCCCGTCCCAGTTCAGCCGCGAGTACAGCCGGTTGTATGGTGCGCCACCGATCCGCGATGTTGCGCGGTTGCGCGCCAGTACCGGCTGATTATCCTCAGCCCAGTACAGCTGCCTGCCACCGGTTCTGATCAACCTGAATCAGGGTCGGCCCCTTGCGCTCCACGGCCCGGCCAAGGGCAGCGTGCAATTGCGCCACATCGCCGACATCTTCGGCCTCAGCGCCCAGGGCACGGGCCACGCCGATGAAGTCCGGGGTATGGATGTCCACCCCGACCGGCTCGATGGCGCGGTTGACCATGTACTTCTTGATTTCCTCGTAGCCCTGGTTATTCCACAGCAGCACGATCAATGGCACCTGGGCCTCCACCGCGCTGGCCAGTTCCGGCAGGGTGAACTGCAGCCCACCATCGCCAATCAGGCAAACCGCCGGTGCACGCGCGGCCGGTTGCTCGGCGCTGCCCAGCCAGGCCCCCATCGCTGCGGGCAGTGCATAGCCCAAGGTGCCGTAGCCGGTCGAGGCATTGAACCAGCGACGTGGTTGATCCATGTCCAGCGTCAGGTTGCCGGTGTACACCGGCTGCGTCGAATCGCCGACCAGGATGGCATTGGGCAGACGCTCCAGGATGCTGGTCAGCAGGCGGGTCTGGCTGAGGGTCGGCTGATCCCAGCCAGCATTCAGCGCATCACGCAGATGCCGAACACGTGCAGCCCCCCAGCTACCATCCCGGGCCGGTTGCGGCAGCGCCTGCAAGCAGTCGAGCAACGCCTGCGCCGCCAACGCTGCATCGGCAACCAGCGCCAGCTCCGGTAGGTAATTGCGCACGGTCTGGTCCGGGTCGATATCGATGCGCAGCAGGCTGCCAGGGATTTCGAAGCCGCCCTTGAATGTCACGTCGTAGTCGGTTTCGGCCAGCTCGGTACCGATCGCCAGCACCACGTCGGCCTCCGCCACCAGCGCGCGGGTGGCGACCAGCGACTGGGTCGAACCGATCTGCAGCGGGTGGCTGGAAGGCAGCAGGCCCTTGGCATTGATGGTCAGCGCCACCGGGGCTTGCAGATGTTCGGCCAGGCCCGCCAGCGCAGCACCTGCATCCAGCGCACCACCCCCTGCGAGGATCAACGGCTTGCGCGCCTTGGCCAGGCGTTCGGCCATCTGCGCCGCGGCCTGTGGCGCGGCACCTGCGCGGCTGCTGCGCACCGGCCGGCCCGGCAGCAGGTGGTCGGCAGGCTCAACCAGTACATCCAGCGGGATTTCGATATGCACCGGCCGCGGGCGGGCGCCGTCGAATACGGCAAAGGCACGGGCCAGCACTTGCGGCAGGTCGTCGGCGCTCATCAGCGTCTGCGAAAACGCCGCCACACCGGCCACCAACGCGCTCTGGTTGGGCAGCTCGTGCAGCTTGCCACGGCCACCGCCCAGCTGGTCACGCGACTGCACGCTGGAAATCACCAGCATCGGGATAGAGTCTGCGTAGGCCTGGCCCATGGCGGTGGTGATGTTGGTCATCCCGGGGCCGGTGATGATGAAACACACCCCGGGCTTGCCGCGTGTGCGCGAGTAGCCGTCAGCCATGAAACCAGCACCTTGCTCGTGGCGTGGCGTGATATGGCGGATCGACGAGCCCGCCAGCCCTCGGTAGAGCTCCACGGTATGTACGCCCGGGATACCGAAAACATGGTCAACGCCATAGCCTTCGAGGAGTTTGACCAGTACTTCGCCGCAAGTTGCCATCGGTTTCACCTTGGATCTTGTTGGAATCTGTGCGCATTGGACCCAACGTGCAGCTATCGCCACAAGGCAAAAAAACACATACTAGCCATGTCCCTTAATCATGGCTCGCCACGATGAAACGCCTTCCGCCCCTCCCCGCCCTGCACACCTTCCTCATCACCGCGCAGCATTGCAATTTCACCCGTGCCGCTCAGCAGTTGCATATCACCCAAGGCGCCGTCAGCCGGCAGATCGCTGGGTTGGAAGAACACCTGGGTTACGCCTTGTTCCAGCGCCAGGCCCGCGGCTTGACCCTTACGCGTGAGGGGCAGGACTGGTTGCCACGCGTTCAGCAGGTATTCGCCCTGATCGAACAAGGCGTGCGTGAGGTAGGTGGGCGCAGCACTACCCTGCAGCTCAAGGCGCCAACTTGTGTGATGCGCTGGTTGTTGCCGCGGCTGATGGAATGGCAGGCCCTGCGCCCGGACGTACCCGTGGAGCTGACCACCACCGTGCAGCATGGCGTGGACTTTCGCCGTGAAGGGTTCGATGCGGCGGTGGTCTATGGCAGCTTGCCCAATCACGGGCTGCGGGCGCTCAAGCTGTTCGATGAGCAGCTGACGCCCGTGTGTGCACCCTCGCTGCTGGCAGGCCCTGTACCGTTGAAGCAGATTGAAGACCTGGCGCGCCATATGCTGTTGCACCCCTCACGGGATGGGCACGACTGGCGCCTGTGGCTGCAGGTGGCCGGCGCGTCGTTCGAGCTGCACGGCCCTAAGCAGCATTTCGAGACCCTGGACATGGCCATGGCGATGGCGTCCCAAGGCACAGGGGTGGCCATTGGCGATTGGGCGCTGATTGGCGATGACCTGCGCGGCGGGCGCTTGTGCATGCCATTCGGCTTGAAGGTAAGCACCGGCAAGGGCTACTACCTGGTCAGCCAGGCCAAGAGCCTGCCAGCAGGGCTGGTCGAGCTGATGGACTGGCTGGCCGGGCGTGCCGAACAGTGACAGGTCGGTTCAGTAACCGACGGTGAAGCGTTGCCGCGAATGCGCCGGCTTCTCCAGTTCATCAATCATGGCGATGGCAAAGTCGGCAAAGGTGATCCAACTCTTGCCATCGGCACCAATCAGCAGATGATCCTTGCCCAAGGTGTAGTGCCCGGTGCGTTCCCCTTCGACGAATTCGGCCGACGGCGACAGGAAGGTCCAGTCCAGGTTCTGCTCCTGGCGCAGCGCCTCGAGAAAACGCCCACCCGCGCTGGCTTCGGCCTTGTAAGCCTCGGGGAAATCCGGGCTGTCGATGACCCGATGCCCGGAAGGCAGCAACAGGCTACCGGCGCCGCCCACCACCAACAGGCGCTTCACGCCCGCACGCTTGACCGGTTCGATGATCGCGTGCGGCGCGATGGTCGAAAAATGCGCCGCACTCAGCACCGCATCCATGCCGGCGACGGCCTTTTGCAGCGCCGCGCTGTCGTTGACATCAAGCGCCTGCACGGTAACCCCCCCACGCCCCTGCAGTGCTGAAGGGTCACGGGCGATGGCCAGCACACTGTGCCCCCGGCGCAGGGCTTCTTCCAGCAGTTGGCTGCCAGCGCGGCCGGTGGCACCGATGATTGCGATGTTGCTCATGAAGAACACTCCTTCAGCTGGATAGACTTAACAGTTGATCTCCCCCCAGCTTAGTTGCCCGATCCATGACAGATTTGTTGTGAACTGGCGCGCAAGCAGGCCGTGGCGGCAAGCGCCCGCCTGCAGTTGGCCTATGCTTGAGGTATCACCTGTTTTTGCAACAGGAGGTGAGCACCATGGGTATCAAGTCCAGAAGAGTCGCCCTTGTCATGGCCTTGACCGCCGTTGCCGGGCTTTACGGCTCCGCCTGCTGGCGTGCCGAGCTGCTACGCAGCCAGCCTAACGCGGCAGCGAGTTGCGAGCAGGCGCATTGCGTGCCGCACACTGCCACCTTGAGCGCCGTCCGTTGAGCTGAACGGCGCCACGCCGGTCACTCGTCGACGCTCATGTACTCCTTGGCCCAGCGGATGTAGTCCTCAGGCTGGGTGTAGGTGTGCGAGAGCTCGGTGGCGGTGAGGTTCTCCGACTTGTTCTGCTGGCCGCGTTGCAGCCGCAGGCAGTCGTAAGTGGCCTTGATCGCAGCGAAGTACGCGGCGTGGCCATCGACCACGATACGCACGCCCAGGCGCGCCAGGCGCTCGTCGTCACGCAGGTTGGGGTTGGCGTAGGTCACCAGCATCAAGGGCACGGTCAGGTGCTCGGCAATCTGCTCCAGTTGTTCGAAGTCCTTCACACCCACCATGCAGATACCGTCGGCACCGGCCTTCTGGTAGCTCTGCGTGCGCACGATGATCTCTTCGGTGCTGAGCACCCCGGCGTTGGTGCGGGCAATGATCGACAGCGACGAATCCACGCGTGCTTCCAGGGCTGCACGGATCTTGCCGACACCTTCGTCGACCGGGATCAGGTCGGTGGACTTGCGCCCGAACTGGGCCGGCAGCAGGGTGTCTTCGATGGTCAGCGCAGCCACGCCGGCGCGCTCCAACTCGATGACCGTGCGCATCACATTCAGCGCATTGCCGTAGCCATGGTCGGCATCGGCGAGCACCGGCAATTGGGCCACGCGGCCGATGCGGGTAGCCTGTTCGACGAATTCGCTCAGGGTGATCAAGGCGAAGTCTGGCGCAGCCAGCACCTGCAACGAAGCGACCGAGCCGCCGAGAATTCCAACCTCGAAACCCAGGTCGGCGGCAATACGCGCCGACATCGGGTCGAACACAGACGCTGTGTGGTAGCAGGAACCTGAAGCGAGCAGCTCGCGGAATGCAAAACGCAAATCTTGGTGGGAAGCCCTGGGCATGATCACTCCGCTTATACGTGAAATTGAACGGTTGCTACCGACCCCTGAATCGGGTCTACCTGACCTGTTCCAACCGTCGCCATCTGGGCGGTCATGCTCGACATGCAGGCAGAGGAATAAAAGGTGTGGGATACAGCGGCACCGAAATCCTGCGACATCTTGCTGCACCAAGCTGGTGCAAGCCCCGGATTTCAGCCCCTGCGGCTCATGCACGATATCACGCGGCCATGCACCACTGGATGAATGCGCCAATGCCGATCTTGCATAGGGGATGCAGATAGTACATAGGAAGCTACCTAAGTCGGGTTACAATCCGGCTATTCATGTCGGCCCCTGTGCGGGTAAAGCCGCTGCCACAGGCTCGCCACTGTTCTTACGGCCAGTGCTGAACCTGCGGCGGCGGCTTTACCCGTGAAGGGGCCGGAAAAGTCACCGCCATTAGACAAGGTGCTCCGTGACAGCTGCCCTGCCCCCCACCGCCCTGCGCAACGTACTCACCGCGTTGATGCTGGCCATCTTCCTAGGTGCCCTCGACCAGACCATCGTCGCCGTTTCCTTGCCGGCCATCTCCGCGCAGTTCAATGACGTCGGCTTGCTGGCGTGGGTGATCTCCGGGTACATGGTGGCGATGACCGTGGCGGTGCCGATCTACGGCAAGCTGGGTGATCTGTACGGGCGTCGGCGCATGATCCTCACCGGTATCAGCCTGTTCACCCTGGCTTCAATCGCCTGCGCCCTGGCCCAGGACATGCAGCAGCTGGTGCTGGCGCGCGTACTGCAGGGGGTCGGCGCGGGCGGTATGGTCTCGGTCAGCCAGGCGATCATCGGTGACTTCGTGCCACCGCGTGAGCGGGGCCGCTACCAGGGCTATTTCAGCAGCATGTACGCCGCAGCAAGCGTTGCCGGGCCCGTGCTGGGCGGCTGGCTGACCGAGTATCTGTCATGGCGCTGGGTATTCTGGATCAACCTGCCGCTGGGCCTGGTTGCACTGTGGGCGATCCACCGTGCCTTGAGTGGCCTGCCGGTGCAACGCCGCGAAGCACGGGTGGACTACCTGGGCGCCGTGTTGCTGATCGTTGGCCTGGGCAGCCTGTTGCTGGGCATTACCCTGGTCGGCCAAGGCCAGGCCTGGACCGCGCCCGCGGTCATGGGCCTGTTTGCCTGCGCCGGGCTTGGCACGGCCGTGTTCATCGCCCACGAACGCCGCTGCCAGGAACCCTTGCTGCCGCTAGGCCTGTTCGGTAACCGGGTTGCCGTGCTGTGCTGGGGGGTGATTTTCTTCGCCAGCTTCCAGTCTATTTCACTGACCATGCTGATGCCTCTGCGCTACCAGGGCATCACCGGCGCCGGCGCCGACAGTGCAGCGCTGCATCTGCTGCCCTTGGCCATTGGCCTGCCCATAGGGGCCTTTACCGGCGGGCGCATGACCAGCATCACGGGCCGCTACAAACCGCAGATCCTCGCCGGCGCGCTGCTGATGCCGGTCGCGGTCTTCGCCATGGCCATCACCCCGCCACAGTCGGCCCTGCTCAGTGCCGTGTTCATGCTGCTGACCGGCATCGCCTGCGGCCTGCAGTTCCCGACCTCGCTGGTGGGCACGCAGAGTGCGGTGGGCAGCAAGGACATCGGCGTGGCCACCAGCACCACCAACCTGTTCCGCTCACTGGGCGGGGCGATGGGCGTGGCGTGCATGTCCAGCCTACTGCTGGCGCTGTTGCACCAAGGCGGTTTCGAGTTGCAGGGTAACCCGTTGCTGGGCAGCCTGCAGGCCGGCGAAGCAGACCCGGCAACCCAGGCGCGGTTGCTGGCAACCTTCCGGCATCTGTTACTGGGCAGTGCGGCGGTGGCGTTGCTCGGCCTGGTGGCGGCCCTGGCATTACCGGACCGGCAATTGCGCGGGCGTGAGGGAGCAGCCTGAGGTATTAATCCCCCCTTAACATCAGGGGGAAACACTCCCTCACAATCCTTAACAAAGTGTCATTTGCGCAGGGCCGGGCTCAAGCGCAGCATATCCAGCCCGGTGTCGACCCATTTTTCGGCATCGCGCAGCAGCTCGAAGCTGTCCGGCAGCAACAACCAGCGCCCGATCAGGCCATCGACATAGGCAAACAGGGCCACGGCTGCGCGCTCTACATCCAGCTCGGCCGGCAATTGTTCGCGGCGTACGGCATTGGCCAGCGCCAGGTTGATGCCCACGTGGCAATCCAGTACAGCGCTCTGGCGCTGCTGGCGAATTTCACACATGTCATCGGTAAACTCGCACTTGTGATGCAGGATTTCGTTGATACGACGGGTACGGGCGTCCAGCACCAGCTCGTTGAACACTTGCAGCAGCAGCTTGCGCATGCACCCAAGCGGGTCGACTTCGTCCTCGCTTTCACTGGCACGCGCCAAGTGGTCATGGGTTTCGTGCAAGCTGTCGAGCAACGCCTGCACCAGCTCTGCCTTATTATTGAAATGCCAGTAGATCGCACCCCGAGTCACGCCCGCCAGCTCGGCGATGTCCGCCAGGGTGGTGCGCGCAACCCCGCGCTTGTAGAAGGCCTTTTCCGCTGCCTCGATGATTTGCGTGCGGGTTTCCTGGGCTTCTTCTTTGGTTCGACGGACCATGGCAGTACAACCTCATCTGGGCCCGCAGGCGCGTCGCGTGCAGGGAATCCGCCGGGGCCACACCTCTGCAGGGTGCTTCCCGGATTGGCTAATAAAAGGGCTGGGGTAGTAGCCAAGTACCACCCAACGGTATTTACAAACAACCATGAATGTAAGTATATTCGTTAGTAAGC
Organism: Pseudomonas sp. P39-UII1; assembly: GCF_039672635.1. Lineage (NCBI taxonomy): Bacteria > Pseudomonadati > Pseudomonadota > Gammaproteobacteria > Pseudomonadales > Pseudomonadaceae > Pseudomonas > Pseudomonas sp. P39-UII1. Next base: position 128,976 of record NZ_JBDFPP010000011.1, read on the forward strand.
TATTTATCCACCTGGTAGCATTTTTTCCGTCAAGACTCTTCCATTACCCTTGAGCATCTCCCAGCTCTAGCGATCCGAGGATCCTCATGCAATTCAAGCCAGCCGTTACCGCTCTGGTTTCCGCCGTCGCCCTGGCAACCCTGCTCAGTGGCTGCAAGAAAGAAGAAGCCGCGCCCGCAGCACAGGCTCCTCAGGTCGGCGTAGTGACCATCCAGCCCCAAGCCTTCACCTTGACCTCGGAACTGCCGGGGCGCACCAGCGCGTTCCGCGTCGCTGAAGTCCGCCCACAGGTCAATGGCATCATCCTCAAGCGCCTGTTCAAGGAAGGCAGCGAGGTCAAGGAAGGCCAGCAGCTGTACCAGATCGACCCTGCCGTGTACGAGGCCAACCTGGCCAACGCCCAGGCCAACCTGCAAGCTACCCGCTCGCTGGCCGAGCGCTACAAGCAGCTGATCGACGAACAGGCGGTGTCCAAGCAGGAATACGACGACGCCAATGCCAAACGATTGCAGGCCGATGCGTCGCTCAAAAGCGCCCAGATCGACCTGCGCTACACCAAGGTACTGGCGCCGATCAGCGGTCGCATCGGTCGCTCGTCGTTCACCGAAGGCGCACTGGTGAGCAATGGCCAGACCAACGCCATGGCCACCATCCAGCAGCTCGACCCGATCTACGTCGACGTCACCCAGTCCACCGCTGAGCTGCTCAAGCTGCGCCGTGAGCTGGAAAGCGGCCAACTGCAGAAGTCCGGCGCCAACACCGCATCGGTTCAGTTGGTACTGGAAGACGGCAGCCTGTTCAAACAGGAAGGTCGCCTGGAGTTCTCCGAAGTTGCGGTCGACGAGACCACCGGCTCGGTGACCCTGCGCGCCATTTTCCCCAACCCGGACCACACCCTGCTGCCAGGCATGTTCGTGCATGCGCGGCTCAAGGCCGGGGTCAACAGCCAAGCTATCCTGGCCCCGCAGCAAGGCGTCACCCGTGACCTCAAGGGTGCACCAACCGCGCTGGTGGTCAACCAGGAGAACAAGGTCGAACTGCGCCAGCTCAAGGCCAGCCGCACCCTGGGCAGCGACTGGCTGATCGAGGAAGGCCTGAACCCGGGCGACCGCCTGATCACCGAAGGCCTGCAGTACGTGCGCCCTGGTGTCGAGGTCAAGGTCAGCGATGCCACCAACGTCAAGAAGCCAGGCAACCCTGATCAGGCCAACGCGGCCAAAGCAGACGCCAAAGCGGAGTAAACCATGTCGAAGTTCTTTATCGATCGCCCGATCTTCGCCTGGGTGATTGCCTTGGTGATCATGCTGGTCGGCGCCTTGTCGATCCTGAAGCTGCCGATCAACCAGTACCCAAGCATCGCGCCGCCGGCCATCGCCATCGCCGTGACCTACCCGGGCGCTTCGGCGCAGACCGTGCAGGACACCGTGGTGCAGGTGATCGAGCAGCAGCTCAACGGTATCGACAACCTGCGCTATGTGTCTTCGGAGAGTAACTCCGACGGCAGCATGACCATCACGGCCACCTTCGAGCAAGGCACCAATGCCGACACCGCGCAGGTACAGGTACAGAACAAGCTGAACCTGGCCACCCCGCTGCTGCCGCAAGAGGTGCAGCAGCAAGGTATCCGCGTGACCAAGGCAGTGAAGAACTTCCTGCTGGTGATCGGCCTGGTGTCCGAAGACGGCAGCATGACCAAGGATGACTTGGCCAACTACATCGTCTCCAACATGCAAGACCCGATCTCGCGGACCGCCGGTGTAGGTGACTTCCAGGTGTTCGGTGCCCAGTACGCCATGCGTATCTGGCTGGATCCGGCCAAGCTGAACAAGTTCCAGCTGACCCCGGTCGACGTCAAGACCGCAGTTGCCGCGCAGAACGTGCAGGTATCGTCCGGCCAGCTCGGCGGCCTCCCTGCACTGCCGGGCACCCAGCTCAACGCGACCATCATCGGCAAGACCCGCCTGCAGACCGCCGAGCAGTTCGAGAAGATTCTGCTCAAGGTCAACAAGGACGGTTCGCAAGTGCGCCTGGGTGATGTCGCCCAGGTAGGCCTGGGTGGCGAGAACTACGCCGTCAGCGCCCAGTTCAACGGCAAGCCGGCATCCGGCCTGGCGGTCAAGCTGGCGACCGGGGCCAACGCCCTGGACACCGCCAAGGCGCTGCGCCAGACCATCAGCGACCTGGAACCGTTCTTCCCGCCTGGGGTGAAAGCGGTATTCCCGTATGACACCACCCCGGTGGTCACCGAATCGATCAGCGGGGTAATCCACACCCTGATCGAAGCCGTGGTCCTGGTGTTCCTGGTGATGTACCTGTTCCTGCAGAACTTCCGCGCCACCATCATTACCACCATGACCGTACCGGTGGTATTGCTGGGTACCTTCGGCATCCTTGCCGCTGCGGGCTTCAGCATCAACACCCTGACCATGTTCGCCATGGTCCTGGCCATCGGCTTGCTGGTGGACGACGCCATCGTCGTGGTGGAAAACGTCGAACGGGTGATGTCCGAGGAAGGCTTGCCGCCCAAGGAGGCGACCAAGCGCTCGATGGAGCAGATCCAGGGCGCCCTGGTGGGTATCGCCCTGGTGCTGTCGGCGGTACTGCTGCCGATGGCCTTCTTCGGCGGCTCCACGGGTGTGATCTACCGGCAGTTCTCCATCACCATCGTCTCGGCCATGGGCCTGTCGGTGCTGGTGGCGCTGATCTTCACCCCGGCGCTGTGCGCCACCATGCTCAAGCCGCTGAAGAAGGGCGAGCACCATGTGGCCAAGGGCGGTTTCTTCGGCTGGTTCAACCGCAACTTCGACCGCAGCGTAAACGGCTACGAGCGCAGCGTCGGTACCATCTTGCGCAACAAGGTGCCGTTCCTGCTCGCCTATGCCCTGATCGTGGTCGGCATGATCTGGCTGTTCGCCCGTATTCCAACGGCGTTCCTGCCTGAGGAAGACCAGGGCGTACTGTTCGCCCAGGTGCAAACCCCGGCAGGCTCCAGTGCCGAGCGCACTCAGGTGGTGGTCGACCAGATGCGTGAATACCTGCTCAAAGACGAAGCAGACACCGTATCGTCGGTGTTCACCGTCAACGGTTTCAACTTCGCCGGCCGCGGCCAGAGCTCCGGTATGGCGTTCATCATGCTCAAGCCGTGGGGCGAGCGGTCCAAGGAGAACAGTGTGTTCGCCCTGGCTGAGCGCGCCCAGCAGCACTTCTTTACCTTCCGCGATGCGATGGTGTTCGCCTTCGCGCCGCCTGCCGTACTCGAACTGGGTAACGCCACCGGCTTCGACGTGTTCCTGCAGGACCGCGGCGGTGTCGGCCATGCCAAACTCATGGAAGCACGCAACCAGTTCCTGGCCAAAGCGGCACAAAGCAAGGTGCTCAGTGCCGTGCGCCCGAACGGCCTGAACGATGAGCCGCAGTACCAGCTGACCATCGATGACGAACGTGCCAGCGCCCTGGGCGTGACCATCGCCGACATCAACAACACCCTGTCGATTGCCCTGGGTGCCAGCTACGTCAACGACTTTATCGACCGCGGCCGGGTCAAGAAGGTGTACATCCAGGGTGAACCAAACGCCCGTATGAGCCCTGAAGACCTGCAGAAGTGGTACGTGCGCAACGGTGCTGGCGAGATGGTGCCGTTCTCCTCGTTCGCCAAAGGCGAGTGGACCTACGGTTCGCCCAAGCTCTCCCGTTACAACGGCGTCGAGGCGATGGAAATCCTCGGTGCACCGGCCCCGGGCTACAGTACCGGTGACGCCATGGCCGAGGTGGAGCGTATCGCGGGCGAGTTGCCGGACGGTATCGGCTTCTCCTGGACCGGCATGTCCTACGAGGAAAAACTCTCCGGCTCGCAAATGCCGGCGCTGTTCGCCCTCTCGGTACTGTTCGTGTTCCTCTGCCTGGCAGCACTGTATGAAAGCTGGTCGATCCCGATCGCCGTCGTGCTGGTAGTACCGCTGGGTATCATCGGTGCGCTGATTGCCACCAGCCTGCGCGGGTTGTCCAACGACGTGTACTTCCTGGTGGGCCTGTTGACCACCATCGGCCTGGCGGCGAAAAACGCCATCCTGATCGTCGAATTCGCCAAGGAACTGCATGAGCAAGGCAGCAGCCTGTACGACGCAGCGATCGAGGCGTGCCGCATGCGTCTGCGCCCGATCATCATGACCTCGCTGGCGTTCATCCTCGGCGTGGTACCGTTGACCATCGCCAGCGGCGCCGGCGCGGGCAGCCAGCACGCCATCGGCACCGGCGTGATCGGCGGCATGATCAGCGCAACCATCCTGGCAATCTTCTGGGTACCGCTATTCTTCGTCGCAGTGTCGTCGCTGTTCGGCAGCAAAGAGCCGAAAAAAGACGCCACCCCTGAAACTCCACGTTATGAGGCTGGGCAATGACCAAGTCTTTGTTGTCCCTGGCGGTAACCGCTTTCATTCTTGGCGGCTGCTCGCTGATCCCTGATTACCAGACCCCGGAAACCCCGGTGGCCCAGCAGTGGCCGCAAGGCCCTGCATACTCGCCGACCCAGTCGGCCGACGTGGCCGCCGCTGAACAGGGCTGGCGCCAGTTCTTCCAGGACCCGGCACTGCAGCAGCTGATCCAGACCTCGCTGGTGAACAACCGCGACCTGCGCGTCGCGGCGCTGAACCTGGACGCCTACCGCGCCCAGTACCGCATCCAGCGTGCCGACCTGTTCCCGGCGGTTTCGGCCACCGGCAGCGGCAGCCGCCAGCGCGTGCCGGCCAACATGTCGACCACCGGCGAATCCAACATCACCAGCCAGTACTCGGCCACCCTGGGCGTCAGCGCCTATGAGCTGGACCTGTTCGGCCGCGTACGCAGCCTGACCGAGCAGGCCCTGGAGACCTACCTGTCCAGTGAGCAGGCGCGCCGTTCCACGCAGATCGCCCTGGTGGCCAGCGTGGCCAACGCCTACTACACCTGGCAGGCCGACCAGGCGCTGTTCAAGCTGACCGAAGACACCCTCAAGACCTATGAGGAAAGCTACAACCTCACCCGCCGCAGCAACGAGGTAGGTGTGGCGTCGGCGCTGGACCTGAGCCAGGCACGCACCGCCGTGGAAGGCGCCCGGGTCAAGTACTCACAGTACCAGCGCCTGGTCGCCCAGGACGTCAACAGCCTGGCCGTGCTGCTCGGCACCGGCGTGCCGGCCAACCTGCCGGCCCCGCTGAAACTCGATGCCGACCAGTTGGCCGAGGTTCCGGCGGGCCTGCCCTCCGACCTGCTGACCCGCCGCCCGGACATCCAGGAAGCGGAGCACCTGCTGAAAGCTGCCAATGCCAACATCGGCGCTGCGCGTGCTGCGTTCTTCCCGAGCATCAGCCTGACCGCCAACGCGGGTACCCTGAGCCCGGACATGGACGGGCTGTTCAAGGGCGGTTCGGGTACCTGGCTGTTCCAGCCGCAGATCAACCTGCCGATCTTCAACGCCGGCAGCCTGAAGGCCAGCCTGGACTATTCGAAGATTCAGAAGGACATCAACGTCGCCAAGTACGAAAAGACCATCCAGACCGCCTTCCAGGAAGTCTCCGATGGCCTGGCGGCGCGCAAGACCTTCGAAGAGCAGTTGCAGGCGCAACGTGACCTGGTGCAAGCGAACCAGGACTACTACCGCCTGGCTGAACGCCGTTACCGCATCGGCATCGACAGCAACCTGACCTTCCTCGACGCCCAGCGCAACCTGTTCAGCGCCCAGCAGGCACTGATCACCGATCGCCTGTCGCAGCTGACCAGCGAGGTCAACTTGTACAAGGCGCTGGGTGGCGGCTGGTACGAGCGGACCGGCCAAGCCAATCAGCAGGCCTCGGTGAATACACCGAAGGGCTGACCCAACGGCTGCGACCTCAAGCCCACCCTCGCGGTGGGCTTTTTTTTGCCACCATAAAAAATTAACCAACCGGAACATTCCGTTCGATTATCGCCCGCTACCGTGTGCGACGAATTGCCTCGCCCCTTCCCTTCCCCGCACCATCGCACCCAGCAACGTTACCCACGTTCATCAAAAAAGACCGCCCTGCAGGCCGCATCCTGCAGCACAGCGGTTCGCCAATAAAAACAAGAGATCCACGACAGATGAGCACTTCGCACCCCGCACGCCAGCTGCTGCCCGGCCTGTTGGCCATGTCCTGCGCGTTCCACGCGTTTGCCGCCGAAGGCGGTTTCATGGAGGACGCCAAAGCCAGCCTCAACCTGCGCAACTTCTACATCAACCGCAACTTCGTCGACCCGGCCCACCCCCAGGCCAAAGGCGAAGAATGGACGCAAAGCTTCATCCTCGATGCCCGCTCCGGTTTCACCCAGGGCACCGTGGGTTTCGGCGTGGACGTACTGGGTTTGTACTCGGTCAAGCTCGATGGCGGTAAAGGCACCACCAATACCCACCTGCTGCCGGTACACGACGATGGCCGCCCCGCCGACGACTTCGGCCGGCTGGGCGTGGCACTGAAAGCCAAGCTGTCGCAAACCGAATTGAAAGTCGGTGAATGGATGCCGGTGTTGCCGATCCTGCGCTCGGATGACGGCCGCTCACTGCCGCAGACCTTCCGCGGCGGCCAGCTTACCTCGAAGGAAATCGACGGCCTGACCCTGTACGCCGGCCAGTTCCGCGGCAACAGCCCGCGCAACGATGCCAGCATGGAAGACATGTCGCTCAACGGCCGTGCGGCCTTCACCTCCGACCGCTTCAATTTCGGCGGCGGTGAGTACACCTTCAACGACAAGCGCACCATGATCGGCTTGTGGGATGCCCAGCTCAAGGACATCTACCGCCAGCAATACCTCAACCTGGTGCACAGCCAGCCACTCGGCGAATGGACACTGGGCGCCAACCTCGGCTATTTCATCGGCAAGGAAGATGGCGCCGAACGCGCCGGCCAACTCGACAACCGCACCGCTTCGGCGATGCTCTCGGCGCGCTACAAAGGCAACACTTTCTACGTCGGTTTGCAGAAAGTCAGCGGCGACGATGCCTGGCTGCGGGTCAACGGCACCAGCGGTGGCACCTTGGCCAACGACAGTTACAACTCGAGCTTCGACAACGCCAAGGAACGCTCCTGGCAGGTGCGCCACGACTTCAACTTCGTCAGTGTCGGTATCCCTGGGCTGACGCTGATGAACCGCTATATCAAGGGTGACAATGTCACCGCGGGCGGTGTTGACGATGGCAAGGAATGGGCCCGGGAGACCGAACTGGCCTATGTGGTGCAATCGGGTTCGTTCAAGGATTTATCGGTGAAATGGCGCAACTCGACCATGCGCCGCGACTTCAGCACCAACTCGTTCGACGAGAACCGGTTGATTGTGAGTTATCCGCTGAATCTGCTCTGACTTTACCGGCCTCTTCGCGGGCAAGCCCGCTCCTACAGGGATTGCGCTCACTCCAAGTCTGCGCATTTCCTGTAGGAGCGGGCTTGCCCGCGAAGAGGCGGGCAAACCCTAAAATAACTTTATCGAATAACAACCTACATAATCCTTCATTGACGACATATGCGGTAACAGCTTAAATCGACGTCCGATCCGCCGCAGAGCCTCGACATGGACCTTCGCCAACTGCGCTACTTCATTGCCCTCACCGAGTACCGCAGTTTCGTCCGTGCCGCCGAAGCCATGGGTATCACCCAGCCCGCGTTCAGCCGTGCTATCCAGGGCCTGGAGCAGACTTTCGGCTGCCCGTTGGTCGACCGCGCCAGCAAGGCACTGCCACCGACGCCTGAAGGGCTGGTGGTGCTGCAACACGCCCGGCGCCTGGTACAGGGCGCCGCGCAGTTGAGCAACGAAGTGCTGCAGATGACCAAGCTCGACGCCGGCGAACTGCATTTCGGCAGCGGCCCGGCCCTGGCCGTGCGCCTGGTGCCTGAAGCGTTGCGGCATTTCATCGGTACCCACCCTGGCATCCGCACCGCGCTGCTGGTCGATAATGCCGAACGCCTCGGCCAGGCCCTGCGCCGTGAACAGATCGAATTCTTTGTCGATGACATCCGCCCGTTCGAAGCCGACGCCAACTTCCACACCGAACCGCTCAGCCCGCGCCCGGGGCTGTTCTTCTGCCGCCCCGGGCATCCGCTGCTGGCAAAGGACAGCTTGTCGACCAACGACCTGTTCGCCTACCCCCTGGCCAGCGCTCTGCTCGCCCCCGGAGTCCGCAAGCGCCTGGCCAACCTCAGTGGGCGCAGCGACTTCACCCCGCACCTGCAGACCGAACACCTGGCGGTGCTGCGCAGCGTGGTGCAAGCCACCGATGCCATCGGCACCGCCAGCGAGGAAGCCGTGGCCGACGACCTGGCCGCAGGGCGCCTGGTGCGCCTGCACTGGCGCAACCTGCCGCCGGCTCTGGAGGTGCTGAGTGTCCGCTGCGGTGTGGTCAGCCGTAGCGGCTACCGCCTGTCACCGGCCGCACGGGCGATGATCGAGACCCTGGTTGGGCTGGATGCGCCCGTGCGCAGTGCTGCCATTCGCTGAACGGATGATGATGGTGAGCTTCGCGCTATTCTGATCAGTATTGGCCTCTTCGCGCCCACGCTGCGGGAGCGGGCCTGCCGGCACAGCCAGCACAACTGAACAGGTAAACCAGGGAGGAACAACAATGAAAAACCTCGTCGAACACCTGAGCCAATACGCCAATTACCACCGCGACCCGCGCAACATCGGCACGCATTTCATCGGCATTCCGCTGATCGTGGTGGCAGTGACCGTCTTGCTGTCGCGCCCGGGCTGGGACGTGGCGGGCATGTGGCTGTCCCCTGCCCTGCTGGCGGCGGCGGCCGCAGTGTGGTTCTACCTGCGCCTGGACCTGCGCTTCGGGTTGGTCATGGGCCTGCTGCTGGGCCTGTGCCTGTGGCTTGGCCAAGTGCTGGCGGTGCAAACCACCGCGCTGTGGCTCAGCGCCGGGCTGGGGGCGTTCGTGGTGGGCTGGATCATCCAGTTCGTCGGGCATCATTACGAAGGCCGCAAACCGGCGTTCGTCGACGACATCAGCGGGTTGATCATCGGCCCGCTGTTCGTGGTGGCGGAAGCGGCATTCATGCTGGGCTTGTGCCCGGAGCTCAAACGCGCCGTGGAGGCCAATGCCGGCCCGGTGGCGCTGCGGCACAAGAAGGCAGCCATCTAGTCGTCACTGGCCTCATCGTTGGCAGCGCTGCAATCCCTGTGGGAGCCGGCTTGCCGGCGATGAGGCCGGTGCAGTCAATCGTGCTGGCGAGACTCTACCCCCAACTCGTCCCACACCGACTCGGCCAGGTGGAACGTGGCATTGGCCGCCGGAATGCCGCAGTAGATCGCGCTTTGCATCAGCACTTCCTTGATCTCGTCACGCGTCACGCCGTTGTTGGCGGCGGCGCGCAAATGCAGCTTGAGCTCATCGTTGCGGTTCATGCCGATCAGCATGGCGATGGTGATCAGGCTGCGGGTGTGCCGCGGCAGGCCCGGGCGGGTCCAGATATCGCCCCAGGCATGCCGGGTGATCATCTCCTGGAACTCGCCGTTGAAGTCATTGAGCTTCTCCAGGCTGCGGTCCACGTGCGCATCGCCCAGTACCGCGCGGCGTACCTGCATACCGGCGTCGTAACGTTGTTTCTCATCCATGGCGTAATCCTCAGCGAGCCAGCAGGAAGTCGAGCACGCGGCGGCTGAACGCCTCGCCGATTTCGACGTTGGACAGGTGCGCGGCCGGGAACTCGGCGTAGGTAGCACCGATGATGGCGGCCTGCATGAAGCGACCATGCTCCGGCGTGGTCACCACGTCTTCGCTGCCGGCGACGATCAGCGTTGGCACCTGGACACGGCCCAGTTGCTCGCGGAAATCGGCATCGCGCACGGCCGCGCAGTTGCCGGCGTAGCCTTCAGGGGAAGTTTGCGCAAGCATCTGGCAGATGCGCTGCGCCTGCTCAGGCTGAGCCTCGGCAAACGCGGGGGTGAACCAGCGGGCGATGGAGGCATCGCGCAGGTCGGCCATGGCTTGCTGGCCGCCCTTGAGCACGGTGTCGATACGGGTGTTCCACACCTCGTCATTGGCGATCTTCGCCGCAGTGTTGCACAGGGTCAGGCTGTGCAGGCGATCGCCCGCATTGATGCCCAGCCACTGGCCGATCAGGCCGCCCATCGACAGGCCGACGAAGTGCGCGTGGGCGATATCCAGCGCATCCAGCAACGCCAGCACGTCGCGGCCCAGCTGTTCGATGCTGTAAGGGCCCTGGGTGACCAGCGAAGCGCCGTGCCCACGGGTGTCGTAACGCAGCACCCGGAAGTGCTCGCTCCACATCGGGATCTGGCTGTCCCACATGCCAAGGTCGGTACCCAGCGAGTTGGACAGCACCAGCACCGGGGCATCGTCCGGGCCATCGAGTCGATAGTTCAATACGCCATCGGCCAGTTGCAATTGCGCCACAGCGGTCTCCTTCAGGCAGTGAAACGTTGATGTTCAGCCACGGCGCGCGCCACCCAGACGCGGGCCTGGCCGAGGTAATGGGCAGGGTCGAGCAGGCGGTCGAGCTCTTGCTCGGTCAGCTCGGCCGTGACCTGCGGCTCGTCACCCAGCACGGCGCGCAAGTGGCGCTGCTCGGCGACGGCGCGCTGGCAGCATTGTTCCAGCAGGTGGTGGGCGCGGTCGCGGCCAAGGCGCTGGGCCAGGACGATGCTTACCGCCTCGGCCAGCACCAGGCCTTGGGTCAGGTCGAGGTTGCGGCGCATGCGCTCGGCGTCCACTTCCATGCCCTCGGCGATCACCTGGGCCTGGCGCAAGGCGCCTGAAACCAGGCAGCAGATATCTGGCAGGGTTTCCCACTCGGCATGCCACAGGCCGAGGCTGCGCTCGTGCTCCTGGGGCATGGCACTGTAAAGCGTCGAAAGCAGGCCCGGCACACGGGTGGCGGCGCCGATCAGCACCGCCGCGCCCACCGGGTTACGCTTGTGCGGCATGGTCGATGAACCGCCTTTGCCAGGTGCGGAAGGCTCGAATACTTCACCTGCCTCGGTCTGCATCAGCAGGCTGATGTCGCGGCCGAACTTGCCCAGGCTACCGGCCACAAGGCCCAGCACCGAGGCGAACTCCACCAGGCGGTCGCGCTGGGTGTGCCAGGGTTGCTCAGGCAAGGTCAGCTTTAGCTGTTCGGCAAGGCCTTCGGCGACCGGCAACGCCTTGCTGCCCAGGGCCGCCAGGCTGCCCGAGGCACCGCCAAACTGCAGCACCAGCAACCGCGGGCGCAGTTCCTGAAGGCGTTGACGGTGGCGCGTCAAGGCGCCGAGCACACCGGCCAGCTTCATGCCCAGGGTCACCGGGGTGGCGTGCTGCAGCCAGGTACGCCCCACCAGCGGCGTGTCGGCATGCAGCAGGGCTTGGCGCGACAAGGTCTCGGCCAATGTGGCGAGGTCGCCCTCGATCAGCGCCAGGGCATCACGCAACTGCAGCACCAGGCCGGTATCCATCGCATCCTGGCTGGTCGCACCCAGGTGCACATAACGCTCGGCCTCGGGCACGCCGCTGGCGATCACCTTGCCCAACGCCTTGACCATCGGGATCGCCGAGTTGCCGGCGGTGGCGATGGCATCGGCCAACGCACGCACGTCATAGCGCTCGGCCTGGCAGCCAGCCTCGATGGCGGCGACCGCGCTGTGCGGCACCAGCCCGGCGGCAGCCTCGGCGCGGGCCAGGGCGGCTTCGAAGTCGAGCATGCCCTGCAGGCGGCCGCGGTCAGAGAAAATCTCGCGCATGGCCGGGGCCGTGAAGTAGGCGTCGAACAGCTGGTTGGTCATGCCACGTCCTTAATCATCATGGTGCAAGTACGCCGCCTGCTTCGGCAGGCGCAGGCTGAACAGGAACGCAATCGCCATCATCGCCGTCACGTACCAGTAGAAGGTGTTTTCCATGCCGAGGGTTTTCAAACCCAGGGCTACGTATTCCGCCGAACCCCCGAACAGTGCGTTGGCTACCGCATAGGCCAGGCCCACACCCAGTGCCCGCACCTGTGGCGGGAACATCTCGGCCTTCACCAGGCCACTGATCGAGGTGTAGAAACTGACAATGCACAGCGCCAGGCTGACCAGCACGAAGGCCATGAACGGGCTGCTGACGGTCTTCAGCGCCATCAGCAACGGGACGGTGAACAGCGTACCAAGGGCACCGAACAGCAGCATCGAATTACGCCGGCCGATACGGTCCGAAAGCATGCCGAAGAACGGCTGCAGCACCATGAACAGAAACAGCGCACCGGTCATCACGTAGCTGGCGTTCTTGGCGGTCATGCCGGCCGTGTTCACCAGGTACTTCTGCATGTAGGTGGTGAAGGTGTAGAAGATCAGCGAGCCGCCGGCGGTGTAGCCGAGCACGGTGATGAAGGCTGCAGCGTGGTTGCGGAACAGGCCTTTGACCGAGCCTGCGTCCTTGTCGTTGCGGGTTTCGGCGCTGCTGGTTTCGTGCAGCGAACGGCGCAGCATCAGCGAGATCAGGGCGGCAATGGCGCCGACCACGAAGGGGATGCGCCAGCCCCAGGCGCGCAGCTCGTCTTCGGTCAGCAGCTGTTGCAGGATCACCACCACCAGCACTGCCAGCAACTGGCCGCCAATCAGGGTGACGTACTGGAACGAGGCGAAGAAACCGCGCTGGCCGCGCAGTGCTACTTCACTCATGTAGGTAGCGGTGGTGCCGTACTCGCCACCCACCGAAAGGCCCTGGATCAGGCGGGCCAGCAACAGCAGTGCCGGGGCCCAGGTGCCGATGCTGGCATAGGTGGGCAGGCAGGCGATCATCAAGGAGCCGAAACACATCATCAGCACCGAGATCATCAGGGAATTCTTGCGGCCATGGCGGTCGGCCAGGCGGCCGAAAATCCAGCCCCCAATCGGGCGCATCAAAAAGCCCGCAGCGAACACGCCGGCGGTATTGAGCAACTGCACGGTCGGGTCGTCGGAGGGGAAGAAGGCCGGGGCGAAGTAGATCGCACAGAAGGCGTAGACGTAGAAGTCGAACCATTCCACCAGGTTGCCTGAAGAGGCACCGACGATGGCGAAGATGCGCTTACTGCGCTCTTCGCCGGTGTAATAGGCTGAGGTCATGACGATTTTACTCCTGGAGGGTCCTAGGTAAGTCTAGACATACCTAGTAACACACTCGTTCCGCTTTGGGGCTGGCCATTAGCCTTGGGTCTTACAGATACGGCCTCTTCGCGGGACAAGCCTGCGCCCACAAAGGAGGCGTGGTCCCCTGTGGGGCGGGCTTGTCCCGCGAAGAGGCCGTTACTGGTCAAACTCGCTCGATGGCCAGCGCCAAACCTTGGCCGACACCCACACACATGGTCGCCAGGCCTTTGCGCCCGCCGCTCTTTTCCAGCTGGTGAAGCGCAGTCAGCACCAGGCGCGCACCGCTCATGCCCAGCGGGTGCCCCAGGGCGATCGCGCCGCCGTTGGGGTTCACCTGCGGCGCATCATCGGCCACACCCAGCTCGCGCAATACCGCCAGGCCTTGGCTGGCAAAGGCTTCGTTAAGCTCGATCACATCGAAATCGCTCACCGCCACGCCCAGGCGCTCGGTCAGCTTGCGTACCGCCGGGACCGGGCCGATGCCCATCACCCGAGGTGCCACGCCGCCACTGGCCATGCCCAGCACGCGGGCACGCGGGGTCAGGCCGTGCTGCTTGACCGCTTCTGCCGAGGCCAGGATCAGCGCCGCAGCACCGTCGTTGACCCCCGAGGCGTTGCCCGCAGTAACGGTCTTGTCCGGGCCATTGACCGGCTTGAGCCTGGCCAGTGCCTCAAGGGTGGTTTCCGGGCGCAAGTGCTCATCGCGCTCGACAATGGTTTCGCCTTTCTTGTGGGCGATACGCACCGGCACGATCTCTTCGGCAAAGAAACCGGCAGCCTGCGCTGCAGCTGCTTTCTGCTGGCTGCGCACGGCGAAGGCATCCTGGTCGGCACGGGAAACCTGATAGTCGTCAGCGACGTTGTCGGCGGTCTCGGGCATGGAGTCCACGCCGTACTGGCTCTTCATCAGCGGGTTGATGAAGCGCCAGCCGATGGTCGTGTCTTCGAGCTTCATGTTGCGCGAATAGCCGCTTTCAGCCTTGCCCATGACGAACGGGGCACGTGACATGGACTCGACGCCGCCAGCAATGGCCAGCTCCATCTCGCCACTGGCGATGGCACGGAATGCCGTACCAATGGCGTCCATGCCCGAAGCGCACAGGCGGTTGAGGGTCACACCCGGAACGCTCTCGGGCAGGCCGGCCAACAGCAGGGCCATGCGTGCCACGTTGCGGTTGTCTTCACCGGCCTGGTTGGCGCAGCCGAAGAACACTTCGTCGAGCTGGTCCCACTGCACGCCTGGGTTGCGCTCGATCAGCGCTTTGAGCGGTACTGCTGCCAGGTCGTCGGCACGCACGCCAGCGAGGGCCCCGCCGAAGCGGCCGATGGGGGTGCGGATGGCGTCACAGATGAATACGTCGCGCATTATGCTTCTCCTGCCACTTGGCCATGGGCTGCGGCGGTACGGGATTCGAGGTCACGCAGGGCGCCAAGTTCGACATCGGTCGGCTCGGCGGTGGTCTGTACATCGTCGGCGAAGCGAATAGGCCGAATGGCAGCCATTGGGAGACTCCTGGTCAGGGTGCTACGTTGCGCTCAGATTAAGGAGAGTGGTGGGTCGCTTACAATCCGATAATCGACTCTTTGTGCGATTATCGAACTGTATGTTGCCTTGCTATCCATCTCCGTAGCGGGCTGCAGCGCAGCCCCTGGAGGCGCGCTCAGGTCGCGTCCGCGTGGCTTACCAGGCCTTTCACAATCACGCCTACGGTCGCCAGGGCTGCCGGTACCAGCAACGCCGTCAGCACTTGCTCGAAGTTCCAGCCCAGGCCCAGCAGCGTCGCACCACTCCAGGCACCGAGAATCGCGCCGAAACGGCCGATGCCGAGCATCCAGGAGACGCCGGTGGCGCGCCCTTGGGTTGGATAGAAGCGCGCCGCCAGCGACGGCATGGCCGATTGCGCACCGTTCACGCACATCCCGGCAATCAGCACCAGGGTGGCGAGCACGGTGATGTTGCCCAGGCTCTGCCCTACCGCGTAGGCAAACACGCCGGCCAACAGGTAAAAGATGCCAATGACCTTGTGCGGGTTGTAGCGGTCCATGGCCCAACCGACCGCCACGGCACTGAGCACCCCGCCGAACTGGAACAACGCACCGATGAAGGCGGCCTGCTCCATGCTCGCACCGCTGTCGCGCATCAGCGTCGGCAGCCAGCTGGTCAGCAGGTAGACGATTACCAGGCCCATGAAATAGGTCAGCCACAGCAGCATCGTGCCCAGGCCATAGGTGCCGGAGAAGATCACCGCGAACACGTTGCGCGCAGCGACCGCTTTCTGCTCCGGCACACTGAAACTGGCCGCCTGCGCCACCACGGCCGGGGCAATTGGCGCCAGGGTCTTGCGTACCTTGTCGGTGCCGCGGTTGCGCACCACCAGAAAGCGCGCCGACTCTGGCAGCCAGACCAGCAATACAACCGCCAGCAACAGCGGCAGCACCCCGCCGACCACCAGCAGGCTATGCCAGCCGTAGGCCGGGATCATCTTGGCGGAAATGAACCCACCACCGGCCATGCCCAGGTTGAAGCCACAGAACATGCTGGTGACCAGCAGCGACTTGAGGCGTTCAGGCGTGTATTCGGAGAGCAGCGTGGTGGCGTTGGGCATCCCTGCGCCCAGCCCCAGGCCCGTCAAAAAGCGCAGCACCAGCAACTGGTCGACGTTGCTTGCATAGGCCGAGGCCAGGCTGAAGCCGCCAAACACCAATACCGCGCCGACCAGCACGCCCTTGCGGCCGAATCGGTCGGCCAGCGGGCCAGAACCCAGGGCACCGAACACCATGCCAATCAAGGCGGCACTCATCACCGGGCCGAGGCTGGCGCGGTCGATCCCCCACTCCTGCGACAGGGCCGGGGCGATGAAGCCCATGGCGGCGGTGTCCAGGCCATCGAGGAAGACGATCAGGAAGCAGAGGATCACCACGCGCCATTGAAAGCGCGACAGCGGCTGGTCATTGATGAACGACTGGACGTCGAGGCAGGTCCCGACGGATTGTGGTTTGTTCATTGTTGTTATCCAGAAATGGGGCACGGTCGGGCCACTGCACGAGAGCAACCAGTACAGGGTTCAGCGTCGATGAAGTGTGGCCTGGGTCAGCCTGGATACAACGGTACTGCGTGCGGGTGCGGCCGCGAAGTGACAGTGGTCATGGTGTGCGCCTCTAATGTTGTTCTTGTGCGGTCGGCAAAGCCGACCGTTGCGAGAGACATTAATCAGCGAATGAAGGGGGCGCAATTCACCCAGAGCGACACTGTGCGTTTATCGAACAGGAAACGGTAGCCGTGCTCGACAATGGTGCACGGCAGCGCCCGTTTGTTCAACCAAACAGCTGATGGCAAAGATCACGGCTGGATGCCAGCAGGATCGGCAGGAACCGCTGCTCGAGCTCGCTGCGGCTGACGCGCCCCACATGGGTACTGACATTCAGCGCCGCCAGCACCTGCCCCGAGGCGTCATAGATAGGCACCGCGATGGAACGCAGCCCCTGCTCGAGCTCCTGATCGACAACACACCAACCTTGAGCGCGTACCTGCTGGATGCACGCGAACAACGACTCGGCATCATGCAGGGTACGGCTTGTACGGGCCTTGAGGTCGGCGCGATCGAGGTATTCGCGCAGGCTGGTGTCGTCCATCGCCGCCAGCAGGATGCGCCCCATCGACGTGCAGTAGGCCGGTAACCGCCCGCCAACCGAAAGGTCTACCGATATCAGCCGTTCGACAGTGGCCGAACGGGCTATATAAAGGATGTCATCGCCTTCGAGGGTGGCCATGTTGGCGGCCTCGTGCAACTGGTCGCTGATACGGTCCAGGTAAGGCTGGGCCGACACCGCCAGCGGCGTCGACGAAAGGTAGGCATGGCCCAGGGTCAGTACCTTGGGCAGCAACGAATACGTGCGCCCGTCAGTGGTGGCGTAGCCCAGCTTGATCAGCGTATGCAGGCAACGGCGCACGGCCGCCCGCGGGATCTCGGTGCGGTGGCTGATCTGGGCGATGGTCAGGTGACGCTTGCGCTCCTGAAATGCCTGGATGACGGCAAGCCCCCGCGCCAGCGACGTCATGAAGTCTGGATCGCCGGTAAAGGCCTGTATGCGCTTGGCGGGTGAAGCCACGATGGGCGGCGCCATTGCCGGTGTCGTCGGGCGTGCCGACTCTGGGCTGGCAGATTCGCTGCCCGGGATTTCGTCACTCATCGCTCACCTCAAAAAAAACCCTGCTTCGTGCGATTATCGAACAAACGGCCGATAATCGCAATTGACCGCTGACACGTTTGCTTATACCTTTCTCCTGCCACTTGTGGCTTCTTTGGAGAGACTGGTCAGGTACCCACCGTAGAAGTCCCCAGGCAACGGCCTCGCCTTCGTGCGAGGCCGTTTTATTTGTACGCCCCGGCCTCTTTACCGCAGCGAACTTCCGCCGCCAGGTCCGTTCAAAAGAATACACCGCCGACCAAAGTCGCAAACTTTGACATTACACGTCAGGGTTGGGTAAATAAGACTGTTTGGCGTTTTATCGATTGCTATAATCGATTCTGCTGGCCCGGATCGGTACTCCGGCATGGCAACACTGGCCTGACCCCTATCCGAAAACCAGCACATCCTGTGCATGGGCAACTTGCACCTGCACGCAACACCAGCACTTTTACATTCAGGTACTACTGTGACGAAAGATGAACTGCGCGCGGAACTCGAGCGCCAGGCTGAACGTTACAAGGAAGTTTACGGCGGTGAAGTCACCACCTACGCCGCTCAACCGGAGCCGGAGCGCAAGCCTTGGCGAAAAAGGGCCACGGTCCAGGACCAGGCCTTTAACCAAGAACTGGAAAAGATGGAAAAGGAGCTGCGCAGCGACGAACCCTGAGCAGCCGCCCCAGTGCTCACTCGCGTCGCGGGCAGCGCACCCTCGACGCGGAAAATCCTGACCGAAAGGCCGAGGATGAAATGGAATTACACAAATTTCATACGACCGTTTGAACGCAAGGCAAGCTGACCGTTTTTCAGACATTTGGCGGATTTTGGCTTTTTTAGTAGCTTTTAACGGAACCTTTCCTGTGTTTTTACGTCTGGGATAGCGTTTGGATGCAGTTCACAAAGCTGCCATCGGTCAGCTGCGGGTGCATCGATTGCCATTGTTTTCTGGCATAATCCCGCCCCCCAAATGACCGCCAGACAACCTTCATGATCGATTTATTCAGCGGACTGGATGCATGGGTATTGGTGAGCCTGCTGCTCGCCTTGACCTTCGTGCTCGCATTCGAGTTCATCAATGGCTTTCATGACACCGCCAACGCGGTAGCCACCGTCATCTATACCAAAGCCATGCCGCCACACCTGGCCGTGTTCTTCTCCGGGGTGTTCAACTTCCTTGGGGTTTTGCTCGGGGGTGTCGGGGTGGCCTATGCCATCGTTCACCTGCTGCCGGTCGAACTGCTCATCAATGTGAATACCGGACATGGCCTGGCCATGGTCTTCTCGTTGCTGGCTGCGGCCATCACCTGGAACCTGGGCACCTGGTACTTCGGCATCCCGGCCTCCAGCTCGCACACCCTGATCGGCTCGATCCTCGGCGTGGGCCTGGCCAATGCCATGATCAACGACATCCCACTGGGTGACGGCGTCAACTGGCAGAAAGCGATCGACATCGCCATGTCGCTGGTGGTTTCGCCCATGGCTGGCTTCGCTGTTGCAGCATTGGTATTGATCGGCCTGAAATGGTGGCGCCCGCTGTCGAAGATGCACAAGACGCCAGAGCAGCGTCGCAAGCTCGACGACAAAAAACACCCGCCTTTCTGGAACCGCCTGGTGCTGGTCATTTCGGCGATGGGCGTGAGCTTCGTGCACGGCTCCAACGATGGCCAGAAAGGCATCGGCCTGATCATGCTGGTGCTGATCGGTATCGTCCCGGCCAAGTTCGTGCTCGACCTGAACAGCACCACCTACCAGATCGAACGCACCCGCGACGCGACCCTGCACCTGAGCCAGTTCTACGAGCGCAACGCCCCGACCCTGGGCGAGTTCCTGGCGCTCGGCAAGGCACAGGCCAGCGACCTGCCAGAGCAGTTCAGCTGCAACCCTCAGCAGACCGAGCCAACCATCGCCGCACTGCAGTCCTCGCTGCAGGGTGTGACCGATTACCGCGCACTGGATGCCGAAAAACGCGTGGAAGTGCGTCGCTACCTGTTGTGCCTGGATGACACCGCGAAGAAGGTCGGCAAACTGCCAGGCCTGGACGCGCGTGAAAAAGCCGACCTCGACAAGCTGCGCAAGGACCTCACTGCCACCACCGAGTACGCCCCGTTCTGGGTAATCGTGGCGGTAGCCCTGGCCTTGGGCCTGGGTACCATGGTCGGCTGGAAGCGCGTGGTACTGACCGTGGGTGAGAAGATCGGCAAACAGGGCATGACCTATGCCCAGGGCATGTCGGCGCAGATTACAGCGGCCTGCGCCATCGGCCTGGCCAACGTCTTCGCCTTGCCGGTTTCGACCACACACGTGCTGTCGTCCGGCGTGGCCGGCACCATGGTTGCCAACAAGAGCGGCCTGCAGGGCGGCACGGTCAAAACCATCCTGTTGGCCTGGGTGCTGACCCTGCCGGCATCGATGGGCCTGGCGGCTGGCCTGTTCTGGCTGGCGTCGAAAGCGATTGGCTAAGTGATTTTGCTGCAATGAAAAAGGCGCCTTCAGCAGGCGCCTTTTTCATGTGTCAGTAATGGCCCCTTCGCGGGCAAGCCCGCTCCTACAGGCACGCTAGCGCTTCTTGCCTCCGAGCAACGACCCCATCAACCCGCGCACCAACTGCCGCCCGAACTGATTGGCCGCCTGGCGCACCGCCGATTTGATCGCCTGCCCTGCCGCACTCTGCAGAAAATCCCCGGCCTTGTCGGCCAGGCTCTCTTCGTCCGCCTTCGGCACTGGTACGGGCTCGACCGGTTCACCTTTGCGCTGGGTCAGCATTTCATAGGCCGACTCACGATCAATCGGCTTGTCGTAGCGCCCCGCCAATGCAGACCCGGCAATCAAGACACTGCGCTCGCCCGCACTCAACGGCCCGATCCGCGATTGTGGCGGCGCTATCAATACCCGCTGCACCATCGCTGGCGTGCCCTTTTCTTCGAGCGTACCAACCAGCGCCTCACCGATCCCAAGCTCAGTCAACACTGCCAACGTATCGAACGCCGGGTTCGGGCGGAAACCGTCAGCCACGGCCCGCAGTGCCTTCTGCTCCTTGGCGGTGAACGCGCGCAAGCCATGCTGAATACGCAAACCCAACTGGGCCAGTACGCTGTCCGGCAGATCGCTTGGCGACTGGGTGACAAAGAACACCCCGACACCCTTGGAGCGAATCAGCCGAACCACTTGCTCCAGGCGATCCTGCAGTGCCTTGGGGGTGCCGTTGAACAACAGATGCGCCTCGTCGAAGAACAATGCCAGCACCGGTTTGTCGGCATCTCCACGCTCCGGCAGCTGTTCGAACAATTCGGCCAGCAGCCACAACAGGAACGTGGCGTAGACCTTCGGCGCTTCATGCACCAGCCGGCTGGCATCGAGCAGGTGGATTCGCCCGCGGCCATCGCCGTCCAGCCGCAACAAATCTTCCAGCTGCAACGCCGGCTCGCCGAACAGCGCCTCGGCGCCCTGCTGCTCAAGCGTTGCCAGGCGGCGCAACAAGGCCTGGGTCGAGGCCGTGGTCATCAGCGCGCTGTCTTCGCCCAACAGCTGCGGATGGTCTTTCAAGTGAGCGAGCAGCGCCTTCAGGTCCTTGATGTCGAGCAGCAACAGGCCTTCTCGATCAGCCACCTTGAACGCGGCATAAAGTGCCGCCTGCTGGCTGTCGGTCAGCTCCAGCAGGTTACCGAGCAACAGCGGCCCCATCTCGCTGAGCGTGGTGCGCAGCGGGTGGCCGGTTTGCCCGGCGATGTCCCACAGGCTCAAGGGGTATGCCTGCGGCTTGTACCCCAGCCATGGCATACCGGCGATCCGCTCGGCCACCTTGCCCTGCGGCGCACCGGCAGCACCGACACCGCACAGGTCGCCTTTGACATCGGCGGCAAACACCGCCACGCCGGCGTCGCTGAACACTTCCGCCAAGTGCTGCAAGGTCACGGTCTTGCCTGTGCCGGTAGCACCGGCGACCAGCCCGTGGCGGTTGGCCAGGCGCATGGCTTGTTTGACAGGCTGGCCATCCAGGCCAGCGCCTACAACTATGGTCGAAGATTCCGGCATCTTTTTAATCCCCTGCTCAAGCTTGACCACCCGTCGGCCGATACGTCTGGATGATATTCGCCTTAAAAGACAGAACACCCCTGGAAGGACTTTCGGGATGTTGCACTGTTTTATAGCGGTACTCGTGCGAACGCCCGATAAAAACCTTAGCGGAACCGATTACGCCATGAATAAAAGCCTTCGTTTCAGCCACAAGATTCTCTTGGCCGCATCACTGATCGTGATACTCGCCTTCAGCCTGTTCACCCTTTACAACGATTATCTCCAGCGTAATGCCATCCGCGAAGATCTGGAGAATTATCTGGCTGAAATGGGCGCGTCCACTTCAACCAACATTCGCAACCTGTTCGAAGGCCGTATCAAGCTGGTGGAAAACCTGGCGCAAAACATCGCCCAGCAACCTGCCAACGCCGAAACACTGATGGGCCAGAATGCCCTGACCTCGAGCTTTCTGACCGTGTACCTGGGCAAGGTCGATGGCGGCTTCAGCGTGCGCCCCTACTCGCCCATGCCCGAAGGCTACGACCCGCGCACCCGCCCCTGGTACAAGGACGGCATGAACGCCCAGGGCGCCATCCTCACCGAGCCCTACATCGACATGACCACCAACAAGATGGTCATCGGCATCCTCAGCAAGGTGTCCAGCAGCGTTGGCGTGGTCGGTGGCGACCTGGCCCTGGATGGCCTGGTACAGATCATCAACTCGCTGAATTTCGGCGGCATGGGCTACGCCTTCCTGGTCAACGACCAGGGCAAGGTCCTGGTGCACCCGGACCAGGCACTGGTCATGAAGTCGCTGTCGGACCTGTTCCCGCAGCACACGCCGAAACTGTCCAGCCAGCTCACCGAAGTCCAGGCCGATGGGCAAACCCGCCTGCTGACCTTCGCCCCGATCAAAGGCCTGCCGTCGGCCAACTGGTACATCGGCCTGTCGGTGGATAAAGACAAAGCCTTCTCCATGCTCAGCACTTTCCGCACTTCTGCGGTGATCGCCACCGTGGTGGCGGTGGTGATCATCATTGGCCTGCTCGGCCTGCTGATCCGCGTGCTCATGCAACCGCTGCTGACCATGACCCGCGCCATGGAAGACATCGCCGAAGGCGAAGGCGACTTGACCAAGCGCCTGAAAATTCACAACCACGACGAGTTCGGCATTCTGGGCACCGCGTTCAACCGTTTCGTCGAGCGCATCCACAGTTCGATCCGCGAAGTGTCTTCGGCCACCGAACGCGTCAATGAAGTGGCCTTGCAGGTCATCAGTGCCTCCAACTCGTCGATGAGCAACTCCGACGAGCAGTCCAACCGCACCAACAGCGTCGCCGCCGCCATCAACGAGTTGGGCGCCGCCGCCCAGGAGATCGCCGGCAATGCCGCACAGGCCTCGCAGCATGCCAGCTCGGCACGCCTGCTGGCCGAAGAAGGGCAGCAGGTGGTGGAGCGCAACATCGCGGCAATGAATCGCCTGTCGGACCTGATCGTCACCTCCAGCGCGCACATCGAAACGCTCAACAGCAAGACGGTAAACATCGGCCAGATCCTCGAGGTGATCACCAGTATTTCCCAGCAGACCAATTTGCTGGCGCTCAACGCCGCGATCGAAGCCGCCCGAGCCGGTGAGGCCGGCCGTGGTTTCGCCGTGGTGGCGGACGAAGTGCGCAACCTGGCGCACCGCACCCAGGAATCGGCGCAACAGGTGCAGAGCATGATCGAAGAGCTGCAGGTCGGTGCCCGCGAGTCGGTCGACACCATGGGCCAGAGCCAGCGCCACAGCCAGGACAGCGTCGCCATCGCCAATCAGGCAGGCGAACGCCTCGACAGCGTCACCGTGCGCATTGGCGAGATCGACGGCATGAACCAGTCGGTAGCCACCGCAACCGAAGAGCAGACCGCCGTGGTCGACTCGATCAACATGGACATCAACGAGATCAACATGCTCAACCAGGAAGGCGTCGAAAACCTGCAGGCCACCCTGCGGGCGTGTGCGGACCTGGAGCAGCAGGCCACGCGCCTGAAGCACCTGGTGGGCAGCTTCCGCATCTGACCTCAGGCGGCAAGCAGCAAAGCTGCTTGCCGCTAACCCAACCGAACAAACTATCCTTCAGAGAGGTCAACCTTTAGGCGTGTCATCGCCGGCTCTTTACAGCCGGGTGACAGACCCGAAGACGATCCCGGAGGGATGCTGATCGTGCACATCGCTGACATCACCATGTTCTACGCCCCGGCCAGCGGCGGCGTACGGACTTATCTTGATGCCAAACATCACCGCCTCGGCGCTATTCAGGGGGTGCGCCATAGCCTCTTGATTCCCGGTGCCAGCGCGCACCACGCCGATGGTGTCCACCATGTCCCCGCACCTCCCCTGCCCTTTGGCAAAGGCTACCGCTTCCCGGTGCGCCTGGCGCCCTGGTGCAATGTGCTGCGCGGCCTCAAGCCAGACCTGATCGAGGTTGGCGACCCTTACCTGACCGCCTGGGCAGCCCTGGAGGCGCGGCGTCAGCTCGATGTACCAGTGATCGGCTTCTACCACTCCGACCTGCCGTTGCTGGTCAGCAACCGCATGGGCAACTGGTTCACGCCCAACGTCGAAGCCTACGTCAGCAAGCTGTACGGCAATTTCGACCGGGTGCTGGCCCCCAGCCAGGTGATGGCCGACAAGCTGCGCCGCCTGGGCGTGCGCGATGTGCATGTGCAGCGCCTGGGCGTTGACCTCGCGACCTTCAACCCGAACCACCGCGACCCGCAGCTACGCGCCGAACTGGGCATCCCCGATACCAGCCGCTTGCTGATCTTCGCTGGCCGCGGTTCGCGGGAAAAGAACCTGCCAGTGCTGCTCGACTGCATGCAGCGCCTGGGCCGCCCCTACCATCTGTTGCTGGTGGGCTCGAACATGCCCGCCAACGTTCCAGACAACGTCAGCGTGATCAATCACTTCTGCCCCCTCCACGAGGTCGCCAGGTTGGTGGCCAGCGCCGACCTGCTGGTGCATGCCGGCGACCAGGAAACCTTCGGCCTGGTCATCCTTGAAGCGATGGCCAGCGCCACGCCCGTGGTGGCCGTGCGCGCCGGGGCGTTCGGCGAGATCGTCAACGAGCAGTGCGGGCGCCTTTGCCGCGCCAACGATGGCCTGGCCATGGCGGCTGCGGTGCGCGAAGCGTTCGAGGCGGGCGTACGCACGCTTGGGGCGCAGGCGCGTAACCATGTCGAGCAGCATTACTCATGGGATAACGTGGTCAACGGTTTGCTGCAGCACTACCAGGCAGTGCTGGGCCACCAGCCGTTGGTGCGCGCCCATGGCTGAGGCCAACGGCACACGGGCCAGCCTGATGCTGGTGCTGCACGACGTCGCCCCCGAAACCTGGCCGGACTATCAGCCTTTCATAGAGGCCGTGGACGAAATGGGCGACGTGCCCATGACCTGGCTGGTAGTGCCGGACTTCCATCACCGTAACCCCCTGGCGCACTCCCCGGCCTTCTGCCGCCTGCTGGAGCGGCGCCTGGCGCGCGGCGATGAGCTGGCGCTGCATGGCTTCTACCATGCCGACGACGGGCCAACGCCGCGCAACCTCGGCGACTACTTCATGCGCCGCATCTATACCCATGAAGGGGAGTTCTATGCCCTTGACCAAGCGCAGGCGATGCAGCGCCTGGAGGCCGGGCTTGCGTTGTTCGACCGCCAAGGCTGGCCCGTGGCAGGCTTCGTCGCCCCCGCTTGGCTAATGAGCCAGGGCACGCGCCAGGCTTTGCGCCAACTGCCGCTGCGCTACACCAGCACCCCCCAGCATTTGTACCGTTTGCCAGACTTTACCGCCTTCGATGCCCCGGGCCTGGTCTGGAGCGCGCGCAGCGCCTGGCGCCGAAGCTTGTCCAGGGTCGTCTGCGACTGGCAGTGCAAGCGCTGGGGGGCGGCTGAAACCCTGCGCCTGGGACTGCACCCGGTAGACATGCGCCACCGCTCTTCGCGCAACTACTGGTTGCACACCCTCGACAAACTGCTGTTGCAAGGCCGTGAGCCGCTGACCAAATCGGCCTGGCTGGAGCGCCAGGTGAGCGCATGAACCGCCTGGGCTGGCTGGCCGTGGCGGTGCTGTTTGCCGTGTTGGTCCCTGCAGTGCTGGGCGGCAATGAGCTGCTACCCAGGCTCAAGGCCTTCGACCCCGGCCTGATGCTGACGTTGCTAGGCATGATCCTGCTGTGCTGGGTCATCAACGCTATCCGGTTGCGCCTGCTGCTGGGTCAGCATGGGGCCACGTTGGGGCGCATGCGCAGCCTCGGCGTGGTGATGGCCACTGAGTTCGCCATCTGCACCACCCCGGGGGGCAGCGGTGGCCCACTGACGCTCATGGCATTGCTGGCCCGCGACCGTATCGGCCCAGCGCGCAGCGGTGCGGTGTTCGCCATGGACCAGCTCAATGACCTGCTGTTCTTCTTCTGCGCCATGCTGGCAATTGCCGGCTACGCGTTGTTCCACAGCCTGGGCCGCAGCCAGGAGAGCATGTTGCTGGGCAGTGCCCTGCTGCTGTGCTCGGCATTGGCGGCGATAGTGGCGCTGCTGCGCTATCGGCGCGCAGTCATGCGCTTCAACGGCCGACTTCTGCAGCGCTTGGGCACGGCGCCACGGCGTAAACGGCGCTGGGCCCGCAAGGTGCTGCATTTCATCGATGCCTTGGCGCAGACCTGGCAACTGCCCAAACGCACCCTCGCGCTGGTGTTTACACTCACCTGTGTGCACTGGAGCCTGCGCTACAGCGTGCTGTACCTGGTGCTGCAAGGCCTGGGCGTGGAGCTTTCGTGGATCCCGAGCTTTCTGGTGCAGATGCTCTCGCTCAGCGCTGGGCAGTTCAGCCTGCTACCCGGCGGCGCCGGCGCCGCCGAGCTGACGTCGGCAAGCCTGCTGACGCCACTGGTGGGCAGCTCGACAGCTGCCGCAGCGATCCTGATCTGGCGCGCGGTTACTTACTATTTTTATCTGCTGGCGGGCGGGCCGGTGTTTGTCTGCCTGCTGGCGCGCCCGCTGCTGGAGCGCTGGCGGCGTCAGGCGAGTTGAGCTGGCGCCAGAGTTCGGCGGCATCGGGAAAGTCAGTGCCGTCTTCTTCACTCAGGGCTTCGGGGTCGTAACGCGCGAGGCAGCCCTCGCCGAGGGTCGGCGGCAGTGAAACGGCGGGCTTGTTGCGGGAAGTTGCCATCATTGCTCCCCATCGGTATTGGGGGCTGCGTGGCAGCCCCCTTGGGTGTATCAGTCGAATACCACCGTCTTGTTACCATGCACCAGCACGCGGTCTTCCAGGTGGTAACGCAGGCCACGCGCCAGCACCATCTTCTCGACATCACGGCCAAAGCGCACCATGTCCTCGATGCTGTCGGCATGGTTAACACGCACCACGTCCTGCTCGATGATCGGGCCGGCGTCCAGCTCTTCGGTCACATAGTGGCAGGTCGCACCGATCAGCTTCACACCCCGCAGGGCGGCCTGATGGTACGGCTTGGCGCCGACGAACGAAGGCAGGAAGCTGTGGTGGATGTTGATCACCTTCTCGGCGTAATCCTGGCACAGCTGCGGCGGCAGGATCTGCATGTAGCGCGCCAGCACCACGACGTCAGCCGCGTGCTCTTGAACCAGGCGCGACACTTCGGCAAACGCCGGTGCCTTGTCTTTCGGGTCGACCGGTACGTGGAAGAACGGAATACCGTGCCACTCCACCATGCTGCGCAGGTCGTTGTGGTTGGAAATCACGCAAGGAATCTCGCAATCCAGCTCGGCCGTGTGCCAACGGTGCAGCAAGTCGGCCAGGCAGTGGGATTCGCGGCTTGCCATCAGCACAACACGTTTCTTCTGCGCAGAATCCGTCACTCGCCAGATCATGGAGAACTCTTCGGCAATCGGCGCGAATGCTTCGCGGAAGGCCTCGATACCGAACGGCAGCGATTCGGCACGAATTTCATGGCGCATGAAGAACCAACCACTCTGCTCATCGGAGTGGTGGCTGGCTTCGTTGATCCAGCCATTGTACAAAGCCAGGAAATTACTGACTTTCGCCACGATACCAACACGGTCGGGGCAGGCGATCACCAGACGATAGGTGCGCATGAATAAGACTCCAGAACTTCGCAAAGGCGCTCATTCTAGCGGCCCGCTCGAAAAAACGCAGTAATCATTGCGCCCACCGGTAGCGCCCCCCTTGGCCAACGGGCTGCGGCAGCCTGTCGCTAGCAACAGATGAAAAACATGACGAACTGCAGGGCTTATGTAAATTTTTCTTAACCTTGAGATATTTTGTCACAGCCGTATTAACACTTGATCAATTGATTAATATGTTTACTTGAGACTTTCGCCTGTCTATTATTGCCCCACACATTCTCTGAACATGCATCAAGGAACACTCCATGTCTCTGATCAACGAGTACCGCGCCACCGAAGAAGCCATCAAGGAACTTCAGGCCCGCCTGGCCAACCTGTCGCAGGATGACAAGCTGAAAAAAGAACTGGAGTTCGAAGGCAAACTGCGCACGCTGATGGGCGAATACTCCAAGTCGCTGCGTGATGTCATTGCCCTGCTCGACCCAGAGTCGAAACTGAGCAAAGCCCCACGTGGCGCAGTCAAGGCCACCGCCACCAAGCGTGCGCGCAAGGTCAAGCAATACAAGAACCCGCACAACGGTGAAGTAATCGAAACCAAAGGCGGCAACCACAAAACCCTGAAAGAATGGAAAGCCAAGTGGGGTGGTGATGTGGTTGAAAGCTGGGCGACTCTGCTGGACTGATTGTCCGCAGCCCTGCTGCTACTGCTTGTAACAAGAACGCCGGCTCAATGCCGGCGTTCTTGTTTGCGCATGCATCAACACTCAAGCGCCGATTGCAAATTGCTCAGCCAATTGCCGCGCATGCGCCTGCCAGGCATCCAGTACCCGCCGCCCCGCCTCGTCGGCGCTGGCCCAGGCGCTCTGCCGGGCCTGCTCGAAGTCCCCTAGCGTGTTCGGTGCGCCCCACTGCGGGTCACTCAGGCGTTGCTGGCAGAAGCCATACCAGCGCTGACGCTCTTCACTGTTCAAGGTCTCGGGGAAGTTACGGGCCCGGTAACGGAACAACAACTCGGGCATGCGCGGGTCATCGAACATCCAATGCCCCTGCCCCAACTGTGCAGGGTCCAGCGTGCGCACTTGCTCGCACAAGCGCCGGTCACGGTCCCCCAGAAAACCGTCATACAACTGTTGTTCCGGATCTTCACTTGGGGTGAAGTCATCCTTGCCGTAGATGTGCTCCAGCTTGTGTTGCCATTCTTCTTGTTGATTGGCCAACGCCTCACCGCGTGATTGCAGCAGTGGCAAATCGATGCCGAGGCGTTGCTGATCCGCCGGGCGTAAAACCGAAAGCGGCGCCACCACCGGGCAGCGATTGATCTGCAGCAACTTCAATGGCACGGGTAATTGCCCTTCAGCTAATTCCTCATGGCGCGTGTACAAGCGTTCACGAAGTAGCTCGGCACTTTCCCTTATCAAAGGTAGGGTTTCCTGATGCAGGTCGCACACAATCAGTGCATTGCGATTACGCGGGTGCCAGGCCAACGGCAAGATCACGCCCAGGTAATTGCGCGCCGCCGAAAAGCGACCCGATATATGCACCATCGGCTGCAACAAACGGATCTGCTCCATCACTTTGTGCTTGCTGCGCAACTGGAACAGCCACTCGAACAACTTCGGTTGTTTCTCTCGTATCAGGCGGGCCAATGCGATGGTGGCCCGCACGTCGGAAAGTGCCTCGTGTGCATGCCCATGGTCAATGCCATTGGCTTTGCTCAACAGTTCCAGGCGCAGGCTGGTGCGCCCGTCCTGTTGCGGCCATTGGATGCCTTCCGGGCGCAGGGCATACGCCGTGCGTACCACATCGATCAAGTCCCAGCGGCTGTTGCCGCCCTGCCACTCACGGGCGTAGGGGTCGAAGAAGTTGCGGTACAAGCTGTAACGGGTAACTTCGTCGTCAAAACGCAGCGTGTTGTAACCCGCCCCGCAGGTTCCAGGGCGCGCCAGTTGCTCATGTACCCGCGTCATGAATTCGGCTTCGCACAGCCCTTGGTTGGCCAATTGCTGGGGCGTGATGCCGGTTACCAGGCAGGCTGCCGGGTGCGGCAGGATATCGTCGGAGGGGCGGCAATAAAGGCTGATCGGCTCGTCGATCTCGTTGAGGTCGAAGTCGGTGCGCAGGCCTGCGACCTGCAGCGGCCGATCGCAGCGTGGGTTGATGCCAGTGGTTTCGTAGTCGTGCCAGAAGATGCTGGAGGTCACGGGAGCGTCCTGATTCAAGGTCGCCCCGATTCTAGCGGACCTGCCCTCAGACGGAAGCGTTGGCTGGGTGGAAACTGAAATAGTCACGCAGCGAGCGGACGAATTCGTCGTACTCGCGCGGGGCTTGCAGCAGCATGAACCCCGAGTCGTAATGCCCTGGGGTCTGATCCTCGCGGCACCACAGGCAACTGGCGGTCAGGTTGATGAACTGAAAACCGCCACCGGCCAGCGGCAGGCGCAATTGCAGCTCGAAATCAGGCCCGACCAGCACAGGTAGCTGGCTGATCAACATCAGACCATCTTCAGAGGCATTACCCAACTGCCCGATCGGCTGATCGGTAAAACGGTTGAAGACCTTGAGAACACAAGGCAACTGATGGCGTTCGATATGACGCTGGTTGAACATGGTCACAGTGCAGTCCGTACCCGGTGCCAGGAATGCGAGGTACTGGCGGTTGTTGTAACAGCTAAGTTACAGGTTAGCGCAGCGTCGGCGGCAAATCCCGTGAAATAAACGATACCTTGGTATTAACGCCAAGGAGAGGCCTTCACCGGGCTGGCCACCGCCGCCTCGCCACCGCGGTAGTGACCCAGCTGCTGCAGTGTCTGCAGCCGCGCCTTGGCCCGGTAGGCGTATTCGTTGCGCGGGTACTGCTGGATCAGGTATTCGTAGGTTTGCGCAGCATCGACGAACAGTTGCTGGCGCTCCAGGCACTGGCCCCGCAGCAGTGACACTTCCGGATGGATGAACGGCCGCGCGCGGCTGGTACGGTCGACCTGCGACAGCTCGAGCATGACCTGCTGGCAGTCGCCACGGTCGTAGGCGCGGTAGGCGTTGTTCAAATGGTGGTCCATGGACCAACGGGTGCAGCCGACGGCGCTGGCCGCCAAGGCTAAAACGATCAGGGCTCGCATGGGGGATCTCCTTTGATGCCAGTGTATCGGCCTTTGCCGCCAAATCTTCACAGGCTTTTGCAAGGATACCCCGCCCGTTCAAATGCCACCCTGCACTGCTTGCAGGTAGTGCAACGGAACAATGACTACAGCGCGATTCAGGAGTAGCCTTTCGCTGCGCTTCACTATAGGAGTCTGTGCATGACCATCCGCCGTACCAAAATCGTCGCCACCCTTGGCCCCGCCAGCAACTCGCCGGAAGTGATCGAGCAACTGATCCTCGCCGGCCTGGACGTGGCACGCCTGAACTTCTCCCACGGCACGCCGGACGAGCACAAGGCGCGCGCCCGCCTGATCCGTGAGATCGCTGCCAAGAATGGTCGCCACGTCGCACTGCTGGGCGACCTGCAGGGTCCGAAGATCCGCATCGCCAAATTCAGCAACAAGCGCATCGAACTGAAAGTCGGTGACACGTTCACCTTCTCCACCGCTCACCCGCTGACCGAAGGCAACCAGGACATCGTCGGTATCGACTACCCGGACCTGGTCAAGGACTGCGGCGTCGGCGACGAGCTGCTGCTCGACGATGGCCGCGTGGTCATGCGCGTCGAGACCGCCACCGCTGATGCCCTGCACTGCGTGGTGATCGTCGGTGGCCCCCTGTCGGACCACAAAGGCATCAACCGCAAAGGTGGCGGCCTGACCGCTCCGGCCCTGACCGAAAAAGACAAGGCCGACATCAAGCTGGCCGCGGAAATGGACCTGGACTACCTGGCCGTGTCGTTCCCGCGTGACGCCAAGGACATGGAATACGCCCGCAAGCTGCGTGACGAGTCCGGCGGCAGCGCCTGGCTGGTGGCCAAGATCGAGCGCGCCGAAGCCGTTGCCGACGACGAGACCCTCGACGGCCTGATCGCCGCCTCCGACGCAGTCATGGTTGCCCGTGGCGACCTGGGCGTGGAAATCGGCGACGCCGAGCTGATCGGCATCCAGAAGAAGATCATCCAGCACGCCCGCCGCAACAACAAAGCGGTGATCGTGGCGACCCAGATGATGGAGTCGATGATCCAGAACCCGATGCCGACCCGCGCCGAAGTGTCCGACGTGGCCAACGCCGTGCTCGACAACACCGATGCGGTGATGCTGTCGGCCGAAAGTGCCGCAGGTTCCTACCCGATCGAAGCCGTACAGGCCATGGCGCGTATTTGCCAAGGTGCCGAAAAGCACCCGACCAACCAGAAGTCCAGCCACCGCCTGCACACCACCTTCGAGCGCTGCGACGAAAGCATCGCCCTGGCGGCCATGTACACCGCCAACCACTTCCCCGGCGTCAAGGCGATCATCGCCCTCACCGAAAGTGGCTACACCCCGCTGATCATGTCGCGCCTGCGTTCGCACGTGCCGATCTACGCACTGACCCCGCACCGCGCCACCCAGGCCCGTACCGCGATGTTCCGCGGCGTCTACCCGATCGCCTTCGACCCGGCATCGCTGCCGGCCGACAAGGTGAGCCAGGCGGCGGTCGACGAGCTGCTCAAGCGCGGGCTGGTGGAGCAAGGCGACTGGGTCATCCTGACCAAGGGCGACAGCTACCACACCATCGGTGGCACCAACGGCATGAAAATCCTGCATGTCGGTGATCCGCTGGTTGGCTGATCTGCCTCCCCAGGGCCGCTTTGCGGCCCATCGCCGGCAAGCCGGCTCCTACAAGTATTGCGCCAGCCTCTGGCCTGTCGCTGATCCTGTGGGAGCCGGCTTGCCGGCGATGAGGCCGGTCCACACAGCACACAACCTTCAGGCATGCTCGACAAATACATCGGCAAACACCTGCCCCCTCGGCACCCCGGCAATAAACAGCCGCCGCGCGAAACGCTCCACACTCCCCGCCGCCCCGCACACCAGCGCGACTGTCTGCCGCGAAGACGGCCGCAACGCCGCCAACGCTTCATCCAGCTGATCCGCCAGCACCAGGTCGATCCTCACCGCTTCGATATTCTTCAACGTCTCAGCCAGATAATGCCCGGCGTGCTCACGCGCCACATGCATCACCCTGATCTCGCCGCAATGCCCCTGGCGCAGCGCCTCGCGCAAGATGCCCCACAACGGCGCAAGCCCGGTCCCCGCCGCCAACAGCCAGAGCGGCCGCTCCTGCCAGTCCGGATCGTAGTGCAACGCCCCACCCCTGAGTTCGCCCAGGCGCAGCACGTCGCCCACCTGCAACCCCCGCGCCTTGTCGCAAAAGGCCCCCGGCCGGCGGCAGTCGATATGAAATTCCAGAAATTCATCTTCACCCGGTAGGCTCGCCAGCGAATAGGGGCGTGCTACCGAACCGTTCCACAGCACCACGTGCTGGCCAGCCTGGTAGCGCAGTGTTCGCTCTGGCCGCAGGCGCAGGCGCAACACCTCGCCGAACCAGTCCAGCGCACAGACCTGCGCAGGAATGCCGTCCTGCAGCGGGTCGAACACCGCCACGCGCAAGTCGCCGACCACCCGGCACTGGCAGGCCAGGCGCCAACCCTGGGCGTGTTTTTCCAGCGCCAGGGCCTCGGGCAAGGCATCTGCCGGCTGCCCGTCCAGGCAATGCACCAGGCAGGCATGGCAACTGCCGGCACGGCAGCTGTAGGGCACGTTCAAGCCGGCCTCGTTCAGGGCATCGAGCAGGTTGCTGCCGGTGGGCACCGTCCAACGGCGCTCGCCCACACAGAGTTCAGGCATGGTCACATTTCTCCGGGTCTACACGGCCACTCTAAGGCAAGCGGGCAGCCTCAGCAAAAACGATGCCCGCTGCCTGCAGACCAAGGTCCAGACCACACGCAGGTGTTTCGCCGCCGCAGGCGCGCTATACTGCCGCGCCTTTTTACGTCGGCCTGACCTGCCGACGCCTTGCCAGGCGTTTCGACACACGGGTGTGCAGTGTCGAAAAGCCTTTATGAATGTTCCCGTCTTTAAGAGGAGCGCGCTGCATGACCGTGATCAAGCAAGACGACCTGATTCAGAGCGTCGCCGACGCCCTGCAATTCATCTCGTACTACCACCCCGTCGATTTCATCCAGGCGATGCACGAGGCCTACCTGCGTGAAGAGTCGCCTGCCGCGCGCGACTCCATCGCCCAGATCCTGATCAACTCGCGCATGTGCGCCACCGGCCACCGCCCGATCTGCCAGGACACCGGCATCGTCACCGTGTTCGTACGTGTGGGTATGGACGTACGCTGGGACGGCGCCACCCTGAGCGTCGACGACATGATCAACGAAGGTGTGCGTCGCGCCTACAACCTGCCTGAAAACGTCCTGCGTGCGTCGATCCTGGCCGACCCGGCCGGTGCCCGCAAGAACACCAAGGACAACACCCCGGCCGTCATCCACTACTCGATCGTCCCTGGCGACAAGGTCGAAGTCGATGTCGCAGCCAAGGGCGGCGGTTCCGAGAACAAGTCGAAGATGGCCATGCTCAACCCGTCCGACTCGATCGTCGACTGGGTGCTGAAAACCGTTCCGACCATGGGCGCTGGCTGGTGCCCCCCTGGCATGCTCGGCATCGGCATCGGCGGTACTGCCGAGAAGGCCGCGGTGATGGCCAAGGAAGTGTTGATGGAGTCCATCGACATTCACGAGCTGAAGGCGCGTGGCCCGCAGAACCGTATCGAAGAGATCCGCCTGGAGCTGTTCGAGAAGGTCAACCAGCTGGGCATCGGCGCCCAGGGCCTGGGCGGCCTGACCACCGTGCTCGACGTCAAGATCATGGACTACCCGACCCACGCCGCGTCCCTGCCGGTATGCATGATCCCGAACTGCGCCGCCACCCGCCACGCGCACTTCGTGCTCGACGGTTCGGGCCCTGCCGAGCTGGAAGCACCGTCGCTGGACGCCTATCCGGAAATCGTCTGGGAAGCGGGCCCAAGCGCCCGCCGCGTCAACCTCGACGACATCACCCCGGAAGAAGTCGCCAGCTGGAAGCCAGGCGAGACCATCCTGCTCAACGGCAAGATGCTCACTGGCCGCGACGCCGCGCACAAGCGCATGGTCGAGATGCTCAACCGTGGCGAGGAACTGCCGGTCGACCTCAAAGGCCGCTTCATCTATTACGTTGGCCCGGTAGACCCGGTCGGTGACGAAGTGGTTGGCCCAGCCGGCCCGACCACCGCCACCCGCATGGACAAGTTCACCCGTCAGATCCTCGAGCAGACTGGCCTGCTGGGCATGATCGGCAAGTCCGAGCGTGGCCCGACCGCCATCGAAGCGATCAAGGACAACAAGGCCGTGTACCTGATGGCTGTTGGCGGCGCCGCCTACCTGGTCGCCCAGGCGATCCGCAAGTCCAAGGTCCTGGCGTTCGCCGAGCTGGGCATGGAAGCGATCTACGAGTTCGATGTGAAGGACATGCCGGTCACCGTCGCGGTGGACAGCAACGGTGAGTCGGTACACATCACCGGCCCTGCGCTGTGGCAGAACAAGATTGCCGAGAGCCTCGCTGTTGAAGTGAAGTAAGGCAGTTGCACTAGCGGCGGCCCCTTCGCGGGTAAACCCGCTCCCACAGGTACAGCGCTGATCCAAAGTGTGCGCTGTACCTGTAGGAACGGGTTTAACCGAGAAGGGGCCGCCGCCGTTTCAGAGAACCCGTTCGAACTGCTCAGGCCAATCGCGCCGCGTGAACACCTGCCCCTCCTCCCGCACACGCCGCACCTGCGCCAGGTCAATATCACACACCAGCCATTGGCTGCTCGCCGGGCTCAGTTGCTGGCTCTCGGCAATTACCCCATTTGCCGGCATGCCGTGATCCGGCGGCACGAACAGCCCCGCCCGCCCGATGTTCTCATCCAGCGCCTGCGACCAGGCTGCCAGGCCCGCGGTCGGGCTCTGCAACACCGCAATCTGATTCTCCAGCGCCCGCGCCTGGGCGCCGATGCGCACCCGGTGGTAGCCGGCCTCGGTATCGGTGCAGCTGGGCGCAAGGATCAGGTCAGCCCCCGCTTCAGCCAGGCCTCGCGCCAGCATCGGGAATTCATTGTCGTAGCAGATCAGAATGCCCAGCCGGCCCAGCGGGGTGTCGAACACCGTCAGCCCCTGGCCGGCCGCAATGTCCCACTGCTCGCGCTCGAAGCGGGTCATCATCAGCTTGTCCTGATGCCCCAGCTCGCCGTCGGGGCCGAACAGCCAGGCACGGTTGCGATAGCGCCCATCGGCGTCCAGCACCGGCAGGCTGCCCGGTTGCAGGTAAACGTCCCAGCGCCGAGCCATGCTTTCGCACAACGCCCGCCACGGTTCGATCAGGGGCTGAATACCGGCAATGGAAGCCTTGAGGTCACCACGTTGCTCGGCGGGCAACTGGCCGCTGAGCACCAGGCCTGCATATTCCGGCAGCAGCAACAACTGGGCGCCCGCCTCCACCGCCTCGGCGCACAGGCGCTGCAGGTGGTCGGCGTAAGCATCCCAGGTTTCATGCAGCTCGATGGCGTACTGGCAGGCCGCCAGGCGGATCATATCGGCAGTTCCTTGAGCCAGAACGACATGATCTTGTCGCTGCTGTGCGGCTCGCCAAGGTCGCGCCAGGCATAGCTGGTACGCAGCGACGGGTCGTGCAGGAAGCCGCGGTTGCGCCAAAAACCGTGCAGCGGTTTGTAATTGGCTGGCCGCAACGGGTGCACACCCGGGCGCTCTACGGCGCAGAACGCGCAATAATCGAATTCGGCCAGCTTGTGCGCATACGACTCGCGTTCGATGAAAAAGCGCACACCCAGGCCTTGGCCACGGTATTCGGGCAACACCAGGGATTCGCCGAAGTAGTACACGCTGGCCGGGTCACGCCCCTGCGCCAGGAACGGCTGCTGGAACTGCGGCGCAACGTCCACCAGCGGCAGGCCGGTAGAAGCGCCCACCACCTTGTCGTCATCCAGCGCCAGCACTACCAGGCTGCGGCCGGAGCGAGCATAGGCACCCAGGTAGTCGGCTTCATATTCGGGCGTACCGTCGTACAGGTAGGGAAACTCGCGGAACACGGTTAGCCGCAGGCGAGCGAGGTCATCGATGTAAGGCGCGATAGCGGCGCCGTGCAACAGGCGGATTTCCATGCTTGGCGGTCGTTTTGTCGATGTGGATGACGCGCTCGGCTAAGCCGGGCTTGAGGGGAAACCCTATCATCCGAACCAACGCTGCGCCTTTTCCCTACACGACAGGTATTGTTCCATGACCGCTACCGAACTGGTAAATGCTTACTACGCCGCCTTCAATGCCGGTGACATGCCGAGCTTTCTGGCCCTGCTCAGCGAGGACGTGATCCATGACATCAACCAAGGCGAGCGGGAGATGGGCAAGGCGAAGTTCGCTGCATTCATGGGCAAGATGAACCGCTGCTACCGCGAGCGCCTGGCCGACATCGTGGTGATGCAGAACGCCGATGGCAGCCGGGCGGCGGCGGAGTTCACCGTGCATGGCGAATATGTGGCCGATGACGAAGGCTTGCCGGCCGCCAATGGGCAGACCTATGTGCTGCCGGCGGGGGCGTTCTTCTACCTCCACTGCGGGAAGATTGCCCGGGTGACCAATTACTACAACCTCAATGACTGGGTCGAGCAGGTGGAGTGACACCACGGGCCGAGTAGATCAGGCGATACGCGTCCCAAGCACCTTCAGGAAAGCCGCCAACCAGGCAGGATGCGCCGGCCACGCTGGCGCCGTCACCAGGTTGCCATCGACATGCGCCTGGTCCACCGCGATGTCGATGAACGTCCCGCCGGCCAGCCGCACCTCCGGTGCACACGCCGGGTACGCACTGCATTCGCGCCCTTCCAGCACCCCGGCCGCCGCCAGCAGTTGCGCCCCATGGCACACCGCCGCAATCGGCTTGCCCGCCTGGTCGAAGGCCCTGACCAGCGCCAGCACCCGCTCATCCAGGCGCAGGTATTCTGGCGCCCGCCCACCCGGGATGAGCAACGCGTCGTAACTTTCGGGCCGGACCTGGACGAAGTCATGGTTCAACGCAAAGTTGTGCCCAGGCTTCTCGCTGTAGGTCTGCTCGCCCTCGAAATCATGGATTGCCGTGCGCACGGTCTGCCCGGCGATTTTCTCCGGGCACACCGCGTGTACCGTATGGCCAACCATGGTCAAGGCCTGGAACGGCACCATCGCCTCGTAGTCCTCGACGTAGTCGCCCACCAGCATGAGAATCTTCTTCGCCGTCATCGCATCCACTCCTTCGGTGATAGGGGAACAGCCATTGCACGATAGTCTGCTTCAGTCGCGACGGTCGAGCAGGTTGACCACCAGCCGGTCCAGCCAGCCCCATACCCGCTGCTTGACCCGGCGCCACAACGGCCGGGCGTTCCAGTGGTCAAGGTCGACTTCTTCGCTCAAGGCGAAATC
This sequence comes from Pseudomonas sp. P39-UII1, assembly GCF_039672635.1. NCBI lineage: Bacteria > Pseudomonadati > Pseudomonadota > Gammaproteobacteria > Pseudomonadales > Pseudomonadaceae > Pseudomonas > Pseudomonas sp. P39-UII1. The sequence continues at coordinate 166,814 of NZ_JBDFPP010000011.1, forward strand.
CCGTTCGAAGCTGGCCCTGACGGCTGCCGTCAGCGGCGGGTCCAGCGCCTCGACGTTGGCCTCCAGGTTGAAGCGCAGGTTCCAGTGGTCGAAATTGCACGAACCGACGCTGACCCAGTCGTCCACCAGCGCCATCTTCAGGTGCAGGAAGCATGGCTGGTATTCATAGATCCGCACACCCGCGCGCAGCAATCGGGGGTAGTAACGGTGGCCCGCATAACGCACCGAAGGGTGGTCGGTGCGTGGGCCGGTGAGCAGCAGGCGCACGTCGACGCCTTTGCCCGCAGCCCGGCGCAATGAACGGCGCACACTCCAGGTCGGCAGAAAATACGGCGTGGCCAACCACACGCGTTGCTTGCCGCTGTTGAGCGCACGCACCAGCGAATGCAGGATGTCCCGGTGCTGGCGGGCGTCGGCATAGGCTACACGGCCCATGCCCTGCCCTTGCGCCGGGATCCTCGGCAGGCGTGGCAGGCCGAAACCTTCAGGCGGGCGCCAGGCGGTGCGGCGGTTGTTGGCCTGCCACTGGCGATCGAACAGCAGTTGCCAGTCGCCCACCACCGGGCCCTGCATCTGCACCATCACCTCGTGCCACTCGCTGGTCGCCTCACCCGGCGTCCAGAACTCGTCGGTGACACCGGTACCGCCGACCACCGCCCAACGCTCGTCCACCAGCAGCAACTTGCGATGGTCGCGGTACAGGTTGCGCAGGCCGCGGCGCCAGCGCAGGCGGTTGTACCAGCGCAGGTGCACGCCGGCGTCCAGCAGGCGTTGGCGCAAGGCCGAATTGAAAGCAAGCGAGCCATAATCATCGAACAGGCAACGCACGCGCACACCGCGCCTGGCTGTCTGCTCCAGCGCCTCGACCACCGCCTCGGCGCAGGCACCGGCCTCGACCAGGTACAGCTCCAGGTCAACTTGCGTCTGCGCGTGCTCGATGCCCTGCAGCATACGCGGAAAGAATTCAGGCCCGTCGACCAGCAGCTCGAACTGATTGCCATCCCGCCAGGGGAAGACCGGCCCCGGCATGTCAGCGCGCGTTGAAGATCAGCACCGCATTGACCGGTACCGTCGGGTTGATGGACTTGAGCTTGGCGAACGTGCGCAAGGTTTCCAGGCCGGGCAGCAGGCCGAAGTCCTGGGCGCGCAATATCAATGGTTCGAGTGTTACCACCTGGAAGCGCCGTGCATCCAGGCGGGTGGCCAGCAGCAAGGCGTTGTAGCTGTGCGACTGGCCGTGCAGGGTGACGGTCAGCGGCAGGCGCAATTCAATCTGTGCACCATCGGCAAGGTCGTTGATCGGCCGCAGGTCGAGCTGGGCCTTGACCGTCGCCTCGGCAAAGCGGCCGACTTCGAACAGGTCGTCACGCATGCGCTCGTCACGCAGCGGAATACCGCTACTTACCGAGTCCATCTCGATACGCAGCCCCGCCATGCCTTTGCGGTCGACGCTGCCATGCAGCACCAGAAAACGATGGACCTCGGCCGTATCGCCGTTCTTGCCGGTGATGAATGACAGGCGTGAAGACTCGCCATCGAGGTGCCAATTGGCGTGGGCGGGCAGGCATAAAGCCAGCAGTAGAGCGGGCAAAAGACGCGGCAGCTTGAACATGACAGATCTCGTGAAACCAGACCGCCAACCTTACCCGCCCGCCTTCATGGCAGCAAGCGGCAGCCGGCCTGGGCAGACTGCCACGCCGCCGCATTGTGCTGGCCCAGGCCGGCGGCCCTGACCAGGCGCTGCTGGCGGTCCTCCTCCAGCGAGCTCAAGGGCAGCCACTGCTTCACATAACCCCGGCAATACGCCTGGTCGAAGCCCATGACAAACCGGCACGAGCAATACTCCTTGGCCGAATAGGCCGAAAGGATGCCCGGAAAATCCGCCAATGCCTGGCGCTCGAGCCAGGCCCACCCCAGCAAGGCAACAGCCACCAGCCATGCAAGGCGCTTCATGCGCCCTCCCTGGGCAACGCCGCCAGCACGCGCTTGAGCAATTCGTTATGGCTGTAGCTACCGTCGCGATCATCGCCGTAGCGGACGATGACCAGCCTGTGTCTGGGCAGTATGTACAGCGCCTGGCCCCAGTGGCCGAGGGCGGCATAGGTGTCCGCCGGCGCATCGGGCCAAGGCAGCCCGCTGCCCGCCAGTGGCAAGTTCAGCCACCAGTGGCCGCCTGGGTTGGCCTGGCCGGGCGTGGGCCGCGCCTGGCTGAACGGCGTACGGTTGAAGCTGACCCAGCTCGCCGGCAGCACCTGCCGTTCACGCCAGCGCCCTTCACGCTGCATCAACAGGCCGATACGCGCCAGGTCGCGCGCCTTGAGGTAAAGGTAGGAGGAACCGACAAAGGTGCCGCTGGCGTCACGCTCCCAGACGGCGCTGTCGATACCCAGCGGCGTGAACAGGGCCTGCCAGGGATATTCGGCATAGGCGTCGGCTGCGAGCATGCCGCGCAACGCGGCGGCCAGGATATTGCTGTCGCCACTGGAATAGAGAAATTGCTGGCCGGGTTTTTGCGCAGCACGTTGCGCGGCGGTATAGCCTGCCATGTCGTTGCGCCCACGGGTGTAGAGCATGGCGACCACCGAGGATTTCACCGGCGCGTATTCGTAGTCCTCCTGCCACGCCAGGCCACTGGCCCAGTGCAGCAGATCGGCCAGGCGCACATCGGGGTGCGCCTGCATCGGCGGGTAAAAGCGTGCTACGGGGTCGTGCAGCTGGAAGCGTCCCTCGCCCTGAGCCACACCCAGTACCGTGGCCAGCACACTCTTGCTCACCGACCAGGTGAGGTGGGCAGTGCTCGCGGTGGTGGGGGCGACGTAGCGCTCATGCAGGATGCGGCCATCACGGATGATCAGCAGGGCGTCACTGCGGATACCGTTGCGCTGGCTGGCGCTGCGTTCGGGGAAGGCATAGCTGTCGACGGCCTGCCAATCGACGCTGACGGGGTCGACCTGCCAGTCCGGTATCGGCCAGCTCTCTGCCCTGGCCGAGCTGACGGCCAACGCCAGGGCAAGCAAGCACGCCTTCATGGTGAGCGCCCCCAGGTTTCAATGGTGCCGTCAATCCTGGCAAACGCTCATGACAATCCGGCGGCGCTCCAGGCTTTTGCCAGGCGTTTTTCCCGGGCAGCGGTAGCCAGCGCCATGACCCCCTGATCCCGCTGCCAAAGCTGCGCCCACTGCTCCGGCCCCGCCATCAGCGCCTTGTCGATGGCCCCTCTCAGCTCCTGAAACTGCGCAAACAACCCGCCCAGCAGCAAATGACAACCGACGCTGTCGGCACACTGGCGACTGGCCTCGGCACAGCCCGCCAGCAAAGCGATCAGACGCAATCGCAGCGCCTGCGGCCAGTCACACTCCTGCCCCACGCCATACAGCCAGGCGGTCATGGCTGCGAGCACATACAAGTCTTCGAGCGAGCGGAACGGCCTGACGTAGGCGTCCCAGCCGTCCCCCGCCAACAGTTCGCAGGCAGCGTGCTGCAGCAGCAGCCGACCATGGCCCACCTCAGGCATCAGTGGCAGGGTCGGCAATGCCTCGAGGGTCACCCCCGCCTCCCCCGGATACACCACCGCCAAGTTGAGCCGTGGCGCTTCACCCTGCCCTTCGCTGCGCGCCGCCACCAGCAGCCATTCGGCGTCGAGCCCGGCGGTGACGAAATCCTTGCTGCCGGTGAGGCGCAAACCCTCCAGGCGTGTCTGCATGTCCGCCGGGCGCACGCTGCGCCGCTCGGTGGCGCACAGCGCGCCGAGGCTGGCCGGCGCGCTGGGCCAGAGCGCACGCAGGGCCGCCTGGTAGCCGATCAGAAAGGCGAGGCCCGGCGTGGCCATGGCGCGCCCGCCCAACACCGCCAGCTCGAAGGGCGCGACGGCGCCGAGGTGCTCGAGCTGCGCGGCATAGGTCTCGCCCAGGGTGCCGGCCAGGGGCTGGCGGAGGGGGTCGTTGAGTCGTTGTAGCCAAGCCATGGGGCGCTCCTTTGATAGGCGCTTGTCGGGGGTGTCACGCAAGCATCACCAAAGATTCACAGGGGTGACACCGCGCCTACCTAGGCTGACTTTGCACAACAAAGCCGACCGGCCGCAACCCTTCATGGCTGGCTTATGGAGACTCGCAATGACTCGGATCGCTCGCTCTGGCGACAACAGCACTGAACGCCGTCTGCAAGCCGAACGCCTGGTCGGGGCCGCAGCCCTGAAGGAAGCACAGACCCTGCGCTTCAACGTGTTCAGCGCAGAATTCAAGGCCAAGCTCAAAGGCGCCGAACAGGGCCTGGACATGGATGACTACGACGTCCACTGCCAGCACATCGGCGTACGCGACCTGAGCACCGGCGAACTGGTCGCCACCACCCGCCTGCTCGACCACCAGGCTGCCAGCAGCCTGGGGCGTTTCTACAGCGAAGAAGAGTTCAGCCTGCACGGCCTGCTGCAACTGCAAGGCCCGATACTCGAACTCGGCCGCACCTGCGTGGCCCCCGCTTACCGTAACGGTGGCACCATCGCCGTGCTCTGGGGCGAACTGGCCGAAGTACTCAACGAGGGCCGCTACAGCTACCTGATGGGCTGCGCGAGCATCCCCATGCAGGATGGCGGCGTCCAGGCCCACGCCATCATGCAACGCCTGCGCGAGCGCTACCTGTGCACCGAGCACCTGCGCGCCGAACCGAAAAACCCGCTGCCAACCCTGGCCCTGCCCAACAACGTCATCGCCGAGATGCCGCCGTTGCTCAAGGCGTACATGCGCCTGGGTGCGAAGATTTGTGGCGAGCCGTGTTGGGACAAGGACTTCCAGGTTGCCGACGTGTTCATCCTGCTCAAGCGCGACGACCTCTGCCCGCGCTACGCCCGCCACTTCAAGGCGGCGGTCTGATGCCCAGGCTGCGGGTGGTCGCCCGCCTTGCCAGGCTGTTGCTGGTGCTGCTGTTCGGCATGCTCATGGCCAGCGTGATCGCCGTCGGCGAGCGCCTGGGCGTCAACGCCCCCCTCGAACGCCGTCAACGCTGGGCGTGCTTGTTCATGAAACGCCTGGTCGCCGCCCTGCCCTTCGAGGTGCAGGTGATTGGCGAGCTGCCCAAGCGGCCCATGCTGTGGGTCAGCAACCACGTGTCCTGGGCCGATATCCCGCTACTCGGCATGCTGCGGCCGCTGTCGTTCCTGTCCAAGGCAGAGGTGCGCCACTGGCCGGTGGCCGGCTGGCTGGCGGAGAAGGCGGGCACGCTGTTCATCCGCCGCGGCGGCGGCGACAGCCAGCGCTTGCGCGAACAGATAAGCGAACAACTGGGTGATGCCCGGCCGTTGTTGATCTTCCCCGAAGGCACCACCACCGACGGGCGCCAGGTGCGCACCTTTCATGGGCGCTTGCTGGCCGGTGCCATCGATCAGGGCGCAGCGGTGCAGCCGGTGGCCATTCAATACCTGCGCAATGGCGAGGCTGACCCGCTTGCGCCGTTCATTGGTGACGATGACCTGGTGTCACACCTGATGCGCCTGTTTGCCGAGCCGCGGGGCGAAGTGTGCATTCACCTGTTGCAGCCGATCAGCAGCGCCGGCAAGGAGCGCGCGATGTTGGCGCTTCAGGCACAGCAGGCCATTCAAATGGCGTTGTTCGGGGTTGAAGAGGTTGAGGGGGGGCGGCGCCGGCAGGCGCGGGCGGCTTGAGATTTCCAGTGTCTGGGCGGGCTCTTCGCGGGCAAGCCCGCTCCTACACGTTGGGGTCTAGCCCGCCGACCTCTGCTCAGTGGCAAACACCTGCAGTTGCGGATAAAACTCACGAAAATCCGCCAGCAACGGCTCATACAAACGCTCCAGCTCGCCCATCACCCCCACCATGCCCTCTGGCCGTGACAAGCGCCGGCCAATGCCACTGAACACCTGCTCAAGCGTAGCGAAGTCGCCATACGCCCCCAGCCAGTCATCTGCCGCCATGAACGGCGCAATCCGCGCCAACCTGCCTGGCAATTCAGGCTCTGCCAGCAACACGCGGTAAAACGACCCGGTGAATTGCTCCAGCGGCTGTTCGGCATAGTCGCCCCAATGCCGCGCCAGGCAATGATCGAAGAACACATCCAGCACGATCCCGGCAAAGCGCCGCCGCTCTCGCGGAAAACGCGCCAGTGCCGCCAGCACCAGCGGGTGACGATCGGTGTAGCTGTCGATGTGCCGGTGCAGGCGGATCGCCGCCTCCAGCGCGGGCGGAAAACGCCCTTCCAGCGAGCCTTTGACGAAATCGCCATACAGGCTGCCGAGCAGTTGTTGCGGCGCGCGGCCGCCAAGGTGCAGGTGTGCGAGGTAGTTCATGAGCGCAGTCTAGCACTGCGCCTGCGTATATCGTTATAACGCGATATAGCGATTCGTGATCAGCTCAGAACCACTTCATATTTCTATATCGTGAAGTACCGATCTATATTTCGGCCTATCGCGATATGCCGCTACACCATGAGCCCAGACCATGCCTCTTGATCTCGACGAAATAATAAAAGCCCTGGCCCACCCGGTCCGACGAGAAATCCTCAACTGGCTGAAAGACCCTGCAGCGCACTTCCCCGCCCAGCATCACAGCACCGAAAACGGCGTGTGTGCCGGGCAGATCGACCAGCGCTGCGGTCTGTCGCAGTCGACCGTCTCTGCCCACCTGGCCACGCTGCAGCGCGCCGGGTTGATCAACAGCCAGAAGGTCGGCCAGTGGCACTTCTTCAAACGCAACGAAGCCACCATTCAAGCGTTCCTCGAACAACTGCGCCAAGCACTTTGACAAGGCAGGTAACCGTTATGACCACGCTTTTCGATCCGATCACACTGGGTGACGTGCAACTGCCCAACCGCATCATCATGGCCCCGCTGACACGCTGCCGCGCCGATGAAGGCCGGGTGCCCAACGCGCTGATGGCCGAGTATTACGTGCAGCGCGCCAGCGCCGGGCTGATTCTCAGCGAAGCGACTTCGGTTACCGCCATGGGTGTCGGCTACCCGGACACGCCTGGCATCTGGAACGACCAGCAAGTCCGCGGCTGGAACAATGTCACCAAGGCCGTGCATGGCGCTGGCGGGCGGATCTTCCTGCAGCTGTGGCACGTTGGCCGCATCTCGCACCCCAGCTACCTGAATGGCGAGTTGCCTGTGGCACCCAGCGCCATCCAGCCCAAGGGCCATGTCAGCCTGGTGCGCCCGATCACCGAGTACCCGACCCCGCGCGCCCTGGAAAGCGAAGAAATCGCCGACATCGTCGAGGCTTACCGCAGTGGCGCCGAGAATGCCAAGGCCGCCGGCTTCGACGGCGTGGAGATCCATGGTGCCAACGGCTATCTGCTCGACCAGTTCCTGCAGAGCAGCACCAACCAGCGTACCGACCGCTATGGTGGCTCGCTGGAGAACCGTGCACGCCTGCTGCTGGAAGTGACCGACGCGGCCATCGAGGTTTGGGGCGCAGGCCGTGTGGGCGTGCACCTGGCGCCGCGTGCCGACTCCCATGACATGGGCGACGCCAACCGTGCCGAAACCTTCACCTATGTGGCGCAGGAACTGGGCAAGCGCGGCATCGCGTTCATCTGTTCGCGGGAGAAAGAGGCCGACGACAGCATCGGTCCGCTGATCAAGGCAGCGTTCGGTGGCCCGTACATCGTCAACGAACGGTTCGACAAAGCCAGCGCCAACGCTGCATTGGCCAGTGGCAAGGCGGATGCGGTGGCATTTGGCGTGCCGTTCATTGCAAACCCGGACCTGCCGGCCCGGCTGGCGGCCGATGCGCCATTGAACCAGGCCCATCCGGAAACCTTCTACGCCAAAGGGCCGGTGGGGTACATCGACTACCCACGGCTGTGATCGAACACCCGGCCATGCCTGCAGACGCTCGCGGTCATCTGTAGGCGCGGCCTGGTGTCATGAAAGGAGGGCAAAGCCCTCCCCTGCGGCCTCAAGGCCGGGCGTTGATCTGCTGCTGCAGGTTCTGGATCTGGCTCTGCAGCGTATTGAAGTTACGCGTGGTCTGCCCACGGAACGCATCGAATTCCTGCACTGAAGCACCACCGGCCGCCGCAGCTGGGCGGTTGTCCGCCTGGCTCTTCAACACCAGCATGTCCTGTTCCAGGCTCTCGATGGCCGCTTTCTGGTTGCCTTGCTTCTTCAGCGCCGCCACCTCGTCACTCAGGCTCTTGAGCTGCCCGTCCAGCTTGCCGCCATCCACCTGGCCTGACTTCAACGCCGCCAGTTCGCCGTTCACCGCCTTCAACTGCGCCTGCAGCTGAGTCTGCAGTTCAGTCACAACTTTTTGCTGTTCGCGCGTATCGGCCAACACCTGTTCCAGGCGCTTGCCCAGATCACCTGTCTGCCCGACCACGCCCTGCTGTTGCTTGCCCTGCTCGGCCAGGCTGGCCTGCAGCTGGCGGATCTGCAGCTTCAGGGCCTCGCTGCCGGTGCTGGTCGAGGACTCGCTGGCATCGACCTTGCCGCTGATGGCCTGCAGGCGCCCCGCCGCTTCTTCGCTGATGCGTGCAAAGCTTTCCTGGGTGGCAACCAGTTGCTGCTCCATCAGCGAAATCTGCTGGAAGCTCCACCAGCCAAGCCCGGCCAAGGCAATGAAAGCGGCGCCCAGCAGCGCCCACAAAGGGCCGGTACTGGCGGGCCTGACGGCCTTCTGCCGGCTGCGCGACACGTGCGCCGGCAACAGTTCGTCATCATCAGGGGTACCGGCCCGCAGGGCTGGCACATCATCGAAATCGTCGTGGGCATCGTTGCGCATGGGTAGGTTCAACCGCGGTAGTAGCAAAAAGGCATGAGTATAAACCGCTCGCGCGGCGCACTGATGACCATCATCCCTGCCCCAGGTTCACTGGCCAAGTGGCTGGTGCTTCCACCAACCGCAAAATTCATCCAAGGCTGTCCACACGCTGACCTTGGGCTGGTAGTCCAGGTACTGCCGGGCACGGCTGATGTCCAGGGTGAAATCGCGGCTCATCACCTGCATCCCCAGGCGCGACAGGGTCGGCTGCGGTCGCCCGGGCCAGAGCATGCAGGCCGCCTCGTTCAGCGCCGCCATGCTGTAGGCCAGGCCGTAGGAGCGGTAGCGGGTCACCTGGGGCAGGTGCATCTGGCGCATCACGTAGTTGACCACGTCCCATAACGGCAACGGCTGGCCGTTGCTGATGTTGTAGGCCTGGCCCAAGGCGCGGTCCTCAGCGAACAGCGCGCTGAGCAGCGCCTCGTTGAGGTTGTGCACGCTGGTGAAATCGACCTTGTTCAGGCCGTTGCCGATGATCGCCACACGGCCCTTGCGCTGCATTTGCATCAGCCGCGGGAAGATACTGGCATCGCCGGCACCAGTAACGAAGCGCGGGCGCAGCGCCAGCACTTCCAGGCCGAACTCCTGGGCACCGAATACCTTTTGTTCGGCGAGGTACTTGGTCTGCCCATAGTGATCGTGAAAACGCCGTGGCACCTGGTCCTCGCGGATATCCAGGCGTGAGCGGCCATTGAAGTAGATCGACGGCGACGACAGGTGCACCAGGCGCCGCACGTGCTCCTTCAGGCACCCTTCGACCACGTTCTCGGTAACCACCACATTGCCCTGGTGGAAATCCTGATAGCGCCCCCAGTTGCCCACTGCACCCGCGCAGTGCACCACGGCATCGACGCCCTGGCACAGGCGCCGGGCCAATTCGGCGTCACCCAGGTCGCCAGGGATGAACTGCGCGCCGCGCTTGACCAGGTGCTCGACCCCCTCGGCGCGCCGGCCGCTGACCCGCACGTCCAGGCCCTGCTCCAGGGCAAAGCGCGCAAAGCGCCCGCCAATGAAGCCGCTCGCGCCAGTGACCAGAATTTGCATGTAACACCCCGCCTCAGATTTCAGATGCAACAGACGCCGGCCACCTTTACAACGGCACCAGCCAATGCCGTGCCGTGTGCCGCAAGTGTTCGGTCAGTTGCGCGAGCAGATGCCCGCCATTGCGCCAATGATGCCAGTACAGCGGCACATCGATAGGGGTATCGGCACATATTTCCACCAGTTTGCCATCCGCCAACTGTTCACGGGCCTGTAGCTCCGGCACCAAGCCCCAGCCCAGGCCTGCTTCAGTCATGCGCAAAAAGCCTTCGGACGACGGGCACAGGTGGTGCAGGAAACCGCCATCGATGCCCAGCGACGCCAGGTAACGGTGCTGCAGGAAATCATCCGGGCCATACACGATGGCCGGTGTACGCGCCAGGCGCTTGGCATCGAACCCCTGCGCAAAATACCGCGCCATGAACGCCGGGCTGGCCAGCGCCCGATAGCGCATGGCGCCAAGCGGCAGGCTGCGGGCACCGGCCACCGGCCGCTCGCTGCCGCACAGGCAGGCCGCCACCTCGCCAGCGCGCATGCGTTTGAGGCCGACCTCCTGGTCTTCCACCACCAGGTCGGTGAGCACCTGCTGCTCGGCGCAGAACGTGCCCACCGCGCCCGCCCACCAGGTGGCCAGGCTGTCGGCGTTGAGGGCGATGCGCAGGCGCTCCGGCAGGCCCTCCTCGTCCAGGGCCGGCACCTGGCGTTGCAGGTCGCGCTCAAGCAACCGCACCTGCTGCACATGGTTGAGCAACTGCCGGCCGACCTCGGTGGGGCTCGGTGGCGTGGCGCGCACCAGTACTGGCTGGCCAACCCGCGCTTCGAGCAACTTGATACGTTGCGAGATTGCCGATTGCGAAAGCCCGAGTACCTGCGCGGCCCGCTCGAACCCACCTTGCTCGATGACCGCCGCAAGGGCAGCCAGCAGCTTGTAGTCGAACATCGATTTTCCTAATGAGGGATCAGCTTTATTTGTTTTTCTTATACAGGGCAGAGAACCACAATAGCCAGCATCTTCTTCTGAACCTTCCCTGGAGCCTGCCATGTGGCAAAGCTATCTGAACGGCATGCTGGTGGCCTTCGGCCTGATCATGGCCATCGGCGCACAGAACGCCTTTGTTTTGGCACAGAGCCTGCGCCGTGAGCATCACCTGCCGGTGGCGGCGCTGTGCATCGTCTGTGACGCCCTGCTGGTAGCTGCCGGCGTGTTCGGCCTGGCAACGGTGCTGGCGCATAACCCGACCTTGCTGGCTGTCGCCCGCTGGGGTGGCGCAGTGTTTCTGATCTGGTACGGCGCCAAAGCACTGCGCAGCGCCTGTTCCAAACAGAGCCTGCAGCACCAGCAAGGCCAAGGCATGCGCTCGCGCCGTGCGGTGCTGCTCAGCGCCCTGGCGGTGACCCTGCTCAACCCGCATGTCTACCTCGACACCGTGCTGCTGATCGGTTCGCTCGGTGCCCAGCAGACCGTGCCCGGGGCGTATGTGGCCGGGGCCGCCAGTGCATCGCTGGTGTGGTTTTCGACCTTGGCGATCGGTGCCGCGTGGCTGGCGCCCTGGCTGGCCCGCCCGGCGACCTGGAGGATGCTCGACCTGATGGTGGCGGTGATGATGTTCGCCGTGGCGGCGCAGCTGATCTTCAATTGACGCCCACCCGTCGGCGCCGGCCAAGCGCTCTGGAACCTCTATTCCCTATCTTTGTTGCGTGGTTATGCGCCGGGGCTGGTGCTATGATCCAGCCCTTGCGTCGCAAAGAGTACAAACTCGCCGACGCACATAGGGCCGCCCGTGATCGGCCCTGCGCAAACCGCGAACTAGACCTGAATCAGGAGATCCACCATGGCTTTTGAATTGCCGCCGCTGCCGTACGCCCACGATGCCCTGCAGCCGCACATCTCCAAGGAAACCCTGGAGTATCACCACGACAAGCACCACAACACCTATGTCGTGAACCTGAACAACCTGGTCCCAGGCACCGAATTCGAAGGCAAGAGCCTGGAAGAGATCGTCAAGAGCTCTTCGGGCGGCATCTTCAACAACGCCGCTCAAGTCTGGAACCACACCTTCTACTGGAACTGCCTGTCGCCAAACGGCGGTGGCCAGCCTACCGGTGCCCTGGCTGAAGCCATCAACGCCGCGTTCGGTTCCTTCGACAAGTTCAAGGAAGAGTTCACCAAGACTTCGGTTGGCACTTTCGGTTCCGGCTGGGGCTGGCTGGTGAAGAAAGCCGACGGCTCCCTGGCCCTGGCCAGCACCATTGGCGCCGGCTGCCCGCTGACCAGCGGCGACACCCCGCTGCTGACCTGCGACGTCTGGGAACACGCCTACTACATCGACTACCGCAACCTGCGTCCGAAGTACGTCGAGGCATTCTGGAACCTGGTCAACTGGGCCTTCGTTGCCGAACAGTTCGAAGGCAAGACCTTCAAGGCCTGATGACTCACGCCCTGAACAAAACCCGGCCATGTGCCGGGTTTTTTTATGCCTCAAGGGGCCAATCGACAGTTTTCCGCGCACCTCTTGCTCACCCCGTATAGCGCGCTAACATCAAACGTCTGGAAGTTCGCTAAGCGCGCTCAAGTTGCAGGGTCAGGCAACCGATACACTGCTCAGGACAGCCCTACCGGCCGATAGTGTATTGCCAACGTTAATGGCAAAATGATGCCATGCGCATGGATTAAGGAAACCCCATTGAAGCTGGAATTGCGGAACAGCTTATCGGTCAAGTTGCTCAGGGTCGTGCTCCTGTCGGCGCTGGCGGTCGGCGTTGTCCTCAGCTGCGCGCAGATCGTCTACGACACCTACAAGACCCGCCAGGCCGTCAACAATGACGCCCAGCGCATCCTCGACATGTTCCGCGACCCTTCAACCCAGGCGGTCTACAGCCTCGACCGGGAAATGGGCATGCAGGTGATGGAAGGCCTGTTCCAGGATGAATCGGTACGCCAGGCCTCGATCGGCCACCCCAACGAAACCATGCTGGCAGAAAAGTCCCGCCCGCTGCAGGACTCGCCCATGCGCTGGCTGACCGACCTGATCCTCGGCCAGGAACGCACCTACACCACCCAGCTGGTCGGCCGCGGCCCGTACAGTGAGTATTACGGTGACCTGAGCATTACCCTCGATACGGCCGCCTACGGTGAAGGCTTTTTGGTCAACGCCATCATCATTTTCATTTCCGGCGTGCTGCGCGCCCTGGCCATGGGCCTGGTGCTGTACCTGGTCTACCACTGGCTGCTGACCAAGCCGCTGTCGAAGATCATCGAGCACCTCACCCAGATCAACCCCGACCGCCCCAGCCAGCACCAGATTCCCCTGCTCAAAGGCCATGAGAAGAACGAGCTGGGCATCTGGGTGAACACCGCCAACCAGCTGCTGGCCTCGATCGAGCGCAACACTCACCTGCGCCACGAAGCCGAGAACAGCCTGCAGCGCATGGCCCAGTATGACTTTCTCACCGGCCTGCCGAACCGCCAGCAGTTGCAGGCGCAGTTGGACAAGATCCTGGTCGATGGCGGCCGGCTGCAGCACCGCGTCGCCGTGTTGTGCGTGGGGCTGGACGATTTCAAAGGCATCAACGAGCAGTTCAGCTACCAGGTCGGCGACCAGTTGCTGCTGGCCCTGGCCGACCGCCTGCGCGCCCACAGTGGCCGGTTGGGCGCGTTGGCGCGACTGGGCGGCGATCAGTTCGCCCTGGTCCAGGCCAACATCGAACAGCCCTACGAAGCCGCGGAGCTGGCCCAGAGCATCCTCGACGACCTGGAAGCGCCATTCGGCCTCGGCCACCAGCAGATCCGCCTGCGCGCCACCATCGGCATCACCCTGTTCCCCGAAGACGGCGACAGCACCGAGAAGCTGCTGCAAAAGGCCGAGCAGACCATGACCCTGGCCAAAGCTCGCTCGCGCAACCGTTACCAGTTCTACATCGCCAGCGTCGATAGCGAGATGCGCCGCCGCCGCGAGCTGGAAAAGGACCTGCGCGAAGCCCTGCCGCGCAACCAGCTGTACCTCGTCTACCAGCCGCAGATCAGCTACCGCGACCACCGCGTGGTGGGGGTCGAGGCGTTGCTGCGCTGGCAGCACCCGGAGCTGGGCATGGTGCCGCCGGACCAGTTCATCCCGCTGGCCGAACAGAACGGCTACATCATTACCATCGGCGAATGGGTGCTCGACCAGGCCTGCCGGCAACTGCGCGAATGGCACGACCTGGGCTTCAGCGAACTGCGCATGGCGGTCAACCTGTCCACCGTGCAGTTGCACCACAACGAACTGCCGCGGGTGGTCAACAACCTGCTGCAGGCGTACCGCCTGCCCCCGCGCAGCCTGGAGCTGGAAGTGACCGAGACCGGCCTGATGGAGGACATCAGCACCGCCGCGCAACACCTGCTGAGCCTGCGCCGCTCAGGGGCGATGATCGCCATCGACGACTTCGGTACCGGCTACTCGTCGCTGAGCTACCTGAAGTCGCTGCCGCTGGACAAGATCAAGATCGACAAGAGCTTCGTCCAGGACCTGCTCGACGACGACGACGATGCCACCATCGTGCGGGCGATCATCCAGCTGGGCAAAAGCCTGGGCATGCAGGTGATCGCCGAAGGCGTGGAAACCGCCGAACAGGAAACCTACATCATCGCCCAGGGCTGCCACGAAGGTCAGGGTTACCACTACAGCAAGCCGCTGTCGGCGCGCGAGCTGACCAGTTACCTGCGCCAGGCGCAGCGCAATCAGGTTTCCGCCTTCTGACCCCTGCCGTTGCGGGTTACAAGCCGTGACCTGCATTTACATGAATTGCGCCGTCGCCCCTTTACAGCAAATGCAAATCTTTCGCATGATGTGGCGGTTTTACGTGCCACGGCGCACTGTCCAACCACACGACGCAGGGAAACCAATAATGATTCGAATGCCTCTGGCCTCCGCCAGTCTGCTGGCCATCGCCATCGCTCTCGCCGGTTGCGGTGAAGGCAAGGACGACAAGGCTGCCGCTCCGCAAGCTCAGGCACCTGCTGCCGCCAGCACCACCGCTGCGGCGCCCGGGGCTGTCGACGAAGCGGCCGGCAAAGCCGTGGTCAAGCATTACGCCGACATGGTCTACGCCGTGTACAGCGACTCGCTGAGCACCGCCAAGACTCTGCAGACCGCCATCGACGCGTTCCTGGCAACCCCCAACGACGACACCCTGAAAGCCGCCAAGGCTGCCTGGGCCGCCGCACGTGTACCTTACCTGCAGAGCGAAGCCTTCCGCTTCGGCAACACCATCATCGACGACTGGGAAGGCCAGGTGAACGCCTGGCCCCTGGACGAGGGCCTGATCGACTACGTCGACAAGAGCTACGAGCACGCCCTGGGCAACCCGGCCGCCGGCGCCAACATCATCGCCAACACCGAGATTCAGGTGGGCGAAGAAAAAATCGACGTCAAGGACATCACCCCTGAGAAACTGGCCAGCCTGAACGAGCTGGGCGGTTCCGAAGCCAACGTCGCCACGGGCTACCACGCCATCGAGTTCCTGCTCTGGGGCCAGGACCTCAACGGCACCGGCCCTGGCGCGGGCAACCGCCCAGCCTCCGACTACCTCGAAGGCAAAGGTGCCACCGGCGGCCACAACGACCGCCGCCGCGCCTACCTGAAGTCGGTCACCGAGCTGCTGGTCAAAGACCTCGAAGAGATGGTCGGCAACTGGGCACCGAACGTCGCCGACAACTACCGCGCCACCCTGGAAGCCGAGCCGGTCAACGACGGCCTGCGCAAGATGCTGTTCGGCATGGGCAGCCTGTCGCTGGGCGAACTGGCCGGCGAGCGCATGAAGGTCTCGCTGGAAGCCAACTCGCCGGAAGACGAGCAGGACTGCTTCAGCGACAACACCCACTACTCGCACTTCTACGACGCCAAGGGCATCCGCAACGTCTATTTGGGCGAGTACACCCGCGCCGACGGCAGCAAACTGACCGGCCCAAGCCTGTCGTCCCTGGTGGCCAAGGCCGACCCGGCCGCCGACGCGACCCTCAAGGCCGACCTGGAAGCCACCGAGGCGAAGATCCAGGTGATCGTCGACCACGCGCTCAAAGGCGAGCACTACGACCAGCTGATCGCTGCCGACAATGCGGCCGGCAACCAGATCGTGCGTGATGCCATCGCCTCCCTGGTCAAGCAGACCGGTGCGATCGAGCAGGCTGCGGGCAAGCTGGGCATTGCCAACCTGAGCCCGGACACGGCCGATCACGAGTTCTGATTGGCAACATGGTGTGCTGAAAGAGGCGACCTTCGGGTCGCCTTTTTTCTGCCCGGGCGCCTTCGGCCGTGAGCACCGGGGAGTAACTGTGGGAGATTACCCAGCCTTTCGGGCTGCGTTGTCGCGCAGAGAACAAAGCCTGCGAGCGCGCCGCATACCCTGTGGGAGCGGCTTCAGCCGCGAAGCAGGCGCCGCGGTGGATGGCACCGGCTTCGCCGGTGATCGCGGCTGAAGCCGCTCCTTGTATCTCGACTTTCGCCTCCCAAGAGGCGAAAGTTCTCGACTGATCATCGAGGGAAGGTCTTGAAGCGGAGCCGCTCCTAGGGCATCGAGCCCGTACTGTAGATGA